>JASGDS010000309.1:0-11714 GCA_047607025.1 Microbacterium sp.
CGAGGATCCACGGGCCGAAGGCTCGCGCGTGGAGCGGCGACGACGAGGCGCCAGGGCCCCCGTTCCAGAGGAAAGTGACGGGCCGGTCAGCGCCGTCGTCGACGACGTACGATGTCGCCGAAATCGTTCCATCGATCTCGCCGTCGGGCCCGAGCAGCTCCAGTTCGTCCCAGCGTGCACTGCAGGGCGGATTCGGATCATCTACACCGGTCGCGATATGAGCAGGGCCGGCGGCACGCCCCCAGCGTGACAGCATGCTCACTGCCCCTCCTCCGCATCCACTACTCGCCACTCGAGTGTCGGCACTGTGCGTCCGCTCGGGATATACCGGATGCGGCGAGCAACGCCGTCACGCATGATTGCGATCTCGATCGGCACATCGCTGCGTCGGATCAGGTGGTGCGCGAGCGAGCGTTCCACGAGCCGGTCGCCCTCCTGCATACCAGCGGCAGCCGCAGCTGACTCAGGCACGAGGCTTTTTACGCGGCGCTCTTCCCCCTGGAAGGACGCAAGGTCGAAGCCAAGATCGAACTCACACCTCACCGCAGGGATCGGGCGGACACAGCCTTCGAATACGGCATCCGGGATCTCGATCGCGCCGCCCGATCGCATCGTGTCGTAGTGCACGCGGGCGTCTTCGCCGACAAGCGCGGAGACGCGTTCCAGCCAGCCGTCGACCCCGATCCGCTCACCACGGCGCTGGGCGGCGAGAATATCGAGCACGACATCGTCGAGACTGCGCTCCCCACCCGTGGCTCGACGAATCTGGAGCTCCGTCGCGATCAGGTACCGCAGCCCGCGTCCGTACGGGATCCGCTGCGCCCGAGCGTCTGCCCAAAATGCGTCTCCTGCGGCCTCGTTATCGAGCGATCGCAAAGGGTTGATGTCGTACCCCTGGATGCGCTCGCTGAGCTGAGCGGCGAAGCCCGCAGATGAGAGCAGCCCCGCCCGCAGGGGCAGAACGTGCGAGTAATACTCGGCGGTGCCCTCGGTGTACCAGGCACCTTCACTGTGACCTGTGTCGAGCCGCGGCCAGTTGTGCGCCATCTCATGCGCGAGCAGCGACCGCAGCTCTGAAGCATCGGGCTGCTGGATCGGCGAATATCCGAACGCGAACGAACCCGGCAATGCGGTGCCTCCCGATCCAGTGCCGGGATTGCGACGGACGAACACGTGGTAGTTCGGATCAGGATCATCAAAGAATGCGGCCATGACCGCCTGCAGCTCACCGATGTAGCACGCGATCGCCTCGAGATCGAAGGGCACCTCGCTGAAGGCATGAAGGCCGAACCGTCCACTGTCTGCCATGACCTGCCGAGGCGTTCCGGCCGCGTAGTACGCGTACGCGATCGTCTGCAGCGGCCCCGTCCAGGACTGATCGCCGAGACCGTGGCTCGACACGGCGGCGACACCGTCGGCCAGATGCCACCGCAACGTCACGTCGAAGACGTCGTCGGATACCGGCAGCGGGATGAAGGTGACCCCCGCGCCGAACAGACCGAGCGGTTCCGCGCGCAAGTCGAACAGGGGCCCGACAGGTGTCTGCGGATCGATGATGCGAACCGGAGCACGCAGGGCGAGTTCGAGGACCCCTGCCGTGTCACGAGAGGCCGCCCATCGGCGGGTCGTTCCGGAGGAGTCCGTTGTCGACGCAAGTTCGATGAGGTCCAGGGAGCCGCGCGCGTCAGCGAGGAGGATGTCGGCGGTGCGATACGGCACCCCTGGCACGGAGGCGATCTGCTCGGGAAGCTGAAGCACAATCTCCCCCGCGACGATGGGCTCAAGCTCCGCACGCCACCGCACCTCGAACCCACCCCACGCCCCATCGTCCGTGTCGCGGATGGGAGTGAAGTCGAGTTCGCACCGAGGGGGCGAGGTCAACACGAGCCCTTCCTGTGGGCGATGCACGTCACCTCGACGTTGAGTCCGAACGGTAGCGCGGCGACTTCGACTGCGGTCCGCACCGGCTGAGCGCGCTCGCCGAGGTACGACGCGTAGGCCTCGTTCATCGCGGGCCAGTCTGCCATGTTCGTCAGGTAACACGTGACCTGTGCGAGATCTGCCAGCGCAAACCCCTCCGAGATGAGCAGTGCCTCGATGTTGGCCAGGGTGTTGGTCGTCTGCTCTCTGATGTCGCCGAGCACCGTCTCCCCGCTGACGGGATCGATCGAACCCTGACCGGAGAGATAGAGCACGTCGCCGACACGGTAGGTCGTCGCGTAGGGGCCTTTCGGCTTCGGAAGCGAGGCGGTCTGGCTGGTCATGGTGTTCCTGTTTTCGTTGTGCGATGCCGGATCATGCGCGATGCGCGGGGGCCAGCGTGTCCAGCGCGTCGAGCAGGCGCTCGACGTCTCGGTCGGTGGTAGTGAATGAGGGCGAGAGCCGTAGGCGGCCACCGCGCAGAGCCGTGGAGAGACCTCGCTCGCGCAGCTCGGCCGCGAGCGCTTCGCCATCGCGGATGTCGACAGAAAGGATGCCTGCACCCGCGTGCGCGGATGCAGTGGTGTAGCCCAGGCTCGTGATTCCATCGGAGAGTGCAGCCACAACCGCACGGGTGTGTGCCCTCATTTCGGAAAGCCCGATCTCGTGGCGAACCTCGGCGGATGCCTGGAGTGCGGCGAGTCCGTAAAGGTTGCTGTGGCCGACTGCCAGCCGCGGCGACGGGGGAAGGTTCATGTACCCGCGCAAACGAGGAAGAGCCTCAGCGTCGAAACGCACACTTGTGGCGACGACGGCCGCACCGAATCCCGCGAGGAGCCATTTGTACGAGGCGCCGACGTACACGTCCGCGTGGCGCGCACTGCCTGCGAGCACCCCGGCGGATTGAGCGCCGTCAACGACGAGGAGCGCGCCGACCTGATGACAGGCTTCCGCAACGCGCTCGAGATCGACGACAGTCCCCGTGGATGCGTGCACGTGCGTCACCGAGACAACGCGCGTCGATTCATCGATGGCATCGATCAGCACGTCAGTGCGCTCATCGCCGTCACCCGGCGCAATCTCGCGAACCGCCACTTCAGCCAGCGTGGTCCACGGCAGCCGCGGGCTCGGAAAATCATCGGAGAATGTCAGCACGCACTGGCCCGGCTCGAACCGGATGGCTCGCGCGGCGGCGTTGATCGCCTCACTCGTGTTGCCGAGCACGATGAGCCGTTCGGCGTCAACGCCGAGGTCGATCGACAGCAGTTCCAGCGCACGGTCGGTCAACTCGTGCCAGGCAGCTGATCCCTGTGTGCCGCGCGAAAGCGCCTCGGCCACGCCTGCGACGGCTACAGAGACCTCGTGCGGCGCTGTGCCGACCGCAGCCTGGTCGAAGTATCCACCGGGGCGGTGCGGAAAATGGCGCTCAAGCGCGTCGCGATCGATCATGCGCCACCCCCGCCGCCAGGGGTGTGCGCGAAGCGAGGGATGGCATCGAGCAGGCTGCGCGTGTACGGATCCCGCGGAGAAGCAAACAGCTCCTCCGCGGCCGACTGCTCCACGACGATGCCGTTCCTCATCACTGCGATCTCGTCGCAGAGGTATCGGAGCACGTCAAGATTGTGCGAGACGACCGCGAGGCCCAGACCACTCTGCGCTCTGATATCGCGGAGCAGATTGAGTACGGCGGCCTGGACGCTGACATCCAGCGCGCTTGTCATCTCATCGCAGACAAGCACCTCCGGCCTGACGGCGAGTGCACGGGCGAGGGCAATCCGCTGACGCTGGCCGCCGGAGAACTGGAAGGGGTACTTGTCGACGGCTGCGGCGTCGAGATCCACGAGGCGCAGGAGGCGCAGTACCTCGGCACGTGCATCACCCGCGATGTCGTTGACAACGAGCGCCTCGCGAAGCACCTCGCCGGCGGTCATCCTCGGGTTCAAAGACGACATCGGGTCTTGGAAGACCATCTGCACGACACGAGCGCGCGAACCCGGCCCGCGTGCGGGCAGCGCGGCGATGGGCATTCCATTCCAGGTGACCGTGCCCGATGTCGGAGTCTGCAAACCCACGAGCACGCGCGCGAGTGTCGATTTTCCCGAGCCCGACTCCCCAGCGAGCCCGAGCGAACGCTCGGGAGTCACTTCGACGGTCGCACCGCGCAACGCACGGTTGCGGGCGCGGCCATGCCCGTAGGTGACGTGGACGTCATCCGCCCTCAGGATCGCGGTCATGCCGTCATTCTCCCTTCCGGCGTCGTCGGCCAGTCCTCGTGCCTGGGCACAGGGTGGGCGGATCGGTACTCGTCGGTGTTCCACGAATAGTCATCGATCGTCGCCAAGCGATGTTCCGTGCCGCGCGAGAGGTCAGGAACCGCACCGAGGAGCGCCCTTGTGTACGGATGCTGCGGCTGTGCGACAACCGCCGCGGTCGGCCCCTCTTCGACGATGCGCCCGTCGTACATCACGATCACACGGTCGCAGACCCTGCTGATGAGCGCGAGATCGTGCGAGACCATGACGATCGCGACCTGCCGCTGCTCGTTCACCGTTCGAAGCAGATCAACGACCTGCGCTTGAACGCTCACGTCCAACGCCGTGGTCGGCTCGTCGGCGAGGATCACCTGCGGGTCTCCGAGCATCGCCATCGCGATCATGACGCGTTGGCGCTGACCTCCCGACAACTCGTGGGGATGCTGCCCCAGGCGACGCTCTGGCTCTGGGATCCCGACGCTGCGCAGCGCGTCGACGGACGCGTCGCGCGCCGCCCTTCCTCGCAGCGATGTGTGCGCCTCGAGCTTGTCCCGCATTTGTCGGCCGATCGTCAACGCCGGGTTCAGCGACGACATCGGGTCTTGGAAGATCATGGGCATCTTCGCGCCGATGAGGCGACGAAGCTTCGCCGTCCGGACGCCGAGCAGACTCTCGCCGAGGAACACATGCGCGTCCATCTCGGCGGACAAAACACCGGGAAGCATGTGCGCCAGGGCAGAGATCGTGAGACTCTTGCCCGACCCCGACTCTCCGACCACGCCGACCCGCTCACCGCGTCGGATGACGAGATCGACTCCATGCACGAGCGTCTTGCACTCGGCGCCCTCTCCCGTGTGGACACGCAAACCCTGCACCGCAACGATGGTGTCATCGGGCAGCGCGGAGAGACCCCCGGTGCCCCGGATCGTCTGAATCGCGGTGGTTTCTTGCCGCGCGCCAGCGCCGCGAGCGCCACGCCGGACCCGCTTCGGCGTCGAGACCATGCCGCGCGGGTCGAGGAGCTCGGCGAGCTTCTCGCCGAGAAGATTGAATCCGATGCCCGCGATGACGATCGCGGCGGCAGGGCCCAGAGTCGTCCATGGTGTGGTGTAGATGTCGACCATCGCCTCACTGATCATGCCGCCCCAGTCGAAGTCGGGCAGCTGCACGCCGATGCCCAGGAACGACATCGCCGACATCATCATGAGCGCCGACCCCATCGTGACGATCGTGAGGGTGATGATCGGCTCGGCCACGTTGGGCACGATGTACCGCCAGATCAGCCGGACGGGCGGGACGCCGAGCATTCGGGCGCTGGCTACGTAGTCGGTGCCGGCGACGGTGCTGGTGAGCGTGAGGACGAGTCGCGCGGTTGAGGGAACACTCGCAATCGCGAGCCCCAGCATGGCCGCCCAGCCCGATCTGCCGATCATGGTGGCCAGCAGCAGCGCGAGGATGATCGAGGGGAAAGCCATCGCCGCGGCCGTGAACTGATACAGGATCCTGCGGGCGGCCGGCCCGAGGATGGCGGCCAGCACACCGAGGGCTGTGCCGAGCACGAGGCCGATGGTCACGGCCCCGAAGGTGAGCACGAGCGTCAGTCGGCTGGCAACGAGAACGCGCGCCAGCACATCCCGTCCGAGCGCATCGGTTCCGAGCCAATGCGCGAGGGTCGGGCCGTGCAGGAGGTTCGCGGTGTCGTGCTCGGTCGCAGCAGCGTGCAGCACGATCGGTGCGAGCAGCGCGGCCGCGAGCCAGAACCCGACGATGATGGCTCCGGTCACTCCTGCCGGACTCGTGAAGACCCGGAGCAGCACGCGTCGCGGCGAACGGATGGCGGTGACGGCGGTGGTGGTCATCAGCTGCTCCCGATCAGGGACTTGGGGTCGACCCTCGCGAGCACGACGTCGACGATGAAGGTGGCCACGAGCGAGAAAGTCGCGACGATGAGCACGATCCCAGCGATCAGCGGGTAGTCGTACACGGATATGGCCTTGACCATGAGGTTGCCGATGCCGGGCCAGCCGAACACCGTCTCGGTGATCACGGCGCCGCCCATCAGGGTCGCCAGCGTCATCCCGGAATAGGTGAGCGTCGCCGTCATGACGTTGGGAAGCACGTGCCGGAACAGCACGACGCGCGGTGCGAGGTTGTTCGCCCGCGCTGTTCGTACATACTCCTCACGCAACACACGGGTGGATTCACTTTTCATCAGGCGACTCAACACGGCGATGAGTCCGAGCGACATGGTGAGCACCGGGAGGATGAAGGCCTCAGGCCCATTGCCGCCGGCGGCCGGCAGCCACCGCAATCGCACGGCGAAGACGATCACCAGCGCGATCGCGATCAGGAAGTCAGGGATCGAAGCGAAGAAGCCCGAGAAGCCGTTGTAGATGGCGTTGAGGCGGTCGCCACGGCCGTTCTCGGTGAGCACCGCCATCCAGATGCCCAACGGCACCGCCACGAGCATCGAGAAGACGAACGCATAGAGTCCGAGCTGCACGGTATAGGGCAATCGGGCGCCGATCTCGACGGCAACGGCATTGCCGGTGGAGATCGACTCCCCGAAATCGAACGTGACGAGCTGTCGGAGGAAACGCAGGTACTGCTCGAGGAGAGGGTCGTCCAGCCCGAGTTCGGCGCGTCGTGCGGCGATGTACTCGGGAGTGGCGCTGAGGCCGGCCGAGGCGCGAACCGAATCGCCGCCGATGGCGCGGGTGAGGAAGAAGACGATCGTCGCGATGATCCAGAGGCTGACGACGAGTGTCATCAGCCGTCGTCCGATGAAGCCGATCCAGGGCGACCGGCTCCCCCCGAGGGGCGTCGGCTCTGTCAAGTCGACGACCCCCGAGGCGTCGGTGTGAGTATGAGACACGATGTTCCGACCGGGTGATCAGTTCTTGCGCAGCGTGAGCGGGTCGATCTGCGACGAGGAGTTGAAGAACTCCACGCCCGGAGCGAGAGCCCACTCGGAGTCAGTCGCGAAAGCAGGCACCATGTCGGCATCGGCGACGAGCGCCGCCTCCGCCTGGATCCACAGGTCACACCCGGTCAGTCCCTCCATCGAGGAAGCCTGACCCATCAGGGGGAGGTACGTGGTGTTGTTGATCGCACCGAAGTTGGGGCCTTCCGGCGCGGCGGGTCCGGCGATGAAACCGACGAGGTCGGTCGGCATCGTCGTGGACAGACCGACGATCGCCGCATCCCATCCAGCCCCACTGAACAGCACATCGGTGGCCTGCGACGAGGCGCGGTCGTCGATCGTCACGTCCACACCCACCTCGGTCCAGTTCGACATGATGAGTTCGGTCGCCGCGCTGGTCAGCTCCATGCCGAGCAACGTCATCGAGATGGGCGTGCCGTCCTTCTCGTAGATGCCGTCGGCGTTCTTGGTGTACCCGGCATCTTCCAGGGTCTGCTGTGCCGCCTCGATGCCGCCGGTCGGTCGCGCCTCGACCATCGCGTCTTCGTCGAGGCAGGCTCCGTCGGCTGAACGGAGGAGGTCGTAGGCATAGGCGCCCTGGCCTTGCACATCGGCCAGTTCGGTGAAGTCGATCGCCTGGGTGAGTGCCTGTCGGACGGCCACGTCGGATGCCGCAAATCCCTCGTTCTCGTTGAACAGGAGCAGCGAGGGGTCGGTCGAGCTCAACTGGGTGGTGAAGTCGGAGTCGGCGAGGCGCTCGAGTTGCGCCGATGACAGCAGCGCCCCGTCGGCGTCACCACCGAGCAGCAGGTTGACCTGCGTGTCGGCGTCGGAGACGAT
Source organism: Microbacterium sp. (assembly GCA_047607025.1). GTDB lineage: Bacteria > Actinomycetota > Actinomycetes > Actinomycetales > Microbacteriaceae > Microbacterium. The sequence continues at coordinate 7,936 of JASGDS010000309.1, forward strand.
GTTGAGCGTCACGGTGGTCGGCAGCTCTTCGATGTCGAAGTCGTCGATCGGCGCCCACGCGTAGTCGTCGTTGCGGGTGAGAGTGACGTGCGAGCCGACGACGTACTCCGAGATGCGATACGGCGCGGTGCCATCGGAGGTCGTCTCCAAGGAGTCCGGGTTCTCCAGCCCGGAGTCGCAGATGATGCCGAGCGTCGTGAAGGCCGGTGAGACACTGCGGAACGGCTTGGGCGTCGTCATCTCGACATCGACGGTTCGCGCCTCGTCGTCGAACTCGACGGTGAAGTCGGCCGACCCGAACTGTGCGTCCACGAGGGGGGCGTTGGTGTCGGGGTCCTGCCAGCGCTCGAAGTTGCGCGCCACGGTGCCCGCTGTGATCTCCGATCCGTCGGCGCACAGCGCGCCTTCGCGGATGACGAAGTGAGCCGAGGTCGCGTCGTAGGAGAACTCTTCGGCGAGGCCGGGTGCCGCCTCGCCGGTCTCCGGGTCGACGCGCACGAGCGATTCGTAGGTGAGCCAGGTCACCTGCCTGCCGGCGAGCGAGGTGGCAAGCACCGGATCGATGCTGTCGACCGAGTCTGTCAGCAAGAGGGTGAGGGTGTCGGTGTCGCCGCTGTCGCCGTCACCGGGAACGCTCGGCGTGCAAGCGGTGAGTGCGAGAAGACTCGCGGTAGCGACCATGGTCGCCGCCATCGCCGGCGCTGAGCGGGGAAGAGTGGATCTGCGCAAGGTGTCCCTCCAGAGGGATCAGGACGATCAGGGTCGTCTTCAACAGAATGTTGGATCTAATTACACAACATGGTGAAACACTCGCGGGTAACACCTGTGTAACGAACATGTTTCGAAGTCGCTCAGATTCCTGGTTTCACGGGAAATTTCGCGCTCTGATGCGCAGAAGGCTGTCGAGTGACCCTCTTCTCAGAGTCGACAGTTCATGTAAAAATAGACGCAGTGTTGAAAGGATGGTCTCGGCATGAATGCTGATGGGACGACTGCCGGATTGAGCGGCGCACCGGAGTTCACAGGGGATGAGCGCGCGCACGCCAAGCGCGTTGTCGCCCTCGTCGGGCCGATCATAGAGCCCCTCGCTCGAGCCCTCGAGCCGCGGACCGAGGTCGTGCTGCACGACCTGACGAAGATGCCGGGCACCATTGCCGCGATCGGCGGAAACATCACGGGACGGGGCATTGGCGGCCCCGCGACCGACCTCGGGCTGCGCACGTTCTCCTCGGGCTGGAACGAGCACCTCATCGGCTACCGCACGGAGACCGCAGATGGGCTGCCGATGCGCTCATCGAGCGTCTTCTTCTACGCACCATCGGGGCGCGCCGTCGTGTGCCTGTGCCTCAACACCGACGTGAGCGAAGTTTTGCGTGCACAGGAACTGCTGCGCGGGCTCAGCGCGATCACGACGATCGACCCATCGCTGCGCAGCGAGACCGCCGAGGCTGAGAAGTTCCCGACCTCGGTCGACGAGTTGGCGCAGGGCATTCTCGCAGCGGCCGTCGCGGAGACGGGCGTCGAGGTTTCGGCGATGAAGAAGACCCACAAGGTCGAGGTCGTCCGTAGGCTCCGTGAGCGCGGGTTCTTCACGATGCGTGAGGCTGTGCCCGTCGCCGCGCAGCACCTGCGGGTCGGGCGCCACACGATCTACAACTATCTCAACGAGCTTGAGCAGCAGTCCGGTCCAGGCACGAAGAAGCGCGCGTCATGACCGACCAGCCGGTCAGGCGCCGCGCGCACTGCAACGGACGGGACATCGACTACGACCTTGGCATCGAAATGTTGCCTCTTCGCATCTCTTCCGGCGAGGAGATCGGTACGCTCTCTGCCTTCAGCTATGTCGCCCAGGTTCCCCCTGAGCAGCGCAATACCCGGCCCGTCGTCTTTCTCACCAACGGCGGCCCTGGAGCATCCTCTTCCTTTCTGCATCTGAGCGGTATCGGCCCCCTGCGCGCCAGCGTGCCGAGCGATCTCGCAGCAGGTGCCCTCCCGCCGTATGGAATCGAGGACAGCCCCTCCTCGATCCTGGACGCGGCCGACCTCGTATTCATCGACGCGCCACGCACGGGACTCGGGTCGGTCGCACCGGACGCGGACCTCACCGAGGTCTACTCCATCGACGGCGATGCACAGGTCCACGCTCGCGCCATCACAGAGTGGATCCGACGTCACGGGCGTTGGAACTCCCCCAAGTATTTCCTTGGCGAGAGTTACGGCACGCAGCGCGCCGCCCTCCTCGCATCGGCAGTGCACGGATTCGACACAGTCCCGCTCAGTGGGATCGCCCTGCTCGGGCAGGCCGTGAACATCCAAGAGACAGCCGAGCGTCCAGGCAACGTGACCGGCGCGTTGGCGAACCTCCCTTACAAAGCCGCCGTGGCCTGGTTTCACGGCGTCGGCGGCACAGAGCACGCTCACGTCGAGGATGCCGTCGACGCCGCTCTGGAGTATGCCTGGGGCGAACTAGCACTGGCGATGCTGCAGGGCACAGCGCTGGCCCCGCAGCAGCTGCACGAGGTCGCTGAGCGGTTGAGCCGGATGATCGGCATCCCGGCTGAAGAGCTTGAACGCTCGCGGCTGTGGATCAGCAAGAAGGACTTCCGCTCGCGTCTGCTCGCTGAAAAGCGCCTCGTGCTGGGAACGAATGATTCGCGATACCTCGCCCCGGCAGCGGACGCCGCCGTCGGGGAATCACCGTTGGATGCTGCCACGCTCCGGCTGACCCCGGCATACACCGCCGCGATCAGCATCCTGCTCGATGAGGTGCTCGGACTGCGCGATCGCCCGAGCTACCGTGGGTTCGATGAGCAGGCCGTCGCGCGCTGGGAATGGGCTGAACCCGGATCCCGGATGTTCATGACCATGGGCAAGCCGTCGCCGTTTCATACCTATCCGTATCCCGCCCATCTTTCGCGCTGGATGAAGGCGGTGCCGGAGAGTCGGCTGTTCATCGGCACGGGTCTGTACGACTCGCTGACGACGGTGGGCGCCGCTGATCATCTCGTACGCCAATGGGATCTGCCACGCGAACGTGTGACGTCACGTTGGTACGCCGCCGGCCACATGATGTACAGCGACCCGGAGATCGGCGCGCAGCTCAACGCCGATCTGCGCGCATTCGTCACGGGACAGTGCTCATGAACACGACGCACCCAACGGGCACGCGCGGACGGTTCACCCTCGCCCTCGGTGGTGACGTGATCGGTCCTGGCGAGCCGGTCACCCCCCTCGGCATCAGCAGCATCGATTCCGTGTCGGCGTTGTTTCGCACCGCCGATGCAGGGTTCGCCAATCACGAAAGCTCAACCTTCGACCTCGCAACGTTCGAGGGCACCCGAGCCGCTGTCAATGGCGGGGGCTATCCGCTCTCCCCTCCCTCCGTCGCGGCCGATCTGCGAGCTTTTGGCCTGAGCCTGTTATCGAAGGCGAACAACCACGCAACCGACTGGGGCGCTGAAGGGCTCCTTGCCACCGAGCGCACGCTCACCCACGCCGGCATCGTGACGGCAGGGAGCGGATGCAGTCGCGCCGACGCCCAGCGCCCGCGCTATCTTGCGACCCCGAAGGGCCGCATCGCTCTCATCTCATTCGCGACCACATTCACTGGCCCGAGCGTTGCAGGCAGTGCCGGTGGCCGCTACCTCGCCCGACCAGGCATCTTCGCCGTACGGGTGGACGAGACCACCGTCGTCACACCGGACGACTACGCCGTTGTGGAACGCATCGCGATGCGGCAATCGTCGGGCGATCTCGACGACCGGTCGAGCGTCCGTGAC
>JASGDS010000310.1:0-4556 GCA_047607025.1 Microbacterium sp.
AGTGATCGTGCCGTGGGTGGCGCCGAAGGGATGCCGTAAAGCGCTGCCTGATCTCATGCACTTTTTAACGCCGGACATCCTCTTCTGAAATTCACCTCTGCGCCCGTTCAGAAAATTTCCGAACCATGAAACACTCCATCCAGTTCCGACCACGCCGAGTGAACCCGGCCGGAATGACTAAAACCATGACTCCAGAAAAAGAAAAAGCCTACCGAATATCGTCCATGCCGCGTCGGGTTTTACGCGGGGTTCAACATGGGCGATACTCGGTGGGCTTTTTTATGCCCGCAAGCAATCTCAAAGGAGGAAAGAAGTAATGGCGAGCGATTGGATCAAAATGCGGCGCGGCCTGCGTCATGACCCGAAGGTGATCGCGCTATCCCGTCACCTCGTCAGTCGACGCGATTTTATGGATTGGTGGAGTGATCCTGTCCGCGTCACGTGTCACGACAGTGTCACAGAAATCGTCACGTTCGCAAACGTGACGCGCGTCACGGTATGTGCGTTGCTCGACGTTTGGGCGGCGTTGAACGAGACAGTAAAAAAAGATGGAGTGGCGCCCTTTATGGCACTGCCTGACATCGACGATATCGCGGAAATCCCCGGATTCGGAGAGGCGATGGAAAGTGTCGGCTGGGTGAATGAAATGAACGGTGGAGGCCTTGAGTTTCCTAGGTTTTCCGAGCACAACACACCCGCCAAGGAAAGGGCTGGAAGCGCAAAAACCGACGCTCAAAGAGCGAAGGAATACCGCGAGAGAAAGCGGGATGAGCAAGTGGTGGGAAAGGCCGTCACGGCGTCACGTCACGTCACGGTAGAGAAGAGAAGAGAAGAGAAGAGTACATTACCCTCTAAATCTCCCGTGACGGAAAGCGATGAGTGGAGCGATGATTTGCCGACCAGCGCCGCGTCCGACATGGACCAGCTCCAAAGCCGAATCAACGGGCTGAACCCAGCGTGGAAAAAGCGGCCGCACTTCTCACACCTCGAACAGCAAAGCCTCATGGCGAATCGAACGGCCTGGCTCTCCGTCGAGGAGCCCGACTGGAAGCTGCTCACGGCCTACATGTTCGCCGAGATCCCGGACGAGTGGCGGAAGGACACGTGGGACTTTGTCCAGCCGGATAGCCGCAAGGGGCTGATCAACATCGGGCCATCCGCCGTGCTGAGTCATGCCGACCAGTGGAAGCGAAAATGCGAAAAAGAAGGCCGGAAAACCGGAATCGAAAACTGAAATGCCAACCACTACCCAACCCGGATCATCCGTGAAATTCCTTCGTCCTGGCCGCAAGCGTCGCGGCTGGCGTCATACCCACCGTCAACGCAATCAATGTGATCGCCAAGCTCATCAACGCCTGCCGGGAGCGGGCATCAACAGAGGAGAAAGACCATGAAGAAAACTAAGACATCGAAAGCAAAGCGGGCAGGCGTTGGGGTGCCGCGTCTTGTTAGCCAGATTGATGAGATGCTGCGCGTCTTCGACTGGCGCACAGTTTACGCCGTCCACTGCCTGACTACAGACAACCCCCGCCCGCTGGAAAATCTAAAGGCTCTCGCTCGTCAAATGTTGATGGACGTAGCTGCGTCCGAAAAACCGATCACGGTAATGTCCAATAAGTTCGCGGCCTTCATCGAGCCGGACGAAGGAAACCTGATGCTGGAATATAACCTAGAACGGGTCGAAGGGCTTTCTTTTTTGGCTAAACACCCCAACCCAACCGTGACGAACTATGACAACTCAAAACACTAACGACAATCCAGAGGCACGCCAATGAGAACCTGTAAAAACTGCACTGATCTCGAATCCTGCGGATGCGAACACTGCTTGGACGCTCAGAAACTGGCGTTGCCTCCGGCGGCTGGTTCTCGGTCTTCTGAGACGCCGGAGACGGATCAATTCTCGAAATGCTGGGAACGCCAAGGTGTGCGCCAACCGCTCGCGGACTTTGCGCGGAAAATGGAGCGCGAAAGAAACGAGGCGGTCGATAAAATTGCAGAGCTTCACACCGTGATAACGGGCGATTGCGAATCGAAGGAAGCATTCGTCGCCCGCGTCCGATCTATCCTATTTCCCGAGAACGACTCAGCGCAGGCACCACTATGAGAGAACAGGACTCACTCTTCACGCTGGACGATGCCACTCATAGTGGTTGTCCTGCCGTGCCTTGTTCATTTTCTTCATCTTCGGGAGGGAGGCATGAATGAGCTGGCACTATTCGCAGGCGCTGGAGGCGGCATTCTTGGCGGCAAACTGCTTGGATGGCGCACCATCTGCGCCGTCGAATGGGACGCCTACGCACGGGACGTTCTGGTCGCCAGACAAAACGACGGATGCCTCGAAGCGTTCCCGATCTGGGATGACATTCAGACCTTCGACGGCCGCCCATGGCGAGGCCGTGTTGACGTGGTGTCTGGAGGCTTCCCTTGTCAGGACATCAGCGTCGCAGGAAAGGGTGCCGGAATCGAAGGCGAGCGAAGCGGTATGTGGAAGCACATGGCGCGAGTTATCGGCGAGGTTCGACCTAAATTCGCGTTCGTGGAAAACTCACCGATGCTTGTGGGAAGAGGACTTACCGTCGTCCTCGCTGACCTTGCCGCGCTGGGGTATGATGCTCTGTGGGGTGTTGTGGGAGCGCATCACGTCGCCGCTCCTCACAAGCGAGACAGAATCTGGATCGTGGCTACCGACTCCGCTCTCAACTCTTGGGTCCCACGGTGGTCCGAAGGCTCGGGACTCCAGCGGGCGGCCGGGCTTGCAGATGGCCGCGATGAGTTGGCCGACGCCGGCCGCGAGGGACGCGAAGGGCGCGAACTCGCGGCAACACTGCGAGACCAACGGGACCGGCCGCAAGCACATGGACCAGTTAGCGAATGCGGTGGCCTTCCCGTATCTACGATTCCCGACGCCAACGTCATCCATGATGACCATGGGCGACATGGAGCAAGCTCGCTATGCGGGAAACAAGGGCGGCAATCGGCCGTCCTATCAGCATGCAAAGGAGTCGGCATTCGCCACGCCGCAAGCGCGGGATCACAGGACGGGATCACAGGGCCGATGGGCGAACCCGGACCGATCGAGGAACCTGAACGACCAGATTGGTGGGCAACTGAACCCGACGTGGGTCGAGTGGCTCATGGGGTGGCCGCTCGGGTGGACCGACTGCGCTGCATCGGCAACGGACAAGTTCCGGGAGTGGTGCCAATCGCATGGCCTGCTCTCTCCAATGAACGATAAAACTCTGCCGACCGAAGGGGCGGCGAAAAAGCTATGAATACAAAATCAACTACACCCGCCCCGAAGGTTGGCAGCAGTGCCTTGTTGGGCCACGGTATTCCGGCGATGGTCTTCGATGTGGAATCCATCGGACTTCACGGTGAAGGCTACGCGGTCGGCTACGTCGTCATCCACAACGGCCAAGAGGTCGAGTCTGGTATGTTCGCATGTCTCTGCGGAATGGCCGAAGGCGTGGACTCTGACCGCCTGTGGGTCTATGAGAATATCCCCGCGCTGCAACCAAACTCGCCCGACCCGTTCACTGTGCGCGAAAAGTTCTGGCGGCGGTGGGTGGAATGGAAAGCCAAAGGCGCACTGCTCGCCGCTGACTGTGCATGGCCTGTTGAGGCGCGATTCCTCGCCGCGTGCGTGGATGCCTTGCCCGATGATCGGCGCTTCGCTGGCCCGTATCCGCTCGTTGAAATCTCAACGTGGATGATGGCTGCCGGACATGACGCGATGAAAGACTATGCCCGCACTGACCGCGAACTCCCGAAACACAATCCGCTCGCGGATGCCAGGCAGTCTGCGCGGCTGCTCATGGAGGCAATCGAAGCCACCACACGCGAGTGGCCGAACGCAAAAATCCAGCCATGACTCCCGCACCTAACACCCAAGAAAAAAGCCAACGACCCCGTCGCGGGAGTCGTTGGCTGGGATGTCTGGTTGGCCGGTTAGGGCTGGTATCCGGCCTCGCGGTCGCAGGTCTCGGTCATCCAATCGCTGAGGGATCGCCCGGAGGCTTGAGCGCGCTTGACGTAGGTGGACTTGCGCTCCGGGGTGACGCGGAGATGGATGTGAGAGGTCGCAGCCTCTCCCTCTTTGACGGGCCTGCCGCGATTGACAATGCGCCCCGGCGCGAGGTCGTCGTAATCAAAAACCCAATCCTCTTGCGGGGCGTCCTCTGCGGGTGGGATGATCGCAGCGGCTTCGGCGGCGCGTTTGGCTTGAGCCGATGTGATGCCGTGGTCATGGCGGACGGCGAAAACAAAAGCGCCGCCATTGTGTTTGTGTTGCCATCCCAGGGTCGGGACGGACTGAGAGATTGCGTATCCGCCAGCGTTGGCGATGGCGAGGGTGGATCTGAGGTAGGTGAGCATGTTTATGGATACGGTGAGGCCCGCCCTTGTGGGGCGGGCCGGTTGGAATTAGGCGTTGGCAACAGCGTCAGACTCGTCAGCGGTGAGCAGATCTCCTTCCGCCGCCCGTTGCAGGCCGACCAAGAGGGCGGCACGTTCGGTGGTCACGCTGTAGTGGAGGTTTTCTGTCTTGCGGGCACTGA
>JASGDS010000311.1:0-5282 GCA_047607025.1 Microbacterium sp.
GACAAACGAACGAAGGACCATGAATGGCTGACGCAATCCTCGAGATGAGGAGCATCACCAAGGACTTTCCCGGCGTGAAGGTGCTCAAGGGCGTCGATCTGAGTGTCGCCCGCGGCGAGATCCACGCCATCTGCGGCGAGAACGGCGCGGGAAAGTCGACGCTGATGAAGGTGCTCTCGGGTGTCTACCCGTACGGGTCGTACGGGGGCGACATCCTCTTCGACGGCGGCGAGATGAAGTTCTCCTCGATCCGCGACTCGGAGGAGAAGGGCATCGTCATCATCCACCAGGAGCTGGCCCTCGTGCCGTTCCTCTCCATCGCCGAGAACATCTTCCTCGGCAATGAGCGGGAGCGCCGGGGTCTCATCGACTGGAACGAGACGAACCACGAGGCGACGACGTACCTCGAGCGTGTCGGGCTGCACGAGAACCCGACGACGCCCGTCGGTCAGCTCGGCGTCGGAAAGCAGCAGCTGATCGAGATCGCGAAGGCGATGACGAAGGATGTGAAGCTGCTCATCCTGGATGAGCCGACCGCTGCGCTCAATGACAACGACTCCGAGCACCTGCTCGGTCTGCTGCGCGAGCTGCGCGATGAGGGCATCACCTGCATCATCATCAGCCACAAGCTCGGCGAGATCGAAGAGATCGCAGACCGCACCACGATCATCCGCGACGGCGAGTCGATCGAGACGATCGATATGCACACGACCGAGCAGACGCAGTCGCGCATCATCCGCGGCATGGTGGGGCGCTCGCTCGACCACCGCTTCCCCGACCGCGAGCCGCAGATCGGTGAGGAGATCTTCCGCATCGAGAACTGGAATGTGATGCACCCCACGCAGGCCGATCGCGTCGTGGTGGAGGATGCGTCGATCACCGTGCGCGCGGGCGAGATCGTCGGCATCGCCGGTCTCATGGGCGCAGGGCGCACCGAGTTCATGATGAGCGTGTTCGGGCAGACCTACGGCCGTGACATCTCGGGCCAGGTGTCGCTTCACGGCAGGCCGATCCGCACCCGAACGGTGCAGGAGGCGATCGATCACGGGCTGGCGTACGTCTCGGAGGACCGCAAGCAGTACGGCCTCAATCTGATCACCGACATCCGCACGAACATCTCGGCGGCCGGGCTCCACAAGCTCGCCAACCGGGCGTCGTTCGTCAACGGCAACGAAGAGATCAAGATCTCCGAGGAGTACCGTCGCGACCTCAACATCAAGACCCCGACCGTGATGCAGATCGTCGGCAATCTCTCGGGTGGAAACCAGCAGAAGGTCGTGCTGTCGAAGTGGCTGTACTCCGACCCGGAGGTGCTCATCCTGGATGAGCCGACCCGCGGCATCGACGTCGGTGCGAAGTACGAGATCTACGAGATCATCAACCGGCTCGCGGCCTCGGGCAAGGCGATCATCCTGGTCTCCAGCGAACTGCCGGAGCTGCTCGGCATGAGCGACCGCATCTACACCCTCGCCTACGGCCGCATCACGGGCGAGATGCCCGCGTCCGAGGCGACGCAGGAGAACCTCATGAACCTCATGACCATCGAGAAGACCCAGAAGGAGGCCGCGGCATGAACAATGTCCTGGCTGAGACCAAAGACCTGTTCACGCGGAACCTCCGCACCTCGGGCATCTACATCGCGTTCGTCGCGATCGTCCTGCTGTTCACGGCCACGACGGGCGGCACACTGCTGTCGCCGGAGAACCTGACCAACCTCGTGCTGCAGAACGCGCACATCCTCATCATGGCGCTCGGCATGATCATGGTGATCGTTGCCGGTCACATCGACCTGTCGGTCGGATCGGTGCTCGCGTTCTGCTCGGCCGTCGCCGGCTCGATCGTCATCCGGCACGGAATGCCGTGGTGGGTGGGCCTGCTCGCCGCCGTGATCGTCGGTGTGCTCGTGGGCGCATGGCACGGGTTCTGGGTGGCGTTCGTCGGCATCCCTGCGTTCATCGTGACCCTTGCCGGCATGCTGCTGTTCCGCGGTCTCACGTACGTCACCCTCGCGAACGTGTCGCTCTCGCCGTTCCCCGCCCCGTACAAGACGCTCGCCACCGGGTTCCTCGATGGCATCTTCGGATCCATCACGGTCGGGCAGGGATCGGGTCTGCTGGCCAAGCCGCAGACCGTCGACATCTTCACCCTCGTGATCGGTGTCGTGGCCGTGGTCGCGTTCGTCTACGGGCAGGTGCGCAGTCGCCAGGCTCGCGTGAAGTACAACCAGAAGGTCGAGTCGAGCCCGCTGTTCATTGCGAAGCTCGTCGTGGTCGCGGTCGTGGTCATGGCCTTCGCCTGGGCGCTCGCCTACAACCGCGGCTTCCCGCTCGTGCTCATCGTGCTCGGCGTGCTCATCCTGGTGTACCAGGTGATCACCACGCGCACCGTCTTCGGACGTCACGTGTACGCGATCGGCGGCAACCTGTCCGCCGCCCGCCTCAGCGGTGTCAACGTGACGAAAGTCAACTTCTGGCTGTTCGTGCACATGGGCTTCCTGACCGGTGTCGCCGCGGCCATGTTCTCCGCACGATCGAACGGAGCCCAGCCCAGCATGGGCACCAGCTTCGAGCTCGACGTCATCGCCGCCTGCTTCATCGGTGGCGCGTCGACGACGGGCGGCATCGGCCGCGTCACCGGCGCCCTCGTCGGTGGTCTCGTGATGGCCGTGATGTCGAACGGCATGTCGCTGATGGGCGTCGGACAGTCGGTGCAGCCCATCGTCAAGGGTCTCGTGCTGCTGCTCGCCGTCGCATTCGACATCTACAACAAACGTCGCGCGGGCGCTCGCTGATCGAGAGCGCTCACATCGCTGTGCGCGCCCCCGGCACCGGTCCGTGGGCGCGCACAGCGTCGTATCCGGCCTGATCGAGCCGCAGCTGCAGCTCGGCTGCGGCATCCGATGACGGCGCAAGGAAGGCGAGCGTCGTGCCGGATGCCGTGACCATTCCGGTAAGCGCTCCCGAGGCCTCACCCGTCTCCAGAATCTCGGCCAGGTCGGGCCTCAGTCCGAGAACGGCGGCCTGCAGGTCGTTGCGCATGACCTCGGCCAGCAGCACGGCGTCTCCCGTGCGCAGCGCCTGCAGCACGACGGAGTCGACGCCGGGCGCGCTGCGCGCGGGAACGATGTCGAGGCGATGACGTTCTCGGTGATCGTTCAGGGCTTGCAGCACATCGGGCAGAGGGACGGCGTCGTCGTCGATCACCAGCACCCAGTCGATGCGGTCCCGCGCGAGCGCGGGGCTCATCTGCTCCCCCAGCGCCGTCCCCACCGCGGTCCCTCCGCGCAGCGCGAAGGGAATGTGCGGCGAGAGCCGCGCACCGATGCGCGACAGCTCGGCGCTCGTCAGCCCTGTCTGCCACAGCGCATCGCACGCGACGAGAGCTGCGGCGGCATCCGCCACGGACCCGGCCATCCCGCTGCCGACGGGGATGCGCTTGAACAGGTCGAGGTGCACTCCGTATTCGTACCCCGTGTCCGCGGCCAGCATGCGGGCGGCACGGATGGCCAGATTCCGGTCATCCGCCGGCACACGATCGACATCGACGAGTCCTGCCACGTCGATCGTGAACTCATCGGAGTCGCTGGCCGCCACCTCGTCAGCCAGCGAGATCGCCTGAACGGCCAAGGCGAACGGTGCCGGCTCGGACGGCGCCTGCGATGCGCGGCCGACCTCGAGGAAGAGCGTGAGCGTCGCGGGCGCGGCGACGCGCACCTGCGGATCCTCCAGCGCGAATGTCATCGCCTCATGCCCCCGCTCTGATCGGCCACAACCCTAGGGTATCGAGATGCGGGCGATGCGCAGGAAGTCGTCGACGGTCAACGACTCACCGCGCGCGGTCGCATCCACCTGCGCCGCGTCGAGCACCGACGACGCCTCGGCCGCCGAGCCGCCGAGAACGCCGGAGAGCGACTGGCGCAGCATCTTGCGGCGCTGCCCGAAGGCGGCATCCACGATCTGGAAGGTGCGCAGGCGCTCGGCCTCGGTCCCGCGCGGTTCGGCGTCGCGTTCGAAGGCGACGAGCACGCTGTCGACGTTGGGCACTGGCCAGAACACCTGACGGGATACGCGCCCCGCGAGCGTGAAGGGGCCATACCACGCCGCCTTGACGCTGGGAGCGCCATAGACGCGCGATCCGGGTGGTGCGGCGAGCCGCTCCCCGACCTCCGCCTGCACCATGACGACACCCCGCCGCAGCTGTGCGAACGTCTCGAGGAAATGCAGCAGCACGGGGACGGAGACGTTGTACGGGAGGTTCGCGACGAGCACGGTGGGGTCGTCGGGCAGCTGGGTCACGCGCAGCGCGTCGGCGGTCACGACCGTCAGCGCGCCGTCGTCGACGCCCGACTCGCGGGCCGTCTGCGGCAGCCGCGCGGCGAGGCGCTCATCGATCTCGACGGCCGTGACGTGCGCGTCCTGCTCCAGGATGGCGAGGGTGAGCGAACCGAGGCCCGGCCCGATCTCGACGACCTGCTCCCCTGCCTCCACCTTCGCCAGGTGCACGATCTTGCGCACCGTATTGGCGTCGACGACGAAATTCTGACCGAGCTTCTTCGTCGGGGTGACGTCGAGCTCGGCGGCCAGGCGCCTGATGTCTCCCGCCCCGAGCAGTGCGACCGTCATGAGAACGCGCCGTAGACGGCGAGGGTGTTGGCAGCGAGCTGGGCGCACAGTTCGTCGACCCCGACGTTCAGTTCGGCGGCCATGAATCGCACCGTGAGCGGCACGAGGTAGGGGGCGTTCGGCCTTCCGCGGTGCGGCGTCGGCGTGAGGAAGGGGGCATCCGTCTCCACGAGGATGCGCTCGCGCGGCGTCACAGCCAGGGCATCGCGCAGGTTCTGCGCGTTCTTGAAGGTGACATTGCCCGCGAACGAAAGCCAATACCCGGCCTCCGAGGCTTCGCGCGCCATTTCGGCATCGCCCGAGAAGCAGTGGAACACGGTCTTCGCGGGCGCGCCGACGCGCGTGAGCGTGTCGAGCACGTCACGGTGCGCGTCTCGGTCATGGATCTGCATCGCGATGTCGTGCTTCTTGGCGAGGGCGATATGCGCTTCGAAGGAGGCGAGCTGAGCGGCGCGGCCATCCGGCTCGGTGCGGAAGTAGTCCAGGCCCGTCTCGCCGATCGCGCGCACTCGCGGGTGCGCGGCCATCCGGTCGATCTCGGCGAGCACCTCGTCGAGCATGCCGTTCTCGGCATATGTCGGCGCATCGTTCGGGTGGATGGCGACCGCGGCGAGCACGCGCGGGTCGGACTCGGCGGCGGCCACCGCCCACCGGGACGAC
>JASGDS010000312.1:0-7424 GCA_047607025.1 Microbacterium sp.
CGATGGATGCCCGTCGTGTCGCCGACAGGCTCGGCATCCCGTTCTACGTGTGGGACTTCTCCGAGCGGTTCCGCGACGACGTGATCGATGACTTCCTCTCGGAGTATCAGGCAGGCCGCACACCCAACCCGTGCATGCGCTGCAATGAGAAGATCAAGTTCGCGGCGCTGCTCGAGCGCGCGATCGAGCTCGGGTTCGACGCCGTCTGCACCGGGCACTACGCCATCCTGCGCGACGGCGCGGAGGGTCTGGAGCTGCACCGCTCCAGCGAAGAGGCGAAGGACCAGTCGTACGTGCTGGGCGTTCTCAACGCCGAGCAGCTCGCGCACGCCTACTTCCCGCTGGGCGAGACGCCGTCGAAGGCGCTCGTGCGCGAGGAGGCCGCCGAGCGCGGGTTCACGGTTGCGTCGAAGCCCGACAGCTACGACATCTGCTTCATTCCGGATGGCGACACCCGCGGCTACCTCGCCGAGAAGGTCGGGGCGACGCCCGGTGTCATCCTCGACCGCTCCGGCGAGGTCGTCGGCTCACACGACGGCGCCCATGCCTTCACCGTCGGCCAGCGACGTGGGCTGCGCCTGGGCGTTCCCGCCCCGGATGGCAAGCCGCGGTTCGTCCTGGAGGTGCGGCCCATCTCGAACGAGGTCGTCGTGGGGCCGAAGGAGGCGCTCGCGATCGCGGAGATCGCGGGCGGACGCTTCAGCTGGGCGGGTGCGGCTCCCGCGCTTCATGACTGGCTCGACTGCGAGGTGCAGATCCGCGCCCACGCCGATCCCGTGCCCGCGCGGGCCATCCTGAGCGATGGCGAGGTCGTCGTGCGGCCAGACACCCCGCTCGACGGCGTCGCACCGGGCCAGACCGCGGTGCTGTACCTCGGCACCAGGGTGCTCGGCCAGTTCACGATCGACCGCACCGTCTCGGCCGTCCCCGCCGTCGTCTGACGATGTCGCAGCCCCTTCCTAGACTGGAGGGGTGGCTGACATCACCCTCGCCGAGGCCCAAACCTTGGCGCAGACGCTGACCGATCAGATCATCGCCGCGCGCGACGCGTACTACGGCGATGACGCCTCGAACGTCGACGACCAGACGTACGACGCGTGGATGCATCGGCTCCAAGAGCTGGAGGCTCTCTACCCCGAGCTGCAGGGGCAGGACTCGCCGACGCAGATCGTCGGCGCAGCCGGGGCGACCGGTCTGCAGACGATCGAACACGCCGAGCGCATGCTGAGCCTCGACAACGTGTTCTCGCTCGAGGAGCTGGGCGAGTGGATGGACAAGACCCGCGCCGCGGCCGGCCGCGACGTGCGCTGGCTCACCGAGGTGAAGATCGACGGGCTCGCCATCAGCCTGCGCTACGAGAACGGCGTGCTGACCTCGGCCGCGACGCGCGGCGACGGCCGGGTCGGCGAGATCGTCACCGAGAACGCGCTGCGGCTGGCCGATATCCCCGAGAGGCTCTCTGACACGGGCCATCCGCCGCTGGTCGAAGTGCGCGGCGAGGTGTTCATCCCCGTCGCGGCCTTCGAGCGGCTGAACGCGGCGCAGGCGGGGTTCCGTGAGCGGGCGTACGCCGATGCGCTGGCGAAGTGGGAGGGGCGCACGGGCGAGAAGAAGCCGTTCGACGAGGAGAAGGCGCGCACGGCGGCCGCCCGACGGTTCCCCTCCTTCGCCAATCCGCGCAATGCGGCCAGCGGCGGGCTGCGCCAGCAGCTCGACAAGAAATCGGGGCTGGAGCGCGAGGCCGGGCTCCTCCGCATCGAGTCGCTCTCCCTGTATGTGCACGGCATCGGCGCGTGGCCTGCTCCGCCCGTCGCCGCGCAGAGCGAGATCTACGATCTGCTGAAGGGCTGGGGCCTGCCGGCGAGCCCGCACAACCGGGTCTGCGAGACGACAGGCGAGGTCGACGCGTTCATCGCCCACTACGGCGACCACCGGCACGAGATCGAGCACGAGCTCGACGGCGCCGTCATCAAGGTCGACGAGCTCGAGCTGCACGACGAGCTGGGGGCGACCTCGCGTGCGCCGCGCTGGGCGATCGCCTACAAGTACCCGCCGGAAGAGGTGCAGACGAAGCTGCTCGACATCGTCGTGTCGGTCGGTCGAACGGGCCGGGCGACACCCTATGCCGTCATGGCGCCCGCGCACGTGGCGGGCTCTGTCGTGCGGCAGGCGACGCTGCACAACAAGGACGTCGTGAAGGCCAAGGGCGTGCTCATCGGCGACACGGTCGTGCTGCGCAAGGCGGGCGACGTGATTCCCGAGGTGCTGGGACCGGTGGTCTCGAAGCGGGATGGCACCGAGCGCGAGTTCGTCATGCCGGTGAACTGTCCCGAGTGCGGCGCGGTGCTGGCGCCCGCGAAGGAGGGCGACATCGACCTGCGCTGCCCCAATCAGCGGTCGTGCCCTGCGCAGGTGCGGGGGCGCGTCGAGCACATCGGATCGCGCGGCGCGCTCGACGTCGAGGTGCTCGGCGAGGTGACGGCTGCCGCGCTCACGCAGGCCGAGCCGCCCGCCGTCGCGCCGCTCGACACCGAGGCGGGGCTCTTCACCCTGTCGCTCGACGACCTCGTGCCGATCGACGTGATCGTGCGCGACGCCGAGACGGGCGAGCAGAAGGTGGATGCCGCGGGGGAGTACGTGCGCCGCGCGCCGTTCCGGCGCAACCCGACCGCCGCCGAGCGCAAGGCGGGCGTTGACGAGCCGCAGCCATCCGCCGCCGCGATCAAGATGCTCGCCGAACTGGAGAAAGCGAAGACGAAGGACCTCTGGCGTCTGCTCGTCGCGCTGAACATCCGCCATGTCGGTCCCGTCGCCGCGCGAGCGCTGGCCGGATGGTTCGGCTCGCTCGACGCCATCCGCGCCGCCTCACATGACGAGCTCGCCTCGGTCGAGGGCGTCGGCGACATCATCGCCTCGTCGCTCGAGGACTGGTTCACGGTCGACTGGCACCTCGACATCGTCGAGCGGTGGGCGGCAGCCGGTGTGCAGTGGGCGACGCCCGGCCATCCGGGCCCCGGAGCTGCGGTTGCCGCCGGGGGAGTGCTGGAGGGTCTCACGGTCGTCGCGACGGGCACCCTCGAGGGCTACACCCGTGACAGCGCGCAGGAGGCGATCATCTCCGCGGGCGGCAAGGCGGCATCCAGCGTCTCGAAGAAGACCGACTTCGTCGCGGCGGGCCCGGGCGCAGGGTCGAAGCTCGCGAAGGCCGAGGAGCTCGGCATCCGCGTGCTCGACGCCGCCCAGTTCACCGTCCTCGTCGAGCAGGGGCCAGACGCGCTGGATGCGTGAGGTTCAGTCCGCGGCGTCGGCGGCGGCCAGCTGCGCCTCGAGGCCGGTGAGGTCGATCTCCTCCGAGGTGACCTGCTTGGTGCCGTTGTAGACATCCCGATCGAGCTCGCCCTCCGACTTGCCGACGAGCACGGCGACGAAGGTGTCGCCGTTCACGTTGAGGAAGGTGCGGAAGATGCCCGCGAACCAGTCGACGGCGATGAGCAGACCGACGGCCTGGAACGGCAGCCCGAGAGACGTCGCGAGGAACATGGCGACGACCGGGAAGCCGCCAGGCACTGTGATGGTGCCCATGTTCAGCAGGATGGCAAGACCCAGCCCCAGCGCGATCTGGCCGGCATCCAGTGAGACATCACCGGCTTGCGCCAGAAACATGACGACTAGCATGTAGTTCAGCACGGCGCCGTACGACCCCATGGTGAGCCCCACGGAGAGGGTGAAGTTCGCCACGCGCTGACCGACGCCGACCTTCTCGACGGTGTTCTTCAGCACCGTGGGGAAGGTGACGGCTGAGCTCGTCGTCGTGATCGCGACCGTCGTCTGCTCGGCGAGCTTGGCAGGGAGCTTCGCGGGGCTGAGTCCCGTCACGGCCCACACCACGAGGACGAACAGGACGAACATGACGATCACGCCGATGAGCGTCGCGCCCAGATACTTCAGCGTCGTCGTCACGACGGCGAACCCGACATCGCCGGCGAGGGCGGCCAGCAGGCAGAACACGCCGATCGGCGCGATGTGCATCACGAACCGGATCATGGTGAGAACGACCTGCTGCACACCCTCGAAGAACTCCAGCACCACGCGGCTGCCACCCTTCGCCAGGGAGGCGTTCAGGGCCACCCCGAACAGCAGTGAGAACACGATGATCGGCACCATCGTCGCCGTCGACATCGCATCGAAGATGTTCGTCGAGACGAAGCCGAGCAGCGTGTCCTGCCATCCGGACGCCTCACCGGCCGATTCCTGCAGCGTGGGGTCGAGCTCCCCCGTGAAGACCATGCCGGCGCCCGGGCGGATGATCGACGCCAGTGCCCACGCGAGCAGAGCGGACACGATCGAGAACCCGATCATCCAGCCGAACGTCTTCGCCGCGAGCCGGCCCATCCCGGACCCGCTCATCGACCCGGTCGCGACGATCACCGACGACATGACGAGCGGCACGATCGACATCTGAATCAGGCGGATGAACATGTCACCCACGAACTTGATGTTGGCGGCCCAGTCGCCCACGATCAGGCCGAAGACGATGCCCAGAATGGCGGCGGCGCCGATCTGGATGGCCGGGTGCTTGAGGATCTTCACGATGTTCTCCTTCGATGGGGGATGCCGCCGAGGCTATGAGCCGGGTATTGTGAGCGCATGGCACGCACATGACAGTTGTGTTTCGATCGATAAGCTCGGGGGATGGCCGCGAACGACGTCGAGATCGCATGGGATGCCGCGCGGGCGGCGAATCTGGCGAACTGGGACGACAGGGTCGCCGTGCACCTCGAGGGCTACGACATCGACAGCTTCGAGGACCCGACGCACCTGTCGCAGGTCATTCGGCACGACCTCGATGCGCTGTCTGCCGTGCTGCCTGATGGCGTCGCCGGACTCGACGTGGCGCACCTGCAGTGCCACATCGGCACCGATACGATCTCGCTCGCTCGGGCCGGGGCGCAGGTGACGGGACTCGACTTCTCGGGCGAGGCGCTGGAGGCAGCGGCGCAGTTGGCCGGGCGCTTCGGCGCCGAGGTGCGCTGGGTGCAGTCGGATGTGCTGGATGCCGCCGCCGCGATCGGTGGGGATGTCGATCTCGTCTACACGAGCATCGGCACCATCTGCTGGCTCGACGACCTCGATCGGTGGGCGGCTCAGATCGCCGCGCTGCTGTGCCCCGGCGGAACGTTCTTCATCCGTGACGGCCATCCGATGCTGTACTCACTGGATGAGGCGGCGGATCAGCCCGTGCTGCGATACCGGTACTTCTCGGGCGGCTTCGCGCAGAGCTGGGAGAGCGCGGGGACCTATGCGGGCGAGGGCACGGTGCAGAACACGCGCACCTACCAGTGGGCGCATCCGATCTCGGAGATCGTGAACGCTCTGATCGGTGCGGGGTTGACCATTCTGCGTCTCGATGAGGGCGACGTGCTGCCCTGGCCGTTCAGCCCGCGCATGATCGAGACGCCGGAGGGGTGGGTCTGGCCTGAGCCCGAGCGCGAGAGCATCCCCCGCACCTTCACCGTCATCGCCCGGAAGTAGGGTGGCGGCATGAAGCACCCTCTGCGTGGCGAAGTCGTGCTCGTCACGGGCGGCGGAAGCGGGATCGGGCGGCTCATGGCGCTGGGCGCGGCGGCGCGGGGCGCCGAGGTCGTGCTGTGGGACCGAGATGGCGCTGCCGCGGACCGCGTGCGCGACGAGATCGGAGATGCGGCGCGCTCGTTCGCCGTGGACGTCACCGACGTCGAGGCGGTTACGGCAGCCGCGGCGGAGGTGGGCCGGCTCGACGTTCTCATCAACAACGCGGGCGTCGTCACGGGCAAGCCGCTGCTGGAGGCGTCCGAAGACGAGATCAGGCGCACCTACGACGTCAACGTGCTCGCGCTGTACTGGGTCACGCGGGCCTTTCTCGGCGGGATGGTCGAACGCAGGCACGGCGCGGTCGTCACGATCGCGTCGGCGGCGGGGCTCGTGGGCGTCGCCAAGCAGACCGACTACTCCGCATCGAAGTTCGCAGCGTTCGGGTTCACCGAGTCGCTGCGTGTGGAGCTTGCGAAGGCGAAGACCGGCGTGCGCACCCTGACGGTGTGCCCGTACTACATCGACACCGGCATGTTCGAGGGCGTGCGCACGAGGTTCCCTCGGCTGCTGCCCATTCTGAAACCGGAATATGTCGCGACCCGGGTGCTCGAAGCGATCGAGAAGGGGAAGGCGCAGCTCGTCATGCCGCGATTCGTGAACGCTGTTGCGCTCGGGCGGCTGTTCCCCCCACCGCAGTTCGACAGCACGATGAACCTACTCGGCATCAACAGCACGATGGACCACTTCACCGGCCGTAGCCTGGAGAGATGAGCATTCAAGCCGCGAAGGATGACCTCGCCCGCTTCGGGCGCGACGGTGACGTGATCGAGTTCGAGGAGTCGAGCGCGACCGTCGACATGGCCGCTGCCCAGATCGGGGTGGATGCCCAGATCATCGCGAAGACCCTCGCCATCTACAGCGCGGACAGGGCACACGCCATCCTGATCGTGGTCGCCGGCGACGCCCGGCTCAACAGCGGCGACTTCAAGCGCCGGTTCGGGCACAAGCCGTCGTTCCTCAAGCCGGAGGACGTGGAGCCGCTCTCAGGCCATCCGATCGGCGGGGTGTGCCCCTTCGGCAACCCTGCGTCGGCCGAGGTGTGGCTGGACGAATCGCTGCGTCGCTTCGACCGGGTGTTCCCCGCCGCAGGCGCGCACAACTCGGCCATCGGCATCGACGTCGCCGACCTCGACGAGGTTGCGGGCGCATCCGGCTGGGTCGCCGTCACCCGCGTGCCCGAACCCTGAGTCGGCCGGTGATCGTGCACGCCCGCGGTGAGAGGTCTCGTGCGCGTTGAGAGGTCTCGTGCGCGTTGAGAGGTCCGGTGGCGTCGGGTGTTTCGTCGCGTTCAAGCGGTCTCACGGCTGCGCAGCCGTCCGTCGACAGACGATCTGGCCGCCATCCGCACGTAAACTGGGACAGTGTCTGAAATCACCCCTGATCTCGTGCGCCATCTCGGCGTGCTGTCCCGGATCGCGCTGACCGACGAGGAGGTGACCCGCCTCACGGGCGAGCTCGACGCCATCGTCGACAACATCGCCAAGGTGAGCGAGGTCGCCACCGCCGACGTCGCCGCGACGAGCCATCCCATCCCGCTGTCGAACGTGTTCCGGCCCGATGAGGTGGGCACGATGCTCACGCTCGACGAGGTGCTGCAGAACGCTCCGGATGCCGACGGAGACCGATTCCGCGTGACGGCGATCTTGGGAGAGGAGCAGTGAGCGAACTCATTCAGCGCAGCGCGTCGGAGCTCGCCTCGCTGCTGGCCTCGGGCGAGGTGTCGAGCGTCGAGGCGACCCAGGCGCACCTCGACCGCATTCAGGCGGTGGATGGCGATGTGCACGCGTTCCTGC
>JASGDS010000313.1:0-4635 GCA_047607025.1 Microbacterium sp.
CCTGCCCGCCCTGAACCGGCTCACCGAGTGGGCGACCGAGCGTGTGGATGGCGGGGGAGCACCGATCAAGGTGCGGCTCGTCAAGGGCGCGAACCTCGCCATGGAGCAGGTCGACGCGGTGATGCACGGATGGCCGCGCGCCCCGTACGACACGAAGGTCGACACCGACGCGAACTATCTGCGATGCCTCGATGCGGCGCTCACGCCCGAGCGCACCCGCGCCGTGCGCCTGGGCATCGCCGGCCACAACCTGTTCGACATCGCCTACGCCTGGCTGCTGGCCGAAGAGCGCGGCGCCCTTCGACAGGCTCAGGAACCGAGAGCCGTCGAGTTCGAGATGCTGCTCGGGATGGCCGAGGACCAAGTGCGCGCGGTCTCGCGCGTCGTCGGGACGGTGCTGCTGT
The DNA here is from genome assembly GCA_047607025.1 of Microbacterium sp. Lineage (GTDB taxonomy): Bacteria > Actinomycetota > Actinomycetes > Actinomycetales > Microbacteriaceae > Microbacterium. The sequence goes on from JASGDS010000313.1 coordinate 405, forward strand.
ATGTGCCCGTCGTGCATCCGGACGAGTTCGATGCGGCCGTCAGCTATCTCGTGCGCCGGCTGGAGGAGAACGCCTCGAGCGAGAACTTCCTCTCCGCCGCGTTCGCACTGAACGAGGATGCCGCCCTGTTCACTCGCGAGGAGAACAGGTTCCGCGCATCGGTGCACCGTGCGAGCGACCCGACGCTCGTCATCGGGCCGAGGCGCCGGCCGCAGCGCGGGGTCGTGGTCGCGCCGGAGGAGGCGCGCGAGGGGCAGACGGCCGACGAAGATCAGCTCACCGCGGTGGTGAGCGGGTTCCGAGGTGCGGATGCGCCCGCGCTCTTCGACGCGCTCGTCACGCCGGACGAGAGCTTCGTGTCGACGGCCGTCTTCAAGGTGCACGAGACGACCGCGCTCGCGGCCGGTGCGCCTGGTTTCCGCAACGCCGCCGACACCGACCCCGCCGTCGCGGGCAACCGCGCCTGGGCGCGTGCCATCCTCGATCGCGTGCCTTCCAGTGAGGTGGGCGAGGCGACCATCCGCGCCGCCCGCATCGACGATGCGGACGCACTGGATGCGGTGATCGAGCAGGTGCGACAGGCGGCGGATGGCTGGGGTTCGACGCCCGCGTCGGAGCGCGGCGAGGTGCTGCGGCGCGCCGCCGCCGCCCTGGAGGAGCGCCGTGCCGAACTGATCGAGGTGGCGGCGAGCGAGACCGGCAAGGTGCTCCCCGAGGCCGACACCGAGGTGAGCGAGGCGGTCGACTTCGCGAACTACTACGCGTCGCTCGCCGCTGAGCTCGACAGTGTCGCGGGCGCCGTGTTCGTGCCCGTCGCGGCCACTGTCGTCGCCCCTCCGTGGAACTTCCCCATCGCCATCCCCGCCGGTGGTGTGCTCGCCGCGCTCGCGGCGGGCTCAGGCGTCGTCTTCAAGCCCGCCCCGCAGGCGGGGAGGTGCGCGGCGGTGGTCGCCGAGGCGCTGTGGTCGGCGGGCGTTCCGCGGGAGCTGCTCGCCCTCATCGACATCGACGAGCAGGCCCTCGGGCAGCGGCTCATCACGCACGAGGGCGTCGACCGCGTCATCCTGACGGGCAGCTTCGAGACCGCTGCGCTCTTCCGCTCCTGGCGGCCCGAGCTGCCGATCCTCGCCGAGACGAGCGGCAAGAACGCGATCATCGTGACGCCATCCGCAGATCTTGACCTGGCGGCGAGCGACATCGTGCACAGCGCGTTCTCGCATGCGGGTCAGAAGTGCTCGGCCGCGTCGCTCGTGATTCTCGTCGGCCAGGTGGCGCGCTCGAAGCGGTTCGCCAGACAGCTGGTCGATGCCACGACGTCGCTGCGCGTCGGGCCGTCGGATGACCCGCGAAGCGAGGTCGGACCGCTGATCGGCGAGCCGACCGAGAGGCAGGCGTGGGCGCTGGGGGAGCTGGGCGAGGGCGAGCAGTGGCTCGTGACGCCGACGCAGATCGAGGAGCGGTACTGGACGCCCGGCATCCGCATCGGCGTGCGCGAGGGCTCCCGCTTCCATCGCGAGGAGTTCTTCTGCCCCGTGCTCGGCGTCATGCATGCGCCGACGCTCGAACGCGCGATCGCCATCCAGAACGCGGTCGACTACGGCCTGACCGCCGGCATTCACACGCGTGATCCGCGCGAGCTCGAGCAGTGGCTCGGCGAGGTGCAGGCGGGCAACCTCTACGTCAACCGTGGGACAACGGGCGCGATCGTGCAGCGCCAGCCGTTCGGTGGCTGGAAGCGGTCGTCGGTCGGCACCGGAGCGAAGGCCGGCGGGCCGAACCACCTCGTGGGTCTGGGCTCGTGGCGGGCGGTGCAGTCCGTCTCGTCGGGCTCGCAGCAGCTGCGCGGCCTCGACACGCGCATCGCTGCCGTCGTCGAAGCGGGCCAGGCCGCGCTCGGGCGCGACGAGTTCGCCTGGCTGCGGCGCGGCGCGCTGTCGGATGCCGCGAACTGGAACCGCGAGTTCGGCGCCGTGAAAGATGTGTCGCAGCTCGGTGTGGAGCGCAACCTCTTCCGCTACCGTGCCGCCCAGGTGGCGGTGCGCGGCACGGCGGGCGCCCCGCTGCACGAGGTGCTGCGCGTCGTCGTCGCCGCGGTGCGCGCGAGCGAGTGGTTCTCGCTCAGCGTCGCCTCCGGGCTGCCGGCGCCCGTGCGCCGCGTGCTGAGCGACCTGGATGTTCCGGTGCACGTCGAGAGCGACGACGAGTGGGTGCAGCGGATGTCGGCCCACCCTTCGACAGGCCCTTCGACAAGCTCAGGACAGGCCACAGGGACCGAGACCGTCGAGGACGAGACCGTTGGCCAGTTCGTGTGGTCACCGCAGGGCCGCCCGCCGCGCGCCCGGCTGATCGGGCCATCCGACGAGCGCACGATGCTCGCCGCAGCGCTCGCGGTCGCGACCGATGGCTCGCCCGACATCGCCGTCTACCAGAACGACGTGACGACGGCCGGTCGGCTCGAGCTGCTGCCGTTCCTGCGCGAGCAGTCGATCTCGATCACGGCGCATCGCTTCGGCAACCCCGACCCGACCTTCAACGCCGTCATCTGACCTCGGCATGTCTCAAGAACCTGCGGCGACCCTTCGACAGGCTCAGGAACCGGAACCTCACCACACGTTCTTAAGACATGCCGGGGAGGACGTCGGCAAGGTGGGCGCGAAGGTGTGACGCCACGTCGACCGCGCCACGGTCGTAGAGCCACTGGTACTGCAGGCCATCCCACAGCGCGAGAAGCCACAGCGCCTCGTGCGCGGGATCGCGGTGGGGCGGCAGGTCGCCGTCGTCGGCCGCCTGGACGAACATCCGAGTGAACGTGTCGAGGGCGAGGCCGTAGCGGTGAGCGAAGTAGCCGTGTGCGGGATGCTCGGCGGGCACGGCTTCGCCCGTGAGCGCGGCGTAGACCTCGACGAGACCCGGCTGATCGGCCGTGTTGCGCTCGGCGCCGTCGGCGAGGCCGCGAAGCAGGTCTGCCGCGCACCCGGGGGGCTGCGCGATGAGCGGATGTTCGATCAGGCGGTCGCGTTCGCTCAGCACCGCCAGCAGCAGCTGCTCCTTCGAGGAGAAGTGGTGATAGAGCGCAGACTTCGAGACGCCGACGCGCTCAGCGATGTCGCGCAGAGTCGTGTCTCCATATCCTTCGCGTGCGAAGAGCGTCATCGCGTCTCTCACGATCTTCGCGCGTCGCTCGCGCCCCGAACGATAGCCGCCGACCTCCTCCGCGTCGTCGATTCGCGGCACGGCGAAAGGACGGCGCGCGTGATCGGTCGCGGGATGCCCGTCTCGCCATCCGACGGGGCGTGCCAGCATCGCGTCATGGCGGCGCAGCGTCTGGGCGACGTCCACGCGCTCGGGAAGATACTGCTGCACCACCTGCAGGGAGTCCCAGGTGGCGACCAATCGAAGTGCTTCGGCTTGCGGGTCGCGGTCGGCGGCGACCAGGCGCGGTGAAGCCGCCGACGCGAGGAACTCCGTCGCGGCCGAGCGCACGTGTGCGCAGCGCCGCCGGAACACGTCGTGTGCGGGGTGGGACGCAGCCGACGCCTCACCCGTCAGCGTGGCGAACAGCGGCAGATAGCCGGGAACCGTTGCGTTGTACTCTGCGACAGCGGGGAAGGGAAGGATGGTCGGGTCCACATGCAGGGTGGCGGGGTTTGTCTGCTCGTGGAATCGGCCGAGCACCGCGTCGAGCACGGCGGCCTTGTCACCGAAGTGCTTGAGCAGTGAGGGATGGCTGATGCCGGCGGCGGCCGCGATCTCGCGCAGCGAGACGGCGCGGAAGCCACGCGTGGTGAACAGTACAAGGGCGGAGTCGATGATGGATTCGCGGGTGAGAGCTGCACGCTCGGTGCGGGTCAGTACGGTCGTCATCATCGCCTCCTCCTTCACATTCACATTCCACCATAAGCAGTTACCAACCGGTCAAGATTCAGTTACCAAGTGGTCGGTTTTATGGTACGGTGAGGTCATGTCAACGACGACGAGAGAGGACTCGACGATGACCGATCTGACCAGCGCGGCGCAATTCTCGTCTACCGCGTGGAAGGTGTGAAGTGATGGATCGACCATGGATGGACGCAGGTCTGACAACGGATGAGCGCGTTGCGCTGCTCCTGGGGGAGATGACGCTCGAGGAGAAGGCGGGGCAGCTCTTCCACGCGATGATCGTGATGGGCCCGCTCGATGAGCCGAACGACGCGTTCGGCCTGCCAGCGGCATCCGATTATCTCGCTCAGAA
>JASGDS010000314.1:0-5507 GCA_047607025.1 Microbacterium sp.
CATTGCGCAGCTCGGCCCTCGGAGAGGCAGATGACATGCCGGTGGGATGGTGCAGGTGCTGGAGACGACCGATCTCGAGGACGCGCTCACGTCGATGCGCCGGGCGGGCCGTCACCTCGCGAGCGTGCGGGATGCGGGCGGGCGCACCACGGCGGTGCTGTTCCTGGAGGACATCATCGAGGAGCTGGTCGGCGAGGTGCACGACGCCACCGACCGCGCTCGCCGACGGTGAGCCCCAGATCACGCCACTGGCGAGGTCGGCAGATCGTCAGGGTAGACGACATCGATCTCCGCGATCGATGCCGAGAAGTCTTTGCGATTGTTCGTGATGAATCGATCAGCACCTGAGGCGACGGCCGTGGCAAGGTGAGCGGCGTCCGCTGCGCGGAGTCCGTACTGCACGGCAAGCGCGAGAGCAAGCTGCCCAGTCTTCAGGTCCAAGGGCAGCAGGTCCAGTCTGCTGACGATCTCCAGCAGCCTCGCCGACTCGTCCGAGTCGGGATCGTCACGCAGCGGCTTTGCGAGCACCTCGGTCAGAATGAGAACCGAGCCCACGGCATCCCTGTCAAGCAGCGGCAGAATCCGTTCGCCAAGCGGATGCCCGGGGACCGCGGCGTAGATCAGCACATCGCTGTCGAACGCCGAGACGACCATCAGCGCGCTGCTCGTCCCGCACGGATCTCTTCGACGAGTTCGTCGGCGCGCTCGCTGCTCATGCCGCCTGTCGAGATCGGTCGGTGCCGAGCCTCGTCGAGCATCTGTCCGATTGCGTCAGCGGCGTCCCATGCGCGCGTCGCACGCTGCCTGCGCAGGGACTGCGGGCTGACCAGGATGGCCACAACCTTCCCGTGACGGGTGATCGCGACCTCTTCGCCCTTCTCGACGCGGTCGATCTGCGCCGGCAGCGTCTGCCTGGCTTCGCTTGCCGTCACGATGGTCATGTTCAGATTGTACGCCGTTGTACAACAGTGTCCGCTGCGCCAGAGTGCGCAGGGCACGAGCGCTCCGAGCGAGCGCACGTAGCTTCAGAAGGGTGCTGTGTCGTCGGTTACGGTGAAGCGCAGGGGTGGTGCGGTTGCCTGCCCTGAGCCTGTCGAAGGGTTGTCGGCGCAGACGCGTCCGGCAGGGCTGACCCCACTTCATGACACCATCGGGCTGCTGCTGGGGTCTCCGTCGGTCTTGTGCGTCATCGTGTGATGAGGATCGCAGAGCGCATCGGCCCTTCGAACGGAGAATGAGGCTTCGGAAGGACGCACCGACACGGATGCTCCTCACGAAGACGATTTCTCCTCCCGAAGATCCGGTCCCGATCGCGCGCGCCGCCGCTGACTACCAGCTGACGGGGAGGGCCTTGCCCTCCTCATAACCGGCGGCCGACTGCAGGCCGACGTGGGCGCGCTCGGCGAACTCGGCGACGCTGGATGCCCCGGCGTAGGTGAACGAGGAGCGCACGCCAGAGGTGATCATGTCGACGAGATCCTCGACGCTCGGGCGCAGCGGGTCGAGGTAGATCTTCGACGACGAGATGCCCTCCGCGAACAGCTCCTTGCGCGCCCGCTCGTAGGCGTCCAGCCGCCCGAAGCGCTCGACGACGGCCTTCGTCGAGGCCATCCCCCACGACTCCTTGAAGACGCGACCCTCTGCATCCGTGCGCAGTTCGCCAGGCGCCTCGAGCGTGCCGGCGAACCACGAGCCGATCATGACGCTCGCCGCGCCCGCCGCGAGCGCCAGCGCGACGTCGCGAGGGTAGCGCACGCCGCCATCCGCCCAGACATGCGCGCCGCGTTCACGTGCGGCCTCGGCCGTCTCGAGCACGGCGGAGAACTGCGGCCGACCGACCGCCGTCATCATGCGCGTCGTGCACATGGCGCCGGGCCCGACGCCCACCTTGAGGATGGTCGCACCCGCGTCGACGAGGTCAGACACGCCGTCGGCCGTGACGATGTTGCCCGCGACGATCGGGATGCCGAGGTTCAGCTCGGCGACGACGGCGAGCGCACGCAGCATCCCCTCCTGGTGGCCATGCGCTGTGTCCACGACGAGCACGTCGACGCCGGCGCCCACGAGCGCACGCGCCTTGGCGGCCACGTCGCCGTTGATGCCGACGGCCGCCGCTACCGCGAGGCGCCCCGACGCATCGACCGCCGGGCGGTACAGCGTACCGCGCAGCGCGCTGCGCTTCGACAGCGTGCCGACGAGTCGCCCCTGGTGCACGACGGTCATCATCTCGACCTCGGCGTCGACGAACAGGTCGAAGGCGTGACGAGCATCCGTGACGTCATCGGCATCGATCGAGGGCGACGCGCTCCGCACCAGGTCCCCGAGGCGCGCGTCAGGCAGCGCGGTCGCGAGCCTGTCTGCGGGAAGGATCCCGATGATCTCCTCGAGCGAGGGCAGCACGCCGAGGGCTGTGGCCTGCTCGCCGACGACGATGCCGTGGCCATCCAGCGGCAGCAGCACCCGCCGCGCCTCCTCCACCGTGGTGGACGGCTCGAGAATGAGCGGGGTGTCCCACCTGACGGGCTGGTTCTTCACCCACCGGATGGCCTCATCCAGATGCTGCAACGGCACATCCTGCGGCAGCACGCCAAGGCCGCCGCGCCTGGCAAGGGCCGCGGCGAGCCGCGGGCCCGTCACCGAGTTCATGTTGGCCGCCACCAGCGGGATGGTCGCCGGCGTGCCGTCGCCCGGCGCCAGATCGACCTGCAGACGCGAGGTGATCGCCGACCGGCGCGGCGTGAGGAACACGTCGGAGTATGTGAGGTCGACCGTCGGCTGCGATCCGATGAATTCCATGCTCTAAAACTAACCGAACCTGAACGATCGGGGGCACTCTCGTGCGACACCCGTGGGATAGGCTAAGAGAGTCAAATCAGCGAGGAAAGTGGGCGGGTTCTGCCGTGTCAAGCCAGCTAACCGGGGTCGGATCATCAGCCGAGGGGGAGTTCGGCGCGAACGAGTGGCTCGTCGAAGAGCTTTACGGGCAGTTCCAGGCCGACCGCAACTCTGTTGATAAAGCCTGGTGGCCGATTCTCGAGGCCTACCAGCCCGATGCCGCGGCGCCCGCACCTGCGGCGCCCGCCGAGGCGCACCCGCCGACGACGCCCATCCCCATCGTCGGCGCGCAGCCCGTCGCCCGCACCACCACCCGCCCTGCCAAGCCCGCACCCGTGCCCGCACAGCCGGTGAAGCAGAAGGAGATGACGGCGCCGGAGAGCGCTGAGGATGTCGTCACTGTGCTGCGCGGCATGCCGAAGACCCTCGCCAAGAACATGGACGAGTCGATCTCGGTCCCGACCGCGACGAGTGTGCGCACGGTTCCGGCGAAGCTGATGATCGACAACCGAATCGTCATCAACAACCACATGTCGCGCACTCGCGGCGGCAAGGTGAGCTTCACGCACATCATCGGCTGGGCGCTCGTGCAGGCGCTCAAGGAGTTCCCGAGCCAGAACGTGTTCTACGCCGAGGTGGATGGCAAGCCATCCGTCGTCGCGCCGGCCCACGTCAACCTCGGCATCGCGATCGACGTGCCCAAGCCCGACGGCTCGCGTGCCCTGCTCGTGCCATCCATCAAGAAGGCCGACACGCTCGACTTCCTCGGCTTTCTCGCCGCCTACGAGGACATCGTCAAGCGCGCCAGGGACAACAAGCTCACCGCCGCCGACTTCGCCGACACCACGATCTCGCTGACCAACCCGGGCGGCATCGGCACCGTGCACTCCGTTCCCCGCCTGATGAAGGGCCAGGGCTGCATCATCGGCGCCGGCGCCCTCGAATACCCGGCGGAGTTCCAGGGCGCGAGCCCTCGCACCGTGAACGAGCTGGCGATCGGCAAGACGATCACGCTCACCAGCACCTACGACCACCGCGTCATCCAGGGCGCAGGCTCGGGCGAGTTCCTCAAGAAGGTGCACGAGCTGCTCATCGGGCAGCGCGGCTTCTATCAGGGCATCTTCGCCGCCGTGCGCATTCCCTACGCGCCGATTCGCTGGAGCCCTGACAACGACATCGACCTCGCCGAGCGCGTCGACCGCACCTCGCGCGTGCTGGAGCTCATCAACTCCTACCGCGTGCGCGGCCACCTCATGGCCGACATCGACCCGCTGGAGTACATGCAGCGCGAGCACTACGACCTCGAGATCGAGTCGCACGGGCTGACGTTCTGGGATCTGGAGCGCGAGTTCGTCACGGGCGGCTTCGGCGGCAAGCGCCAGGCGAGGCTGCGCGACATCCTCGGCGTGCTGCGCGACTCGTACTGCCGCACCATCAGCGTCGAGTACATGCACATTCCCGACCACGAGCAGCGCGAGTGGTTCCAGGAGCATGTCGAGGTCAAGTACGTCAAGCCCGAGCACGACGAGCAGATGCGCATCCTGCGCAAGCTCAACGAGGCAGAGGCCTTCGAGACGTTCCTGCAGACGAAGTACGTCGGCCAGAAGCGCTTCTCACTGGAGGGCGGCGAATCGCTCATCCCGCTGCTCGACCGCATCCTCGAGGGCGCGGCCGACGCCGGGCTCGAGGGCGCCGCGATCGGCATGCCGCACCGCGGCCGCCTCTCGGTGCTCACGAACATCGCCGGCAAGGCCTACGGCGACGTGTTCCAGGAGTTCGAGGGCGCCCTGCCAGGCAACAAGCGGGGCTCGGGCGACGTCAAGTACCACCTGGGCACGAAGGGCGTCTTCACCAACGACGACGGCGCGCAGCTCGACATTCTGCTCGCGGCCAACCCGTCGCACCTCGAGACCGTCGACGGCGTGCTCGAGGGCATCGTGCGAGCCAAGCAGGATCGCCAGCCGCTCGGCTCGTTCAAGTGGCTGCCCATCCTGGTGCACGGCGACGCGGCCTTCGCCGGCCAGGGCGTCGTGGTCGAGACCCTGCAGATGTCGCAGCTGCGCGGCTACCGCACGGGCGGCACCATCCACATCATCGTGAACAACCAGCTCGGCTTCACGACGCTGCCGCAGGACGGCCGCACCTCGTACTACGCGTCGGACGCTGCGAAGACCATCCAGGCGCCGGTTCTGCACGTCAACGGGGATGACCCTGAGGCCGTCATTCGCGCCGCGGAGCTCGCGTTCGACTACCAGCAGCGCTTCCACCGCGACATCGTCATCGACCTCGTCTGCTACCGCCGACGCGGCCACAACGAGGGCGACGACCCGTCGATGACGCAGCCGCTGATGACGAACCTCATCGAGGCGAAGCGCTCGGTGCGCAGCCTCTACACCGAGGCGCTCGTCGGCCGTGGCGACATCACCGAAGAGGAGTACGAGCAGGCGAAACAGAACTTCCAGGACTCGCTGGAGACCGCCTTCGCGCAGACGCACGCGGCAGAGACCGGCGCGAACCAGGTCGTCACCACGGTGACAGAGGAGCCGACCGTCATCGGCTCGCCCGAGGAGACGGGTGTTCCCGTGGAGGTGCTGCACAAGGTGGGCGACGCGCACGCGAACGTGCCAGAGGGCTTCACCGTGCACAAGAAGCTGCAGCAGGTGCTCGACAAG
>JASGDS010000315.1:0-19013 GCA_047607025.1 Microbacterium sp.
CTCCGCCTCCGGATGTGCCGCAGGCGCTCAGGGCGAGCGCGGTGACGCCGAGCGTGGCGCCGACGGCGACCAGGCGCCGTTTCGTGATGTGCATGAGATCTCCTTGGGTTGCTGTGCGATGGGAGGGTCAGGGGGTGGGTTCGCGCAGTTCGCGCACGTCGGCGTCGGCCCACGCGACGTGCACGCGCTCGCCGCGGTCGGCGCTGGCGTGCCCGGCGATCGACTGCTCGAGCACGCTCACGCGCACGCCGGCATCCAGATCGATGACGCTGCGCACGACGGCGCCGGCGTAGATGACCTCGGCGACGGTGCCAGGCGCTCCGTCCGCGCGCTCGCCTCGGTGCACGGTGAGCTTCTCGGGGCGGATGGCGTGGGTGCCGCCTCGACCCAGCAGCGTCTGGCTGATGTTGTCGTCGAAGATGTTCGAGGTGCCGACGAAGGTGGCGACGAACGTCGTCTCCGGGCGCTCGTACACGTCGGCGGCTGCACCGACCTGCTGGATGCGCCCGCCGTCGAACACGGCGATGCGATCGGAGAGAGTGAGCGCCTCATCCTGGTCGTGCGTGACGAAGACGAAGGTGATGCCGAGGTCGCGCTGCAGCTGTTTGAGCTCGATCTGCATCTGCTCGCGCAGCTTGAGGTCGAGCGCGCCGAGCGGCTCGTCGAGCAGCAGGGCGCGCGGCTTGACGACGATCGCGCGGGCGAGGGCGACGCGCTGCCGCTGCCCGCCCGAGAGCTCGCTGGGGCGACGGTCGGCGTAGTCCTTCAGACGCATCCGATCCAGGGCATCCATCGCCTGAGTCTTCGCATCTTTGGCGGGCACGCGGCGCACCTTCAGCCCGTACGACACGTTCTGCAGCACCGACATGTGCGGAAAGAGCGCGTAGTCCTGGAAGACCGTGTTGACGGGGCGATCGTAGGGCGCCTTCGCGCTGACGTCCTCGCCGAAAAGCTCGACCGTGCCCGAGGTGGGTGTGTCGAACCCGGCGATGAGGCGCAGCACGGTGGTCTTGCCCGATCCGGATGGTCCGAGCATCGAGAAGAACTCGCCGCCGGGAATGTCGAGATCGACGCCGTCGACCGCCGTGACCGAACCGAACTCGCGGCGCAGCCCACGCAGTCGGATCGCGGGGGTCGAATCATCCTGGGGCATCCGTCGCCTCTTCCTCTGGCTCAACGTTGAAACCTATGGTTGCATATGTTTAATGTCGGCGATGTTACGGTTCGACGACGGTTCACGCAAGGATGGACGTATGGAGCAGCCAGCGACACTCGCCAGGTCGGCGGTGTTCGCGCCGATCGAGGAGCTGGGTCGCGCCGACGCGGTGACCGCTCGCCTCGAGGAGGCGATCGTGCTGGGCATCCTGCAGCCCGGTGAGCGACTGCCCTCGGAGGCGCGACTCGCCGAGCGGTTCGGGGTGGCGCCGGTCACGGTGCGGGAGGCGCTGGCCGATCTGCGCGAGCGCAGGCTCGTGACCACTCAGCGCGGCCGCGGCGGCGGGTCATTCGTCACCGTCGTCGAGGATGATCGCGTGCGGGCGGTCGAACAGCGCATCTGCGCGATGACGAACGCCGAGCTGTCCGACCTCGGCACTTACGGCACCGTCATCGTCGGCGCGGGGGCGCGGCTGGCCGCGCGGGAGGCGACATCCTTCGAGCTCGCGAGCCTGCGGCGCGACCTCGAGGCGGCAGATTTCGCCGAGGAGTTCGCCGCGCGCCGCGCGCTCGGTGGGTTCCACCTGCAGCTCGTGGCGCTCGGTCGTTCGGTCAGGCTCGTGCGCGCGCAGCTGGCGCTGCAGCATGCGGATGGTCCGCTGCTGTGGGCATCCATGTTCGATGCAGACGAGCGGGCGGCCATCCAGGAGGCATCGCTCGCCCTGGTCGATCGACTCGATGAGGGCGATGGGGATGGCGCGCAGGCGACCGTCGCCGCGACGTGCGCGCGGGCGGCGCGGTGGCTGCTCGTGGTGAAGCAGAATCTGGAGGCGTGATGAGCACGGTGGATGAGGTCGCGCGGGTGTGCGGCGAGGCGCTTGCCGTCGCGGCGCGCCTGGGAGAGGAGGTCGCCGTGCTGCTGCGCGGCGGGGCGGGGCGGGCCGAGGTGACCGATGCCGTCACGCGCATCGCGACGCAGCAACTGACCGCCCGCGAGCTGGTGTTCGGTGCGGGGTTCGTGGGGGAGCCGGGCCGGTTCTCGGGGCCGCTCATGGCGTGGTGGCAGGCACTCGGCGCGGAGCGCACCGTCACGCTGCTCGACCCGGGTGCGACCGGGGGCGGGTACGTGCGCTCGTACGAGGACATCGAGTGGTACCGGGTGCCGCGCGAGACGCTCGAGCCGCACATGACGGGGCCGTATGTCGACCTCTTGTGCACCGACGAGGCGACGCTGACGTTCACCGCGCCGGTGCTCATCAGCGGCGCGTTCGCCGGCGTGGTCGGTGCCGACATCACAGTGCCGGTGTTCGAGCGAGCGCTGTCTGCGGTGCTCGGGGTGGGGCAGATCGTCGTGACGGATGAGCGCCGTGTCGCCGCCAGTGCCGATCCCACCGTTGTCGTGGGTCGCCGCCTGCCGACGCTCGACGGCTTCGAGTTGACCGCGGTGCCGGGCACCCAGTTCTCGGTCGGCTCGCCCCGCTGACGTCTGCAGGTTCCCCGGTTCCTGAGCTTGTCGAAGGGCTGATTTCCTCCTGCAGATGTTGCGGTGTCTGCGGCCGCACGCCCCCGCGGCCCCAAAGCTCGCGACAGATGCAGGAGCCTCCGACATCTGCAGGAGGAATCGGGCATATTTCTCCGGCAGGTGTCAGAGCGTCCTGCAGCTGTCGCGGGGCTGTGCTGAGATGGGAGCACCGGAAGGAGCCCCATGCCACAGCCGTTCGTCACATCACCCGAGGTCTCCGCGGCGCTGGAAGCGGGGGATCCCGTCGTCGCGCTGGAGTCGACGATCATCTCGCACGGCCTGCCCCGGCCGCGCAACCTCGAGGCGGCCCGAGAGTTCGAGCAGATCGTGCGCGACAACGGCGCGGCCCCGGCGACGATCGCGGTGGTTGGGGGCATCCCGCGCATCGGGCTGACGGACGGCGACCTCGAGCGTATCGCGGGCGAGGGCGTGGCGAAGGCGAGCGTGCGGGATCTGGCGGTGATCGAGGCGCTGGGGCTGGATGGCGCGACGACGGTCGCGGCGACCGCGCACCTCGCCGCGCGGGCGGGCATTCGGGTGTTTGCGACGGGCGGGCTCGGCGGTGTGCATCGCGGGGCGATCGACACCTTCGACGAGTCGGCCGACCTTCCCGGTCTGGCGGCGACGCCGGTGTGCGTGGTGTGCGCGGGGGTGAAGAGCGTGCTCGACATCGCGGCGACGCTCGAGCGGCTCGAGACGCTGTCGGTACCCGTCCTGGGGTACCAAACCTCCGAGTTCCCCGCGTTCTGGTTGCGTTCGAGCGGCCTGCCTGTCGACTGGCGGGTCGACTCACCTGAGCAGGTGGCGGCGGTGCTGCGTGCGCAGGATGCCGATGAGCCGCGGGGTCTGGTGCTCGGCAATCCGATCGCCGAGGACAAGCAGTGGGACCCGGCCGAGCACGACAGGGTGCTGGCCGAATCGTTCGCGGCGGCGGATGCCCTGGGTGTGCGCGGCAAGGCGGTGACGCCCTTCCTGCTGGGCGATATCGTCACGCGATCGGGCGGCCGCAGCCTTGAGGTGAACCTCGATCTGGTGCGCGGAAACATCCGGGTCGCGAGCGAGATCGCGGTGGCCTATGCCCGCGGCTGAGGCTGCTGGCATGAGGGCTCGGTCGCTGAGCGCTCGGGTGCTGAGCGCTCGGGTGCTGAGCGCTTGGTTGCTGAGCGCTCGGTCGCTGAGCTTGTCGAAGCGCCCCACGCCGGTTTCGGTCCAGCAGACGTCGGATGCTCCTGCACCTGTCGCGCGGACGGTGGGCTTCCGTGCCTGAGGTCGCCGGTTCGAGCTCCCGATCGTTGTCGCCCGTGCTGAGCCTGTCGAAGCACCTGTCGAAGCGCGACGACCCCGTGCCCTCGGCTGAGGTGTTGGTGTTCGGCGACCTCATCGACGACATCGTCGTGGTGCCGGATGGCGCCATCCGGCCCGATACCGACACCCCGAGTCGGGTGGAGTTGCGCCCGGGCGGCAGCGCCGCGAACACGGCGGCGTGGCTGGCGGCGGATGGTGTCGCAACCGTCTTCATCGGACGGTGCGGGCCGACGGACGTCGGGCGCCACACGGCGCTGCTGGCCCCGGTGGATGCCCGGCTCGAGCCGGATGACCTCGGTACGGGCTCGATCGTCATTCTGGTGGAGGGTGAGCGGCGGTCGATGCTGACGCAACGGGGCGCGAACGTGAATGTCGACCCGGCGGCTATCGACCCCGCGGGCTTCTCGCTCGTGCACGCGACGGGGTACACGGTGGCCGAGCATCCGGATGCCTTCGCCGACTTCGTGGAGCGCGCACATGCCGCTGGCGTTCGGGTGTCGCTGAACGCGGGTTCGGTCGCGGCGATCGAGGCGCTCGGCGCCGCGGTGTTCCTCCGCGCGATCGCGGGGGTCGACATCCTTGTCGCCTCTGAGGCAGAGGCGGCGCTGCTGGATGGGGCGACGTTCGATCTCACGGTGGTCACGGCCGGCAGGCGCGGTGCGACGGTGTTCCACAGCGGCGAGGCGACCCATGTGCCATCCCGCCGCACCGAGACGATCGATCCGACCGGCGCCGGTGATGCCTTCACCGCCGGTCTGCTGTCGGGCGTCCTGCGCGGTCTCACCCCGGTCGACGCCGCGATCCACGGCACCGAGCTCGCGGCCCAGGTCGTGCGCCAGCTCGGCGCCCGCCCACCCCAGTCATAATCCGTCGCTCAGGCGTCGGCACCGTCTCTCGTCGACGTCACGCCGCTTCAGCGGCGTACGGGGTCGGGCTCAGATCCCGTGCAGAGTCGTACGGCCCGCTTCGCTGACGACGGGTGTGCCGTCGTCGCGCGCTCTCCCGGCCCTGCCTGAAAGCGAGTCAGGGTCGGCTGCGGCGACGAGTCGAACCCTCTTCGTGATGGCGCTGTGGGCGAGGAATCCGCGCGCGGTGAAGATCGACCGCCATTCGGCGCGAGGCCGGGTCATTTCTCCGGTGAGCGTGATGAGGTCACCAGGATTGAGCGTGAAAGGGGTGGCCTGTGGCGTCGTGGTTGGTGGGGGAGGCCGCGTGAGCGCCGCTGCGCGCGCTCGCGCCGATGCGCAACATGCCAGGATGGACGAATGAGGTTCTGGGTCGGCGGCTGGGGCAGGGCGCAGGATGGCGAATGCGAGGGCGTCTCGCAGATCACGGCGGGAGACGCCGACTCACCCCTGTCGGGCGGCGCGCTGCGTGACGTCGGTCTTGCGACCCGTGCCGAGTCGCCATCCTGGCTCGCCGCGCACCCCACGCGCGACGTGGTCTACGCCGCGCTCGAGGCCGACGGCGTCGTCGCCGCCTACGCGCGCACGGGCGAGGCGACGCTCGTGCCCCTGGGTGCACCGGCCGACGCGGGCGCAGCCGTCTGCCACCTCGCCGTCGCACCCGGCGGCGAGTTTCTCATCGCCTCCTGCTGGGGCGACGGCCGTGTGGTGCATCTTCCGCTGCGCGCGGATGGCGCGATCGACTCGCCCGTCATCGCTCAGGCCGCGGTCGACCCCTACTCGTCACGCACCCCGGCGGCCGCGCTGACCGAGGCGCTGGCAGGCGATGAGCCGGTCGACCTTTCGGCGCTGATCGCCGGCGGAGTGGACCCGAGCGACATCGCAGCCCTCATGGCAGGCCACGCGCCGCGGGCGCAGGAAGAGGTGCCGACTCCGGCCGCGGAGCCCCGGCCATCCCGCGCGCACTGCGCCGTCTTTCTTCCCGGTGGCGTCGTTGCGACGACCGACCTCGGCTATGACCTGGTGCGCTTCTGGCGCGCCGCGCCATCCGGCCTCGCCCCGATCGGTCAGGTGGTGCTGCCCTTCGGATGCGGCCCGCGCCACCTGCTGCGCCACCCCAGCGGTCACCTGTTCGTCGCCACGGAGTTCAGCGGCGAGGTCTTCGTGCTGCGCCAGGCCGCCGACTCGACCTGGTCGCTCGCGGGCGGGGTCACCGAGAGCCCCGCGAAGCTCGACATCGACACGGGCGCGGGCATCGCGCTGTCACCGGATGGCGAAGTCGTCTGGGTGGGGCTGCGCGGCAGCGACACGATCGCCGTGCTGAATGTCCGCGGCCAGGGCGACGCACTGCGGCCCGTCGCGCTCGTGGACTCCGGCGTCACGACGCCGCGGCACCACGAGGTCGGCCGCGATGCGCTGCTCGTCACGGGTCAGGGCTCACACGAGATCGCGACCCTGCCGCTCGACGCACGCACCGGCATCCCGGGGCGCGTCACCCGGCGCCTGTCATCCCCCAGCCCCACGCACCTCTTGCCCGTGCGCTGACGCTCGCGTTGCCTGCCCTGAGCTTGTCGAACGGGTGGGGATGCTTCGCTTGTCGAACGGGTGGGGATGCTTCGACAGGCTCAGCAACCGACGAACTGGGTCCCTGAGCCTGTCGCTGGGTCCCTGAGCCTGTCGAAGGGCGCCGCTCGAAGGCTCAGCGGGCGACGGTGTAGCCGGCGTCTTCGATGGCGGCAGAGACGGCCTCGGGATCGAGGGCGGAGATCGAATGGATGGTCACGCGGCTGGCGGCACCCGGGTTCAGGTCGACGTCGACGCCTGTCACGCCGTCGAGCTCCGAGAGCTCGGTCGTGACGGCCGACACGCAGTGCCCGCAGGTCATGCCGTTCACGAGCAGACTGCCGGTGACACCGCCGTGCGCGTGGCCGCCCGTCGACGCCGATGCGTCGCCGCAGCCGCAGGAGCCACCGCCGCAGCATCCGCCGCCCGCGGGAGCGGAGACATCCTTCAAACCGAGATCCTGACCCTGCAAGCTCATTCGAGCTCCCTCCGTTGAAGTCTTCTCACCCAGGATACCCCGAGAGGGTATTCGGTGGCCGGTACGCTCGAAGGCATGAGCCTGACGGATGAGGAAGCCCGCACCGAACTTCTGCGCTTGCGCTCGAGCATCGACAACATCGACGCCGCCCTCGTCTATATGCTCGCCGAACGCTTCCGGTGCACGCAGCAGGTCGGCCGCCTCAAGGCCGCTCACGACCTGCCCGCGAGCGACCCGACCCGCGAGCAGCAGCAGGTCGCGCGCCTGCGCGAGCTCGCCGAGTCGGCGCACCTCGACCCCGAGTTCGCCGAGAAGTGGTTCAACTTCGTCGTCGCCGAGGTCATCCGCCACCACGAGGCCGCCCGCCTCGACCCCTGACGCCGCAGGCGATCCGGAAAGGGCGTTGACACGCTCCCGGTCGTCATCGAAGAAGGCAAGCCGCTGTTCGTGCAGATCGCCGAGCACGTCGAAGACCAGATCGTGGATGGCAGCCTCGCCGAAGAGACGAGGGCGCCATCCACGAACGAGCTCGCCGCCTTCTCCCGGATCAACCCCGCCACCGCCGCGAAGGGCGTCAACATGCTCGTCGACAAGGGCGTGCTGTACAAGCAGCGCGGCATCGGAATGTTCGTCTCCGCCGGCGCACGCGAGACGGTGCTCGCCGAACGGCGCGAAGCCTTCAGCGAGAAGTGCGTCGAGCCGCTGCTCGCCGAGGCCGGAAGGCTCGGACTCACCGCCGCCGATGTCGCCTCCCTCATCTCCCGGACCGCAGACAAGACCTCCGAGAGGACATCCGCATGAACACCGTCATCGAGGTGAGACATCTCACCAAGCGCTACAAAGACAGGGTCGCGATCGACGATGTCAGCTTCGACATCGAGAAGGACACGATCTACGGATTCCTCGGCCGCAACGGCGCCGGAAAGACGACCACGATGTCGATCATGACCGCGCAGAACTTCGCCACGAGCGGCGAGGTGCGCGTGTTCGGCACCGCGCCCTATGAGAACGCCGGGGTGCTCAGCCGCCTGTGCTTCGTGCGTGAGGGGCAGAAGTATCCCGACGAGTCGACCGCGCGCCAGGCGCTGTGGGCCGCCTCGCTGTTCTTCCCGAACTGGAACCAGGGGCTCGCCGATCGCCTCGTCGATGACTTCCAGCTGCCGATGAAGCAGCGCATCAAGAAGCTCTCCCGCGGCCAGCTTTCGGCCGTCGGCGTCATCATCGTGCTCGCGGTCATCCTCGCCGTCGGCTCGTACCTCACCCTGCGGCGGATGCCCGCCTAACCGAAAGCGGCGCGCACGGCGCTGAGCAGGGCGGCGTCGTTGAAGTCGGGATCCATCGCCGACCCGAGAATGCGGCCCTGCATCGACGTGACGAGCAGCTGCGTGACATCCGCGCGCAGCTGCTCTCGCGCGTCCGCCGGCTGCTCGCTCACCCAGGGGTTGAGCAGCTGAGAGACGACGGACCTGATGCGTGCGACCTGGATGGCGGGCAGATCGGCCAGCTCGCCGCCGCGCACCGCGACCGCGATCACCTGCAGCACGATCGGTGCGAGCCGCTTCGCGGGGATCTGCTCGAAGAGCACCTCGAGCACTTCGGATGGTGTGCGCAGCGCCTCGGGAATCGCGTCGCCCACGAACGCGAACTGCTCCTCGGCGACGAACTTCACCAGGTCGGCCTTGTTGGAGAAGTGCGTGTAGATCGCTCCGGCGGAGAGACCGGACTCCTCGATGATGTCGGCGATCGTCGTGCGGTCGAAGCCATCGCGCTCGTAGACGCGCAGGGCCGCCTGTGCGATCTGCTCCCGGCGTCGCCGCCGGGTCTCCTCTGTCAGTCTGGGCATTCAAAAAGAATACACGTTCTGTTTGGTGTAGGCTTCATCCAGAACAACCATTCCCTATGGAGGCATCCTCATGTTCGCCAAGTTTGGAGACGGCCAGACCAAATGGCCGCTCGCCGTCGTTCTCGGCCTGGCCGGGTCGCTCGTCGTCACGATCATCGTGCTGGCCTTCCTTTGGCCGACGAAGACGCAGAGCGCGCACAACCTTCCCGTCTCGATCGCGGGCCCGACCGAGTCGGTCGCGACCCTGGAGCAGGTGCTCGAAACCGCCTCACCCGATACCTTCGACTTCGTGGCGGCGGACGACCGCGACGACGCGCTGTCTCAGGTCGAGGACCGTGACACCTACGGTGCGATCGTGCTCAGCGACGACCCGACGGCGGCACCCGAGGTGCTCAAGGCCACCGCCGCCAGCCCTGTCGCTGCGCAGATGCTGACGGCCATCGCGACCCAGCTGACCACCCAGCTGCAGGAGCAGGTGCAGGCTGCGGGAGGCGACCCGTCAACAGTGTCTGTCACCGTCACCGAGGTGACTGAGCTCGCCGACGGCGATCCGACGGGCGCCGCGCTCGCCGCCGCCACGCTGCCCCTCGCAATGGGCGGCATGATCGGCGGCGCGCTCGTTGCCTTCGGCGTCAAGGGCACCGGTCGCAAGATCGTCGCCCTCGCGACCTACGGCGTGGGCGCCGGGCTCATCCTCGCCGCCGTTCTCGGACCCTGGTTCGAGTTCCTGCCCGGCGCGTACGGCATGAACGCGATCGCCATCGGCACGGCCGTCGTCTCGACGGCATCGCTGCTCGTCGGGCTGCACTCCCTGCTCGGTGGCCCGGGCTTCGGACTCGGCGCCGTCATCACGATGTTCATCGGCAACCCGATCGCCGGTGCCGCGCAGCCGTGGCAGTTCCTGCCGACGCCGTGGGGTGCGATCGGCCAGCACATGGTGCCGGGGGCATCCAACTATCTGATCAAGTCGGTCAACTACTTCCCGGATGCCGCGACCTGGCCGCAGTGGCTGACGCTCGCGTGCTGGATCGCCGCTGGCGTCATCCTGCTCGTGCTCGGCCGCTACGCCGGCAACGGCAAGAAGCTGAAGCTCGCGCAGCTGGAAGCGGCCGCCGCTTCCGCCGAGTAAGCAGCACGCCAGCTCGCGGAGTGCGTCGGCGCTCGCGGGCTGCGCGTGGTACGCGCTGTCTGGGAGCTGGCGTGCAGTCTGAGCTCGCCTGAGCGTTCGCGGGCGACCTGGACTGCGCGCTGGCTCCTGGACTGCGCTGCGGCTCTCGGGCTGCTTGCTTGCTCGCGGAGTGCGTCGGCGCTCGCGGGCTGCGCGTGGTACGCGCTGTCTGGGAGCTGGCGTGCAGTGTGAGCCCTGGGGCAAGCGCGCAGGGGGACCGTCCTAGGCTGGGGGCATGAACCCCCGCGCGCTGCGGGCCGCAGGGCCCGTCATCCTCGTCGCGGGTTCGCTCGTCGCCGTCGTCGTCGCCCTCCTCGTGGGCGGCGGCGCGGCGCCGCGTTTCGCGGCCGACCCCGGCGCGATCGTGCGCTGGGCGCAGCCGATCGCGAAGGTGCTCGTGAACCTGTCCGGTGCGACGCTGGCAGGCTCTCTCGTGCTCGCGCTGTTCTCGCTCAAAGCGGGGGAGCGCGAGTTCGACGTCGCGCTCGAAGTGGCCAGCATCGGGGCGGCCGTTCTCACGCTCGCCAGTGCCGCCAGCGGGTTCCTCGCGTTCCTGTCGGCCTTTCCGCAGCAGGTCGCCTTCGACGATCGCTTCGGCAGTCAGCTGGGGCAGTTCCTCACCGAGCTCGAGCTCGGTCGCGCGTGGCTCACCACCACGGTCGCCGCGGCCGTGCTCACGGTGCTCACCTTCGCGGTGCGCGGATGGACGTCCACACTCATCACCGGCATCCTCGCCGTCGCCGCGCTCATTCCGATGGCCACGCAGGGGCATTCGGGTGACCTCGCCAACCACGACTCCACCGTCATGGCCCTCAGCCTGCACATCGTCGGGGCCGCCGTCTGGCTCGGCGGTCTCGTGCTGCTCATCGCCATCCGCCCCCTGCTCACGAAGACGCAGCTCGGTGACGTCGTCGGCCGCTACTCCACGCTCGCGCTCGCGGCCTTCCTCGTGGTCGCCGTCTCCGGCTACGCCAGGGCGCTGACATCGGTCGGCACCTGGAGCGGCCTGCTCACGCCGTACGGTGCCATCCTGCTCGCGAAGGTCGTCGCGCTCGTCGCGATGGGCGGCCTCGGGGCGGTCTACCGGCGCAGGCTCATCGCTCGACAGGCGGCGGGCGGCGGCGCGTTCTGGTGGCTCATCGCGCTCGAGCTCGCCCTCATGGGCGTCGCCAGCGGCGCGGCGGTGGCCCTCGGGCGCACCGAGCCGCCGACCGGCTCGACCCCCGTCGCGCAGAGCACGCCGGCGCAGATCCTCACCGGCCGCACCCTGCCGCCTGAGCTGACCGTCACGCGCTGGTTCACCTCGCACAACGTCGACCTGCTGTGGGTGTTCGTCGTCGCCTTCGGCCTGTTCTTCTACTTCGCCGGCGTCTGGCGACTGCGCAGACGTGGCGACAGCTGGCCGATCTACCGCAGCGTGCTGTGGACGGTCGGGATGCTCGTGCTGCTGTGGGTGACGAGCGGACCGCTGTCGCAGTACGGCGACTTCCTGTTCAGCCTGCACATGCTCAGCCACATGCTGCTGACGATGGCCATCCCCCTCGCGCTCGTGGCAGGCGCGCCCGTCACGCTCGCGGCGCGCGCCATCCGCAAGCGATCGGATGGCACCCGCGGCGGCCGCGAATGGATCCTCTGGGCGGTGCATTCGAGGTTCGGCCGCGTCATCACGCACCCGGTCGTCGCGGCAGGGCTCTTCATCGGCTCGCTCTGGGCCTTCTACTACTCGGGGCTCTTCCGCTGGTCGCTCTACGACCACCTCGGGCACGAGTGGATGATCGCGCACTTCCTCGTCACCGGCTACCTGTTCGTGTTGTCGCTCGTCGGCATCGACCCCATTCCGACCAGGCTGCCGCACGCCGGCCGGCTGATTCTGCTCATCGTCACGATGGCGATGCACGCCTTCTTCGGCATCGCCATCATGTCGAACAACTCGCTCATGGTCGCGGAGTGGTTCGGCGCGATGGGCCGCACCTGGGGCGCGAGCCCGCTCGAAGATCAGTACGAGGGCGGTGGGATCGCGTGGTCGATCGGCGAGATCCCGACCCTCATCGCCGCAATCACCGTCGCCATCCAGTGGAGTCGCAGCGACGAGCGCATTCAGCGGCGAGCGGATCGCAATGCCGACCGCACGGGCGATGCGGAGCTCGAGGAGTACAACGCCCGCCTGGCGAAGCTCGCCGAGCGCGACGCGCGGCGCTGATCAGAGCGTGTTCAGCGTGTAGCGCTGGATGGCCGCTGCCGCCGCGCTCTCCGCCCAGTCGAAGAAGGTCGTGTGGCGCACGCCGACGACGACTTCGTGCGCGTCCGGATCACGATCGCGGTCGAGCTCGCCCCGCACGAGATCCCCGTACTGATCGGCGAGGCAGACGCCGTCGCCCGACACCTGGATTCTGCGTACCATGGCGACGTTTGCAATCGTGGCCAGCAGGCGTCCGAGCGCCGCCGAGATGACGGACACGTTGCTCGCGGAGGTGAGCATCGAGGTGGCGCAGCCGCGATGTCCCCGGGGGCACAGCGGGCCCGTCGGGTCGAGGATCATGTGCCCGAGCAGTGTGATGCCGGGGTCGTCGTCGATGATCGACTGACCGGAGAAGACGAGCCCGGAGCCGATGCCTGCACGATCGTGACGAGGCCGAATGAGGAGTGATCCCGCCCCGCCCCGGACCAGGCCTCACGGGTGGTGCATGCTCCGACGTCGTTGACGATCGCCGTGGTTCGCCGTCGCGTGAGCTGACCTCTGCGGTGCGGGTGGCTCCGGCCATCCGCACCGCACTGGCAGAATCCGCAGTAGGCAACAACAGCACTCAGCAAGAGTAGAGCGGCCCATGACCCTGATCCACTTCCGCGCGAACACCACCAGCCTCGTGCTCAGCACCGAGCAGGATCGACTGCCGGGCGTCGTCTACTGGGGCGCTGACCTGGGCGAACTGACGGCTGACGACCTGGCGGGGCTCGCCGCCGCCAGCGTCATCGACGCGACCGAGAACACGTACTGGGATGCGAGCCCCGCCACTCCCGTGATCCCGTTCCCCTCCGACGCCTGGATGGTGCGGCCCGGTCTGCTCGTTGCGCGTCAGGATGGCTCCAGCGCCTCGCCCCGCTTCGCGTCCGTCGCCCACGAGGTGACGAGCGAGGATGGCGCGTGGCAGCTGCAGTCCGCCGGAATCGACGACGCCTTCGGCGTCGAGATCGCGGTGACCATTCGTCTGGAGCGCGAAGGCCTCATCCGGGCGAAGGCGAGCGTGCGCAATCTCGCGGCGTCTGCGCTCGTCGTGCAGGAGCTCGCGCTCACGCTCCCCGTGCCTGCGGGCGCGGATGAGATCTTCGGCCTGCACGGCCGTCATCTTCACGAGAGCGCCCCGCAGCGGGCGCCCTTCTCGGTCGGCGCGCACGTGCGCGAGTCGTGGGAGGGTCGGCCAGGTCATTCCGCCACGCTGTGGCTGTGCGCAGGTCGGTCCGGGTTCGGCTACCGCAGCGGAACGGTGCACGGCCTGCACGTCGCCTTCAGCGGAGGTCACCGTGTCGTCGCCGAACGAGACACGGTCGGCCGCCGCATGCTGCGCGGTGGCGAGCTGCTGGAGCCGGGAGAGATCGCCCTCGCCCAGGCGGACCTTTACGAGTCGCCGTGGATCGTCGGCTCCTGGGGCG
This sequence comes from Microbacterium sp., assembly GCA_047607025.1. GTDB lineage: Bacteria > Actinomycetota > Actinomycetes > Actinomycetales > Microbacteriaceae > Microbacterium. Next base: position 13,588 of record JASGDS010000315.1, read on the forward strand.
AGGGCCTCGACGAGCTCGCCGGCCGGGCGCACGACTGGCTGAGGGGGCGATCCCTCCTCGGGCCGCGCCCCGTGCTCGTGAACACCTGGGAGGCGAGCTACTTCGACCACGACCCTGACGCGCTCATCGCCTTCGCCGAGCGCGCGGCCGAGGTGGGGGCCGAGCGATTCGTTCTCGACGACGGATGGTTCCGCGGACGCAGGGACGACAGGGCGGGTCTCGGCGACTGGTTCGTCGACGAAGGCGTCTGGCCGGATGGTCTGCATCCGCTCGTCGAACGGGTGCGCTCACTCGGCATGGAGTTCGGCCTCTGGGTCGAGCCGGAGATGGTGAACATCGACTCCGACCTCGCCAGGGAGCATCCGGACTGGATTCTCGACGACGGATCGGGGGCGGCCCTCGAGCAGCGGCACCAGCGGGTGCTCGATCTGGCCCGGGATGATGTCTTCTCCTTCCTTCTCGAGCGTCTTGATGCGCTCGTGGGCGAGTACCGGATCGACTACCTGAAGTGGGACCACAACTCCCCGGTCGTCGGCCAGCGCCACAGCGCAGACGGGCGCCCGGTGGTGCACGAGCAGACGCTCGCGGCGTATCGACTGATGGACGAGCTGCGACACCGCCACCCCTCGCTCGAGATCGAATCCTGCGCCTCGGGAGGGGGGCGCATCGACCTCGAGATCGCCACCCGCACCGACCGATTCTGGGCATCCGACTGCATCGACCCGCACGAGGCTGCCCGCATCTTCGAAGGCACGACGCTGCTGGTGCCGCCTGAGAGGGTCGGCATGCATATCGGTGCCGAGCGCTCCCACACGACGGGACGAACGACGAGCCTCGCCTTTCGCGCCGCGATCGCCTTCTGGGGTCACCTCGGCATCGAAGCGGGTCTCGCGTCGCTGAGCGAAGAGGAGTTCGCCGAACTGCGCGCGTGGGTCGCGCTGCACCGTGAGCATCGCGATCTGCTGCACGCAGGACGCGTCGTGCGGGCGGATCCGCTGCCAGACGATGCGCGCATCGTCTCGGGCGTCGTGGCGCACGACGGGGCGGCAGGGCTCTTCCTCATCGCCAGCCGCGGCATGAACGCGCACTGGGGTGCAGGCCCGCTTCCGCTGCCTGGACTCGAGGCGAATGCGCACTATCGGGTGGAGCTGCTGCGCGCGACGTCCGACGCCGCGCGCACCGCGCCATGGATGCGGGAGGGCGTCACGCTGTCGGGTGCGATTCTCACCCGTCGCGGGCTCACCGTGCATCCGCTGCGGCCGGAGAGCGCCCTGATCGTTTGCGTGACGCGGCAGGGCGATCAGTCCTGAGGCTGCGCGTCTGGCGAGCTGATCTGGATGGCGGCCGACCCGTCGTCGAGGATGTCGATCGTTCCGTCGATCGTGAAGGTGACGTCTTCTGAGACGTGCGCCACCGAGCCGTCGTAGACGCTCGTGACATCGACATCGATGTGGGCGATGCCGCCTGCGGGCTCGATCGCCCACGACGCGCCATCCGGAACGATCGAGATCTTCGGCTGCGTCTTGATCGACCATTCGGGCACCGAGACCCGCTCGTAGGTCTCGTAGCCGAACGGGCAGCGCGCGGGCTGCAGCACCTGCTGCTGGGTGCACGCGTCGAGGAACTGATCGACCTGTTCGGAGACGGTCTCGATGAACGCCGATGTCGCCTCCGTCTGCACGTCGTACTCGACCTCGGTCAGCGGGTTCTCGGCGAGCTGCACGGTGTCATCCGCCTCGGATACCGGGGTGTCGACGGAGACCGCGTAGGCGCCTGGCGTGAACACCAGCAGCGACACGGGCGCCAGCGGGTCGGCATCCAGCCCCGCGGGAGAGATCTGACGCTTGTCGAGCTCGAAACCGTTGACGGCGAACCGCATCGACCCGCGCACGGTGACATCGAGCACCGCGAGCGGGCTCGTCTCGAACTGCCACGACGGCACGAGGCCCGTCCATCCGCTCTGCTCGACGCGATAGGTCGACTCGCCCTTCTGGCCGTCGCTGACGAACGAGACCGTCACCTCGGCGACGCCGTCGACCATCCGCGAGCTCAGCACGTGCGCGTCGCTGAGCGAACTCGGCAGCGCGGCGCTGCGCAGCAGAGCGTCGCTGTCGACCTGGCCGATGCCGGCCGCATCGAGATCCTCGGTGTCGACGGCGACCCCTGGCAAGGTCAGCGCATCGGCGGCATAGCCCTGCTCCAGCAGCGACAGGTAGCGCTCGATGAAGGCCTCCGGGCCCCAGTACAGTCGGTAGAGGCTGGCCACTCCCGCCGCGAGCGAGCTGATCAGCAGCGTCGCGATGACGATGATCGACACCACCTCGACCGTGCGGCCGCCTCTCCGGCGGCCGGGCGCAGCGGGTGCAGGCGGTTCCTGCTCGCTTTCCGGCACGACGATCTCACCCGTAGGCACGGGGAACGCCTCGGCCAGAGTCATGCAAAAAGTCTAGGGATGCAGTGTGACCAGGGGCTGAGCGCCGGGCGAAACGACGCAGAGCCGAGACCTTCGGTCGCTTGACCCACATCTGCACCTAGCATTGGGGGGTGATGCCCGGCCTGTCCGCGGAGCAGGAAGCCCTGTTCCACCTCATCGAAGACACGCGCGAGCACGTCTTCATCACCGGCCGCGCGGGAACCGGAAAATCGACGCTGCTGCGGCATCTCGTGCTGCACACGAAGAAGCAGCTGGCGGTCTGCGCACCGACGGGCGTGGCCGCACTCAACGTCGAGGGCCAGACCATCCATTCGCTCTTCCGGCTGCCGATCGGGCTGATCGCCGACCAGGAGCTTCCGCAGCCGCCGGAGACCCGCAAGATCCTGAACGCGATCGACACGCTCGTGATCGACGAGATCTCGATGGTGAACGCCGACGTGATGGATGGCATCGACCGCGCGCTGCGGCAGGCGAGGGGCAAGCGGAAGTCGCCGTTCGGCGGCGTGCAGGTCGTCATGTTCGGCGACCCGTACCAGCTCGCGCCCGTGCCGCCGCGCGGCGATGAGGCGCGCTATGTCGCCGACCGCTACGCCTCGTACTGGTTCTTCGACGCCCACGTGTGGGCAGGCCCTTCGACAGGCTCAAGAACCGAAGGCGGGGAGGGCGGGCTGATCGACCTCGGGCGGCACGGCGCGCCGCTCAACATCCGCGAGCTGACCCACATCCATCGCCAGAACGACGACGGCTTCAAATCGATGCTCAACGCGGTGCGCTATGGCAGGGTCACCGCCGACATCGCCGAGAAGTTCAACACGGCCGGGGCCCGCACGCCCCCCGACGACCCGCACGATCCCGTCATCACCCTCGCCACGCGCAACGACAGGGTGAACCAGATCAACGCCAAGCACCTGGACGCCCTGCGCGGCAAGGAGCAGACGGCGGTGGCCGACGTCGTCGGCGACTTCGGCCGGGGCGACGTCTACCCCGCCGACCTCGAGCTGCGGCTGAAGAAGGGCGCGCAGGTGATGTTCCTGCGCAACGATTCGTCGGGGCCGGATGGCCCGCGCTGGGTGAACGGCACGATCGGCACGGTGACACGCATCCTCGGCGACGCGGTGCGGGTCGAGGTCGACGGCGAGGAGCACGACGTCGAGCCCGCCGTCTGGGAGCGGTACCGCTATTCGTACGAGCCCACGTCGAAGAAGATCAGCCGCGATGTCGTGGCGGAGTTCACGCAGTTCCCGCTGCGGCTCGCCTGGGCGGTGACCATCCACAAGTCGCAGGGCAAGACGTATGACCGTGCGGTGATCGACCTCGGCGCCGGCGCCTTCGCGCCCGGCCAGACCTATGTCGCGCTCAGCAGGCTCACCTCGCTCGACGGTCTCTACCTCACGAGGCCGCTTCGTCCATCCGATATTCGCGTGGATGAGGATGTGCGCCGGTTCATGCGCGCCGCGTGGGAGCGCGGCGAGATGCGCTGAATCGGGGTTCTCCCTGGTTTCTCCTGGCTGGCGGCCAACTAGACTCGAGTGCAGTCGCCGAGGGGAGAGGTTGTGCGAGCAGCAGCCAAGCGAGGGTCCAGACGTGCAGCGGTCGCGGCCGCACTTGTCGTGGGGTCGCTCGTCGCAGCCACCGCGTGCACGCCCGATCAGACGTCGGATGAGCCGTCGGTGGAGATGGCGGACGCGAAGCTCTCGTCCGACGCGATCGACCAGATGACGACGGTCGTCGAGCACGGTATGGCCGCCGCCGGCGCGCCCGGAGCCATCGTGGCCGTCTGGGTGCCCTGGGCGGGCACCTGGGAGGCTGGCATCGGCACGACCGTGCCGGATGGCGACGAGGTGACCACCGACATGCACTTCCGCATCGGCGACGTCACGCGGGCGATGACCTGCGACGTGCTGTACGACCTGGTGGACGAGGGCAAGGTCTCGCTGAGCGATTCGGTGAGCCAGCACGTGCCATCCGCCCCCAACCTGACCGACGTGACGCTGCAGCAGCTGTGCGACGGCACATCTGGGCTGCCGGACGGCCGCAGCCGCACGCTCTCGGCCGCGCTGTCGACGCCCGAGCGCGAGTGGGCGGCGCGCGAGCTCGCCGCCACCGGCGTCGCGACGCCGGGCCGCGCGGGCGTCGAGGTCGCCGACTCGGACACGGCGTACGAGCTGCTCGGCATCGCGCTGGAGAACATCACCACGACCTCGGCGCGTGACCTGCTCAAGAACTACGTCTTCGACCCACTGGGGCTGGAGAACACGACCCTGCCGACGGATGCCCCGGCGACGGCGGGCACGCCGCTGCTGCCCGGCCTTCGCTCCTCGGCCTATGACGTCGAGAACGGCTGCGTGGCGCCGCACGACTATTCGGTCGCGTCGGCGAGCTTCGGCTTCACCGACTCGGGCGTGACGAGCACGATCGACGACCTGGCGAGCTACGGGCAGTCGCTCGCGGTGAACTCGGTCGACAGCACGGGCGCGTTCATCGATCGCTGGTCGAACCTGCTGCCGTTCGAAGACGTCGAGTACGGCGGAGGCACGTTCGTGGCCGGGTCGCTCGTCGGGCAGGAGGGCACCTTCCCCGGTTACCTCACCGCCGTCTACGCCGACACGTCGACGGGGCTGACGGTGGCCGTCGTGCTCAACAACTCGGCCGCCGACCAGGCGCTCGTCGGCGCCGTCGCCAAGGAGCTCGCGGCGATCGCCTCGAAGCTGCCTGCCGCTGAGGGCTTCGACCAGCCCGAGCTCGGCCTGCCGTGGACGGCGGATCAGCAGCACGCGGCCGTCGAGGCCGCGGCGGTCTGCCCCCTCAGCTGACGCGCCGACACTTGTCGGGTCGGTCGACAGATGTCGGGCCTTCGGGCGCGGAATCGCCCGACAAGTGTCGGTGCGCCCGACATCTGTCGATCACTGAGCGGCGGCGGTTTCGGCCGCCTGCACCTGGTGCTGCTGCGACATCTTGTCGATCCAGGCGAGCGCGAGCGCCGAGACGATGA
>JASGDS010000316.1:0-2712 GCA_047607025.1 Microbacterium sp.
ATTAAAGAGTCCCTGATAGGCGAGATTCTGGTTGCTTTGGAAGCAGCGCTTCCAGCTGAAGGTGCGGGTGCGAAATCGAAGGCGGTCGTCCAGCGACTCCTCAAGCGTATCGACTGGACGAAGGCGATGAAGCTCGCGGCGAAGTCTGCGATCACAGTGACGCTTCCCTCCCTCGATGGCGTTCTTGACTTGGTCAAGCCAAAGCCGGAGGAGGGCAAGGAGAAACCTGAGCCGATTACGGACATGGTGCAGTTTCGTGCCGAGTTCCGTGATCTGCTCAAATCTGACGATCTGAAGTCGATTCTCAACGTCGTTGTGCTTGTCGACGACCTTGATCGCTGTTTGCCGGATACCGTTGTGGAGACATTGGAGACCATTCGGCTCTTCCTGTCTGTGCCAAAGATGTCGTTCGTCATCGCTGCGGACGAAGAGCGAGTGGCCGATGCCATCGCAACTCGCTACCCGACCGTTCCAGAGACGAAGTCAGGTGAAGAGACACCAGCGCAGCTTTATCTGCACAAGATCGTGCAGACGTCTGTCCCTGTACCGGCGCTATCAGACTTCGACGCGGAAGCGTATCTTGTCCTCCTGCAAATCCGCTCGCTGGTCGAGCAGAAGGAGTATGAGCGCATCGTTGAGGACGTGTCGAATGCGCGAAGAGGTGCGGTTGCGCTCGAGACGGTCACCTCGCTCCAAAAGGACGCCTTCGTTGAGCAGCGCAATAACGCCGCACGTATCCGCCCTATCGTGCACGAGAAGACCAAGGGCAACCCGCGGCGCATTAAACGGTTCCTCAACGACCTGTCGGTGCGCCTCAGCATTGCTGCCCGCCGCGGTATCACTCTCGACGCTGCGACGATCGCCAAGCTCATGGTGCTCGAACAGTACTTCCCCGACGAGTTCAAAGAGGTGACAGGTTGGCTACGCGAACAGACCCTTCGACAGAACATGTTCGTCCTAGAACTACAAGCCGGAACGCCCTCGGCGGAAGATGGCGATGAGGCGCTGGAGTCGGCAGATGAGTCTGGTGACTCCGAGGGAACTGAGGAAGCCGCTGGCGCTACAACACCACGCCAGAGCGATGCCAAGACCGAGGAACTTGAGCAACGTTTCAGCGAAGCCCTGATCCGGTGGGCGCGGCTCTCCCCACCGCTCGCTAAGAAGGACATCGCCCCTTATCTGGTGTTCGCCGCGAGCTTTAAGAGTGTATTCCTCGCTTCGGAGGGCTTGCCGGAGTCCATTCGAGACATCGCGACGCAGCTGCTCTCGCGGTCACCCTCGGAGGCACGGCGTGTTACCGAGGACATGCTTCGGAGCTTGCAGCCCGCGGAAGCAACTCGCCTGATCAATCACATCGGTGGCGTCATCGTCGATGATCCGCAGAAGCAATCGGCGGGCGTGGTCGCCATGTTGCGTATTGCACGCGTTCAGTCGGGTGCTATTTCGGCCGTCGTCGCGGCTCTCAAGCGAATCAAGCCGTCCGATCTCAAGATCGGTGGTCTGGCTCAGCTCCAAGCCGATGATCCAGAGGAGATCGTCGAGCAGTTGACCACGATGGCGGATGTGAGCGGTAAGCCCGAACTGGTTGAAGCCGTTGCAGCTGCCAAGGAAGGCATCTAAGTATGGGTACCAGCTCGTCGTACAAGGGCTCGACGAGCAAGGTCTCGCGCGTGCTCCGAGATGGTGTCGGTCAGTGGGCACAAAGCCAAACCGACACCGCCAAGACGCCCATCCCCGAGAAGGTAGTCGCTCAGGCGCTCAAGATTCCGGTCTTTCCGCGCCGTTCATCTGGTGGCGGAAGCGGGGGCTCGGGTTCGGCTGGCGGCGGGATGTTAGGTGGCAAGCAGAGCGCGCCCCGACGTGATGCACGCGCTTACGCGGCAACCGCAGGCCGTGCTGCTAGCCTCGCGCGCGCGTTCCGTGAGGGCGATCGTGAGACACTCGCCAAGGCCGGTCTCGACTTTGACAAGCTCTCAGCGTTGCCAACCCGTGCCGAGATGGTTCGCAGCATCCTTGACGTGGTTTGCGAAGCGCAGACGAGCAGCAACATCCCGAACGAAGAACAGCGCGACATCGCTGGGCGGCTTCTCGACTGGATGCTCGACCCTGATCAGAACGCGACATCGCCGGACGCAGCTGCGACTGCGGAACATGCGATCGGACTCATGATTGCGGAGATCTTCCTCTCTGAATCCGGTGAATTCACGTCGCAGGGCGCGGTTACCCGAGAGGAGTTCGTTGATGACGTCTACGAGGCGAGCCAGCATCTCGCGGCGCGGGCGAACCTTTCGGAGCGTGGCGCTTCCCAGGAGGCGATCGATGCGGCGATCGAACGTGGGTTGCGTTTCCTACGGCGAACGTACCGGGGAAGTGGTGAGTAGTGATGTTCGAGTACGAGCTAACCGTCGCACCCGTTCCTCAGCAGATAACTCCAGACGTCGACCGGACGTTCTACTGGCACGGCAAAGCGTCTACCGCCTACTTCAAGGCAAATATCGGCCCGCTCCTTGGCGACTTCGGTGCGGTCAACAACCGGAACATCGATCTGGTGCGCATCGCCACCGCAGTTTTGGCCGCAGACCGTTCGGCAACTCGCTCCGGGAGTCTGTCGAGATGGAACCAGCGCGACATCTCACTCACCGTCGACGTGCTCGCGGCGACGCCCTGGAACGACGTCAGATGTGACCTGGAGCGTCTCCTTGGGTTTCTAAC
>JASGDS010000317.1:0-9290 GCA_047607025.1 Microbacterium sp.
CCTCTACTACATCTCGGGCGTCGTGCGGTTCGACTTCGGCACGAGCTTCTCCGGGCAGTCGGTGCTCGAGGTTCTGCTGCGCACCTTCCCCGTGACCCTGCGCCTTGCGGCCTACGCGATCCTGATCATGGTCGTGCTCGCCGTCGTCATCGGGCTGTTCTCCGCCCTGTACAAGGGCCGGGTCTTCGACAACCTCTCGCTCGTGATCGCGCTGGTCTTCGTCTCCGTGCCCTCATTCGTCGGCTGCTTCATCGCGCAGTACGTCTTCGGCGTGAAGCTCGGCTGGTTCAGCCCGACCGTCGGCAGCGACAACGGATGGCTGGGACTGACCCTCCCTGCGCTCACGCTCGGGATCAGCCTGTACGCGTCGACGATGCGGCTCGTGCGCGCGTCGACGATCGAGACGCTCGGTCAGGACTGGGTGCGCACCGCCTACGGCAAGGGTCTGCCCCGACGTCGCGTGATTCCCGTCCATGTGCTGCGCAACTCGCTCATCCCCATGGTCACCGACTCGGCGACGACGTTCGGCATCCTCATGGTCGGGGCGACCGTGACGGAGGGCATCTTCAACATCCCCGGCGTCGGCAACACCCTGTACCAGGCGATCATCCGCCACGAGGCGCCCACCGTCGTCTCCTTCGTCACGGTGTTCGTCGTCGTCTACGTGCTCGTCAACCTTCTGGTCGACCTGCTCTATGGCCTGCTCGACCCGAGGATCCGCTATGTCGGCTAGAACCCCGCTCCCCGATCACTACGTCGCGCCACTGCCCGACGGAGACGTCGTCGTTGACGCGGTGCGGGTCGACGAGAAGCCCGGCAACCTGTGGCGAGACGCGTGGCGCGATCTGCGACGTCGCCCGACCTTCTGGATCGCGTCGGCCTTCATCCTCATCCTCGTCATCGTGGCGATCTTCCCGACGCTGCTCACGAGCGTGTCGCCCACGCGCGGCTGCGACCTGAGCCTGAGCAACGCCGGCCCGCAGGCGGGTCACCCCCTCGGATTCACGCGCCAGGGCTGCGACATCTGGGCCCGTATCGCGTGGGGCACGCGCACATCGCTCTCGGTGGGACTGCTCGCGACCCTCATCGGAACCGTGGTCGGCCTCGTGATGGGCGCCGTCGCCGGCTTCTACGGCGGATGGGTCGACTCGGTGCTCTCCCGCATCGGCGACGTGTTTTTCACGATCCCCTACATCATCGCCGCGATCGTAGTGATGACGGTGCTCAGCGACTTCCGCAATGTGCTGTCGCTCGCGATCGCGATCGGCGGGTTCAGCTGGGCCTCCACGGCGCGCATCGCGCGGGCCGAGGTGCTGCGCGTCAAGCAGTCGGACTTCGTCATGGCGTCGCAGGCCATCGGGCTGTCCCGCCTCCGCACGCTCGTGGTGCACATCGTCCCGAACTCGATGGCGCCGGTGATCGTCGTGTCGACGATCGCGCTGGGGTCGGCCATCGTCGCCGAGGCCGTGCTGTCGTTCCTCGGCGTCGGGATCGGAGGCTCGACCATGTCGTGGGGGCTTGACATCGGTCAGGCGCAGACCTCGCTGCGCACCTCGCCGTGGGCGCTGATCTGGCCATCCATCGCGTTGACCCTCACGGTGCTCGCGTTCATCACCCTGGGCGAGCTGCTGCGCGACGCCCTCGATCCGAAGGCGAGGGCCCAGCGATGAGCAGTGCGGGGATGAACGTGGCGGCCGAGCCGCTGCTCAGCGTCCGCGACCTGACGATCTCCTTCGGCACGGGGAAGAACCGCCGCGAGGTGGTGCACGGCATCGACCTCGACGTCTATCAGGGCGAGACCGTGGCCATCGTGGGTGAGTCGGGGTCGGGCAAGTCGACCACGGCGACCGCCATCATCGACCTGCTGCCCGGCACGGGAAAGGTGACGGGCGGCACGGTGACCCTTGCCGGCACCGAGCTGACACGCGCCAGCCGGCGTGAGATGGAGGCCATCCGCGGCCGTCGCATCGGCTATGTGCCGCAGGATCCGATGTCGAACCTCAACCCGGTCTGGTCCATCGGCTTCCAGGTCAAGGAGGCCGTGCGCGCCAACGGGCTCGCGACCGGCCGCCGCGAGGTCGAGCGCCGCGCGATCGAGGTGCTCGAGCAGGCGGGCCTGGCGGATGCCGCCAAGCGCCTGCACCAGTTCCCGCACCAGTTCTCCGGCGGTATGCGTCAGCGCGCACTCATCGGCATCGGCCTCGCCGCCGACCCCGAGCTGCTCATCGCGGACGAGCCGACCAGCGCGCTCGATGTGACGGTGCAGCGCACCATCCTCGACCATCTGGAGTCGCTCACGCGCGAGAAGGGCACCTCGGTGCTTCTCATCACGCACGACCTCGGCCTCGCCGCCGACCGCGCGCAGAAGATCATCGTGATGAGTCAGGGCCGCATCGTCGAGTACGGCCGCAGCCGGGACATCCTGGAGAACCCGCAGCACCCCTACACGAAGCGACTCGTGGCGGCCGCCCCGAGCCTCGCCTCGCAGCGGATTCAGGCGAAGCACGAGGACGCTGGCATCGAGACGACCAGCGAGGTGCTCGCCGCCGCCGCCCCCGTGATCGAGGTGCGCGGGCTCACGAAGGACTACCGCATTCGAGGCGGAGGGTTCAGCAGCGAGCCGTTCCGCGCCGTCGACGACGTGTCGTTCCAGATCCCCAAGGGCCGCACGCTCGCGCTCGTGGGCGAATCGGGCTCGGGCAAGTCGACCGTCGCGAAGATGGTGCTGCAGCTCGAGAAGCCGACGAGCGGCGACATCCTGTTCGGCGGGACGAACGTCACCGCGCTGTCCAAGCGGGATGTCTTCGACCTGCGTCGGCGGATGCAGCCGGTGTTCCAGGATCCGTATGGGTCGCTCGACCCGCTGCGGTCGATCTCGTCGCTCATCTCCGAGCCGCTCTCGGTGCACGGCGTCGGCGACCAGAAGTCGCGCACCGAGCGGGTGTTCGAGCTGCTGGAGCAGGTCGCGCTGCCGCGCGAACTCGCCTGGCGCTATCCGAACGAGCTCTCCGGCGGCCAGCGGCAGCGTGTCGCGATCGCTCGTGCGCTCGCCCTCAAGCCCGACATCGTCGTGCTCGACGAGGCGGTCTCGGCGCTCGACGTGCTCGTGCAGGATCAGATCCTCAAGCTGCTCGCCGAGCTGCAGAGCGAACTCGGGCTCACCTACCTGTTCATCACGCACGACCTCGCCGTCGTGCGCGTGGCATCCGACCTCGTCTGCGTGATGGAGAAGGGCCGCATCGTCGAGCAGGGCTCGGTCGACCAGATCTTCGCGTCGCCGCAGCAGGAGTACACGCGGCGACTGCTCGACGCGATCCCCGGGTCATCCGTGTCGCTCGGCGGACGATGACCGCGTCCGAAGGCGCCAGGCGCGCGCAGCCGAGATCGGGCTTCGTCTGGTTGATTGTGGGCGTCGTCGTCGTGCTCACACTGCTCATCGACGCCACCGTGCGCACGGGCATCGTCGAGGCGCTGCTGCTCGCGCCCTGGCCGCTGCTGCTGCTGTGGCTGCTGTGGACCTGCTTCGCCTCCCCGCACGTGCTGAGCGATGACCGGATGGTGCGGGTGCACAATCCGCTGCGCACCTGGACCATCCCGTGGGGTGCCGTGGCAGATCTGAAGCTGCGGGGGCAGGTCGAAGTGCACCTCGCCGACGGACGCAAGGTCGAGGCGTGGGCGCTCACCGTGAAGCGGCAACGCGTGAAACGCGACATCGACCCGGTCGAACGCGAGTTCGAACTGCTGCAGGACCGCTGTGAAGAGGCATCGCCGCAGACCGAGGCGATCGTGACCAAGACCTGGAACTGGCCCGAGATCGGCGCGTTCCTCGCACTCATCGTGTGGTGCGTCATCGGCATCTTCGTCACTCGCTGAGCGTGCTCTCGGCGACGGTGCGATAGGATTGAATGCCCGATTCCGGGCCAAATCCCACATCCCAGAAGGATCCCTTCATGGCGCTCGCCCATCGCACCGACCTCCGCAACGTCGCAATCATCGCCCACGTCGACCACGGCAAGACCACGCTGGTGGATGCCATGCTGCGTCAGACGGGATCGTTCGGCGAACACGCGCACGTCGAGGATCGCGCGATGGACTCCAACGACCTGGAGCGTGAGAAGGGCATCACGATCCTCGCCAAGAACACGGCGATCACCTACAACGGCGCGCACACCGACGAGCCCATCACGATCAACGTCGTCGACACCCCTGGTCACGCCGACTTCGGCGGCGAGGTCGAGCGCGCGCTGTCGATGGTGGATGGCGTCGTGCTGCTCGTCGACGCCTCGGAGGGCCCGCTGCCGCAGACCCGCTTCGTGCTGCGCAAGGCGCTTGAGGCGAAGCTGCCCGTCATCCTGCTCGTGAACAAGACCGACCGTCCAGACGCCCGCATCGCCGAGGTCGAGGGCGAGGCGCAGGACCTGCTGCTCGGCCTCGCATCCGACCTCGTCGATGACGTGCCAGACCTCGATGTCGACGCTCTGCTGGATGTTCCCGTCGTGTACGCCTCCGGTCGTGCCGGTGCCGCCAGCCGCAACCGTCCTGAGAACGGCTCGCTGCCGGACAACGGTGATCTCGAGCCGCTGTTCGAGGCCATCCTCACCCACGTCCCCGCCCCGTCGTACGACGACGAGGCACCGCTGCAGGCGTGGGTCACGAACCTCGACTCCTCGCCGTTCCTCGGCCGTCTCGCCCTGCTGCGCGTCTTCAACGGCACGCTCAAGAAGGGCCAGACCGTCGCCTGGGTGCGTCAGGATGGCACGACCTCGAACGCCCGCATCACCGAGCTGCTGAAGACGCGCGCGCTCGAGCGCTACCCCGCGGAGAGCGCGGGCCCGGGTGACATCGTCGCCATCGCCGGCTTCGAGGACATCACGATCGGTGAGACGATCGCCGACCCGGAGGACGTGCGCCCGCTGCCCGCGATCACGGTGGACGAGCCATCCATCTCGGTCACGATCGGCACGAACACCTCGCCGCTCGTCGGCAAGGTCAAGGGCCACAAGCTCACCGCCCGCATGGTGAAGGACCGCCTCGACCGCGAACTCATCGGCAACATGTCGATCCGGGTGCTGGATGCCGGTCGCCCCGACGCGTGGGAGGTGCAGGGACGAGGCGAGCTGCAGCTGGCCATCCTCGTCGAGAACATGCGGCGCGAAGGCTTCGAGCTGACCGTCGGCAAGCCGCAGGTCGTCACCCGCAAGGGCGAGAACGGCCAGGTCGAGGAGCCCTACGAGCACCTCACGATCGACGTGCCGGAGGAGCACCTCGGCTCCGTCACCCAGCTGATGGCCGCCCGCAAGGGCCGCATGGAGTCGATGGTCAACCACGGCACCGGCTGGGTGCGCATGGAGTTCGTCGTGCCGTCGCGCGGCCTCATCGGCTTCCGCACCGAATTCCTCTCGCTCACCCGTGGCACGGGCATCGCCAACGCCATCTCGCACGGCTACGGCGAGTGGGCGGGGCAGATCACCGCACGCCAGAACGGCTCGATCGTCGCCGACCGCGCGGGCGTCGTCACCCCCTTCGCCATCATCGGCCTGCAGGAGCGCATGTCGTTCTTCGTGCAGCCGAGCCAGGAGGTGTACGAGGGCATGGTGATCGGCGAGAACGCGCGCGCCGACGACATGGACGTGAACATCACCAAGGAGAAGAAGCTCACGAACATGCGCTCGTCGACGGCCGACACGTTCGAGTCGATGACACCACCACGCGTGCTGTCGCTCGAGGAGTCACTCGAATTCGCGCGCGACGATGAATGCGTCGAAGTGACCCCCGAGATCGTGCGCATCCGCAAGGTCGTGCTCGACCAGACGCAGCGCGGCCGTGAGGCGGCACGTCTGAAGCGACAGGGTTGATCTCGTCCGCTCCACGGTCGGGCCCCCGCTGGCGAATCGGCATCCCTTCCCACGCGGTCTCGTCAGCGTTCGCAAAAGCAAGCTGACACAATGAAGGGATGAGTCTCGCCTGGCCGTCACGGATCCTGCTGGTCGTCGTTGCGCTGATCGCGGGCGTGGTGTTCGGGGTCGCAGGCACCATCTCGCACGCCTTCGTCTGGGGCATCCTGCCTGTCGGCCTCATCGTCGGTGCGATCGGGTGCGCGGCGGTGCTGCTCGCGCTGCGGCTGCTCGTGCCCGGACGCTGGGCGACGCTGGCCGCGGGAGTCGGGATGGTCGCCGCCCTGCTCGTCTACTCGGGCGAAGGACCGGGAGGGTCGGTCGTCGTGGCGGCCGCGGCCGATGGCGAGATCCCGTGGGGCATCATCTGGACGGTCACGCTCATCGGCATCGTGCTGATCGCGCTGGTGTGGCCCGAGCGCGTGCGCCGCGCGCCGGTGCAGGAGGCCCCGCGTAGGATTGACGAGTGACTTATGTGATCGCCCTTCCGTGCGTGGATGTCAAGGACCGCGCCTGCATCGACGAATGCCCCGTCGACTGCATCTATGAGGGCGAGCGCAGCCTCTACATCCACCCGGACGAGTGCGTCGACTGCGGCGCCTGCGAGCCGGTCTGCCCCGTCGAGGCCATCTACTACGAAGACGATCTGCCCGACGAGTGGCAGGACTACTACACCGCGAACGTCGAGTTCTTCACCGAGCTCGGATCACCGGGCGGCGCGTCGAAGGTGGGCTCCGTCGACTACGACCATCCGATCATCGCCGCCCTGCCGCCGCAGGGGGAGTGACGTGAGCGTTCTCGATCTCGCCGACTACCCGTGGGACGCCGTCGCGCCGTACCGTGAACGGGCCGCCGCTCATCCGGATGGTCTCGTGGACCTGTCGATCGGGTCACCCGTCGACCCGACGCCCGAGGTCGTGCGTGCAGCTCTCGCCGAGGCGACGGATGCCCACGCGTATCCTGCGACATCGGGCTCGGCCGAGCTGCGGCAGGCGATCGTCGGCTGGTATGCGCGCCGACGCGGCGTGCCCGATCTGCGCACAGGCAACGTCATTCCGACGATCGGCTCGAAGGAACTTGTGGCGCTGCTGCCGACCCTGCTGGGACTCGGCGAGGGCGACGTCGTCGTGCATCCGCGTGCGGCCTATCCGACGTACGAGGTCGGTGCGCGCGTCGCGAACGCGACGCCCGTGGCATCCGACGACCCGGCCGAGTGGCCGGAGGGCGCGAAGCTCATCTGGATCAACACGCCTGGCAACCCGGATGGCCGCACCTGGACCGTCGACGAGCTGCGCGTGGCCGTGGCGCGGACGCGGGAGCTCGGCGCGGTGCTCGCGAGCGACGAGTGCTACGCCGAACTCGGGTGGGATGGCCCCTGGGCGAGCGAGCCCGTGCCCTCCGTGCTCGACCCGCGTGTTGCGGGCGGATCTCGTGCGGGCCTTCTGAGCGTGTATTCGCTCAGCAAGCAGTCGAACCTCGCCGGGTATCGTGCGGCCTTCATCGCGGGCTGCGCGACGATCGTCGGCCAGCTGCTCACCGCCCGCAAGCACCTGGGCCTCTTGCCTCCGCTGCCCGTGCAGCGGGCGATGACGGCGGCGCTCGGGGACGATGACCATGTCGCCCATCAGCGCGCGCTGTACCGCGCTCGCCGCGACGCGCTGCGCCCGGCCGTCGAAGCGGCCGGCTTCCGCATCGATCGCAGCGAGGCGGGGCTCTATCTCTGGGCGACCGAGGGCAGGGATGCCTGGGAGTCGATGGGACGACTGGCCGATCTCGGCATCCTCGCGGGACCCGGCGTGTTCTACGGCCCGCACCATCCGGAGCATGTGCGACTGTCGCTGACCGCGACGGATGAGCGTATCGCGGCCGCCGCCTGGCGGCTGAGGGCCGCGGGTTCGTAGGAATCCTGCACGATGACGCCAATGAGTTGGTGGGTTGAGCAAGTAGCCCGATCCATCGATAGGCTGGTATCGCGGTGCCTGACGGGTGCCGTCGGCATGGCCGCCTCGAGCGGTGACAACATCTGTTCGCGTGCAGGACGCGCGAGCCTCGACCGCCAGGAGGCGCTGTGAGCGACACGGGAAGCTCGGCCGACAAGGCCACCCTTTCGATCGGTGACACGACGGCTGAGTTCCCTGTCTTGCCGAGCGTCGAGGGTGCCCGTTCCATCGACGTCTCGACCTTCACGAAGCAGACGGGATACACCGCCCTCGATTACGGGTTCGTCAATACGGCCTCAACCCGGTCGGCGATCACCTACATCGATGGCGACAAGGGCATCCTGCGCTATCGCGGCTAGCCGATCGAGCAGCTGGCGCAGCACTCCAGCTACCTCGAGGTCGCCTGGCTGCTGCTGTACGGCGAGCTGCCGACGGCCGACGAGCTGGCCGAATTCGACGAACGGGTGCGACGCCACACGCTGCTGCATGAGGACCTCAAGAACTTCTTCACCGCGCTGCCGGATGCCGCCCATCCGATGGCCGTGCTCTCGAGCGCCGTATCGGCGCTCGCCACCTACTACGAGGGTCAGACCGACCCGGCGAACCCCGAGCACGTCGAGCTGAACATCATCCGCCTGATTGCGAAGATGCCGGTCATCGCCGCGTACGCGCACAAGAAGTCGGTCGGCCAGGCGTTCCTCTACCCGGACAACTCGCTGAGCTTCGTCGACAACTTCCTTCGCCTGAACTTCGGTGTGATGAGCGAGCCGTACGAGGTCGACCCCGTGCTCTCACGTGCGCTCGAGCGCCTGCTCATTCTGCACGAGGACCACGAGCAGAACGCGTCGACGTCGACCGTGCGCCTCGTGGGATCGACGGGAGCCGACCAGTACGCCTCGATCTCCGCCGGCATCCACGCGCTCTCCGGTCCGCTGCACGGCGGCGCGAACGAGGCCGTGCTGCGGATGCTCGGCCAGATTCAGGAGTCGGGCCAGGGCGTCGCGCGCTTCGTGGACCGCGTGAAGAACAAGGAAGACGGCGTGAAGCTCATGGGCTTCGGACACCGCGTCTACAAGAACTACGACCCGCGCGCGAAGCTCGTCAAGGAATCGGCGGACGAGGTGCTCGAGGCTCTCGGTGTGCACGACCCGCTGCTCGACCTCGCCAAGGAGCTGGAGCAGATCGCGCTGCAGGACGACTACTTCGTCGAGCGACGCCTCTACCCGAACGTCGACTTCTACACCGGCGTCATCTACAAGGCCATGGGCTTCCCCATGCGCATGTTCACGGTGCTGTTCGCGTTGGGACGACTGCCAGGATGGCTCGCTCACTGGCGCGAGCTGAACCTCGACCCGAAGAACAAGATCGGTCGCCCGCAGCAGCTGTACGTCGGCTCGCCCGAGCGCCGGTACCCGGGGGCCTGAGCCTCGACGAGACACCTTCGCCGCGTCGAGAA
>JASGDS010000318.1:0-18040 GCA_047607025.1 Microbacterium sp.
CTGGAAGCCCTGGAGCTGGAAACCGACTACTACGAGCCCATCGAGCGTCGAACGAACGTGATGGCGCGGGTGCCTGGACGCAACCGCGACAAGCCCGCACTCGTGCTGCACGGTCACCTCGACGTCGTGCCCGCCATGGCGGAGGACTGGTCGGTCGACCCGTTCGCAGGCGAGATCAAGGATGGCCTGCTCTGGGGCAGGGGAGCGGTCGACATGAAGAACATGGATGCCATGATCCTCACCGCGGTCGCCGAGCTGCTGCGTGCGGGTGAGCAGCCCGAGCGCGACCTCATTCTGACCTTCTTCGCCGACGAGGAGAACGGGGGCCAGGAGGGCTCGCAGCTCGTCGTGCGCGACAAGCCCGAATGGTTCGCGGGCGCGACCGAGGCGATCAGCGAGGTCGGCGGCTACTCGATTCCCGTCGGCTCACGCCACGCGTACCTGCTGCAGGTGGGCGAGAAAGCTCTGATGTGGGTCACGCTCACCGCGCGCGGGCGGGCGGGGCACGGCAGCCGGTTCCATCAGGACAACGCCGTGACCCGGCTGGCCGAGGCGGTCGCCGCGCTCGGGCGCACCGCGTGGCCGGTCGAGATGACGGGCACGACCGAGCAGCTGCTGCGCGGCATCGGCGAGATCTCCGGCGACCAGTCGGGCGATCCAGACACCCTCGCCGCCTACACCGGGCCCGCCGAGGCGTTCATCAAATCGACGTACCGCACTGTCACCAACCCGACGGGCTTCACGGCCGGTTACAAGCACAACGTCATCCCGGATCGGGCATCCGCCACGATCGACATCCGGGTGCTGCCCGGCCAGGAGGATGCCGTGCTCGCCGAGGTGCAGCGCATCGTCGGGGAGGACATCGAGATCGGGATGTTCCTGCGCGACATCGGCCTGGAGATTCCGTTCGCAGGAGATCTCGTCGATCAGATGGTCGCCTCCCTCGGAAAGCACGACCCAGGGGTGCCCGTGCTGCCGTATCTGCTGGGGGCGGGCACCGACAACAAGGCGCTGTCGACGATCGGCATCGCCGGCTACGGGTTCGCGCCGCTGAAGCTCCCCGCCGACCTTGACTTCACCGGCATGTTCCACGGCGTCGACGAGCGGGTGCCGATTTCCGCACTGGAATTCGGGCAGCGCGTGCTCGGCGACCTGATTCGCAGCTATTGACCGGTACGGTAGAGGCTCGTGTCGTACATCGAAGCCATCATCCTGGGTCTCGTCCAGGGGCTGACCGAGTTCCTGCCGGTCTCCTCCAGCGCCCACATCCGCATCGTAGGCGAGTTCCTACCGTCCGCTTCTGACCCGGGCGCCACGTTCACCGCCATCACGCAGATCGGCACCGAGGCGGCCGTGCTCGTGTTCTTCTGGTCGAAGATCGTGCACATCGTGAAGCAGTGGGCGCTCTCGCTGACAGGCAGGGTGCCTCGCAACGACCCAGATGTGCGGATGGGATGGATCGTCATCGTCGCGACCATCCCGATCGGCGTGCTCGGGTTCCTCTTCCAGGACATGATCCGCGACGTCTTCCGCAATCTGTGGCTCGTGGCGACGGTGCTCATCGTGTTCGGCATCATCCTCGGTGTCGCCGATCGCTACGGCCGTCGCCACCGCGACCTCGACGACCTCACCTACCCGCACGGCGTGATCCTCGGCCTCGCGCAGTCGCTCGCACTCATTCCCGGTGTGTCGCGCTCGGGCGCGACGACGACCGCGGCGCGTCTGCTCGGCTACAAGCGCACAGCGGCGGCGGAGTACTCATTTCTGCTCGCGGTGCCCGCCGTCTTCGGCAGCGGGCTGTACGAGGCGCTGCACGCGCTGAAGGATCCGACGACGGGCGCCTACGGCTGGGGCGAGACGATCGTCGCCACGATCATCGCCTTCCTCGTCGGCTGGGTCGTCATCGCCTACCTGATGCGCTACCTCAAGACGGGCAGCTTCGGGCCGTTCGTGATCTACCGTGTGCTGCTGGGCGCCGTGCTCATGGTGCTGCTCACGGTGGGGGTGCTGCACCCCTTCTGATCGGTCAGGGGATCTTGCCCGGGCCGCGGCCGTCGCCGCGGTGGCGCAGATACTTCTCGAACTCCTGCGCGATCGCATCGCCCGAGGCCTCTGGGCTGTCCCAGGTGTCTCGCGTCTCCTCGAGCTGACGGATGTAGTCCGCCATGTCCTCGTCCTCGGCTGCTGCCGCGTCGATGGAGGCCTCCCAGGCGGCCGAGTCGGTTTCGAGCGTGCCCTTGTCGACGGTCGTGCCCGTGACCTCCTCCAGCTTCTTCAGCAGCGCCAGAGCGGCCTTGGGGGATGGCGCGTGACCGGCGACGTAGTGCGGCACGCTCGCCCACAGCGCGACCGTCGGGATGCCGGCCTGCTCAGCCGCATCGCCGAGCACCGACAGGATGCCGA
Organism: Microbacterium sp.; assembly: GCA_047607025.1. Taxonomy (GTDB): domain Bacteria; phylum Actinomycetota; class Actinomycetes; order Actinomycetales; family Microbacteriaceae; genus Microbacterium. The sequence goes on from JASGDS010000318.1 coordinate 2,404, forward strand.
CGGGGCCCTCATAGGCCGACTTCTCGAGTGCGAGACTTGCGCGCACGTGCGCGTTCTCGCTGGAGGCGTACACCGAGATCGGCCGCGTGTGCGGCACATCCGAGAGCATCGAACCGAGCGTGATGACGGCCGAGACGTCGTCGGCGAGGGCGCGGTCGATGAATTCGCCGACGAAGGCCTGCCAGGCGCGTGCCGGCTCCGAGCCCGAGATCGTCCAGAACGCGATGTCTCGCTTGTCCTTGCGCGGCCTGCGCAGCGTGGCCTCCGGCCACTTCAGCACGCGGGCGCCCTCGCCGTCGGCGGCGATGTACGGGCGCGTGTACTGGTAGTCGAAGTACAGCTCGGGGTCGACGCTGAACGACGCAACCATCGTGTCGGCGTTCGACAGCTGGCGCACCGCGCCCGTTGCCGCCTCGCCAGCGTCATTCCAGCCCTCAAAGGCTGCCACGATGATCTTCTTGCCGAGCGTGAGCACCGGTCCCCTTCCTGTGCGGTCTTCCTCCAGGGTAGCCCGCGTCAGGCTGCAAGGGCCACGAGAGGTCCAGAGTCGCCCAAGTAGGCTGGGGGAGTGACGCAGACTCAACTCCAGGCCGTGCTCTGGGACATGGACGGCACGCTCGTCGACACGGAACCATACTGGATCGCCGCCGAGGCGCCGCTGGTCGCACGGTACGGCGGAACCTGGACGCATGAGCAGGCGCTCGGGATGGTGGGCCTCGGCCTTGAAGACGCGGCGCGCATCCTGCAGGATGCTGGTGTCGAGATGGGCGTGCACGAGATCATCGACTACCTCAGCAGCGACGTCATCGCGCAGATGGCCGAGAAGGGCCTCCCCTTCCGTCCCGGTGCGCGCGAACTGCTCGCCAGCCTGCGCGAGGCGGGCATTCCCACGGCCCTCGTGACCATGTCGATGCACCGGATGGCGGCATCCATCGTCGACCTCATCGGCTTCGACGCCTTCGATTTCGTGCTCGGCGGAGACGACGTGGCACGGCCGAAGCCCTTCGCTGACCCCTACCTTCGCGCCGCAGAGCTGCTGGGCGTCGACCCCCGCCACACCGTCGCGATCGAGGATTCGCCCAACGGGCTGCGTTCCGCGATCGCGGCAGGCACGATCTCGCTCGGCGTGCCGAACATCCTGCCGCTCGAGGAACTCGGAGCCACCGCGCTCTGGCCGACGCTCGAGGGGCGCACCGCCGCCGACCTCGTCGGCCTGCATCTCGAGCACCGGGGCGTCGAGGTGCTGCGATGAGCGCGCCGCGCGGGCCGTTCCGCTACGGCGACCGGGTGCAGCTGACGGGGCCGAAGGGCAAGCTCACCACGACGACGCTGCGCGAGGGCGGCGAGCTGCACACGCACCACGGCGTGCTGAAGCACGACGACATCGCCGGGCTGCCGGATGGCTCCGTCGTGCGCAACAGCGGCGACAGCGAGTACCTTGTGCTGCGTCCGCTGCTGCGCGACTTCGTCATGTCGATGCCGCGCGGGGCGGCGATCGTCTACCCGAAGGATGCCGCCGCGATCGTGTCACAGGCGGACATCTTTCCCGGCGCAGTGGTCGTGGAGGCGGGCGTCGGCTCCGGCGCCCTCTCGCTGTCCCTGCTGCGGGCGATCGGACCCGAGGGTCGGCTTATCTCCTTCGAGAGGCGCGAAGAGTTCGCGGAGGTGGCGACGGCCAATGTCGAGACGTTCTTCGGCGAGACGCCGCCGCAGTGGGAGGTACGCCTCGGCGACCTGGCCGAAGTGCTGCCCGAGGCGGCCCCGCCGGCCAGCGTCGACCGCGTCGTGCTCGACATGCTCGCCCCCTGGGAGGTGCTCGAGCCCGTCGCCGACGCGCTCGCGCCAGGCGGACTGGTCATCTGTTACGTCGCGACGGCCACGCAGCTCTCACGCGTCGCCGAGTTCCTGCGCGGCCTCGGCTGCTTCACCGAGCCCGAGGCGAACGAGACCATGCTGCGCGGATGGCACGTCGACGGTCTCGCCGTCAGGCCAGACCATCGGATGGTCGCACACACCGGGTTCCTCATCTCGGCGCGCCGGCTCGCACCGGGCACGACCGCGCCCGAGGTGAAGCGACGGGCATCCAAGCGCACCTTCGGCGATGAGGACGTGGACCTGTGGACGCCTGGTGCAGTCGGCGACCGCGAGATCACCGACAAGAATCTGCGCAAGCGCATCCGCGATGCCCGCAAGGCTGCGGACGGCGTGCTCTCGGCGAGTGATGACGCGAACGATTCAGGTTCCCAGCCTGAGGGCGCTTAGGATTGAGTGCGTGCGTAAAACCCCCGCAGTCCTCACCATCGCCGCGCTGGCAGCCGTCGCTCTCGTCGGCTGCGCGCCGCACTCCGGCCCGTCGAGCTCGTGCGATCGCGTCGATGCGGTCGACGACTCGCTGCTCGACACGATCGAAGTGACGGGGGACGTCGGCACGACGCCCGACGTTCACGTCTACACGCCTTTCAAGACCGATGGTCTGCGGTACGCCGACGCCACGGTCGGCGACGGCGAGGTCGTCGGCTCCGAGGAGGATCTCGGCGCGTTCGACTTCACGCTCATCGATGGCGACACGGGCGAGACCATCTACGCCAGCGCTTACAGCGGCGACCTGTCCAGCCTCAGCCTCTTCAACGGGCTCGATTCGGCCCTGGCCGGTTTCGGCAGCACGATCGAGTGCGCGACGGTCGGTTCTCGCATCGTCGCCGCGTTCCCGAGCGATGCGCTGTCGGATGACGCGCGTACGCAGCTGGGGGCATCCGCCGACAGCGCGATCGTCGCCGTCATCGATGTGAACAGCGATTACCCGTCCGCCGCCAGCGGCAGCCTCGTGTACAACGACGGCTTCGGCCTGCCGAGCGTCGTTCGCGCGCCGGATGGTCGCCCGGGCGTCATCGTGCCCGATTCGAAGGCGCCGGAGAAGGTCGTCTCGCAGACGCTCATCAAGGGCTCGGGCGACAAGCTCGCCTCCGGCGAGACCGCCGTCGTGAAGTACACCGCCGTCAACTGGGACACGAAGACGCAGATCGCGTCGAGCTGGCCCGACTCGGGTCCGGGCTCCCTGCCGCTCGGCGCCGACGAGACGAAGGTGTTCAGCGATGCGCTCATCGGACAGACGATCGGCTCGCAGGTGCTGCTGGTCGTGCCGGGAGCTCTCGCCGACTCGGCGATGACGCAGCTGGGCGCCCCGAGCGATGCGGCGTCGATCTGGGTCATCGACATTCTCGGAACGGTTCCCACCGCGACTCAGTGACCGCGCCTCACGGCGGATGCCCTCGACATCCGTAGGATGCTGACGTGGGCGATCGCATTCCGGCAGAAGAGCGTGTGATGCAGCTCGTCGTCGCCCTGATGGCGACGCAGGCGGGCCTCACGCGTGGGCAGATCGAGCAGTCGGTGATCGGCTACCGTGAGCGCTCGGGCGTGTCGAAGGACGCGCTTGAGCGCATGTTCGAGCGTGACAAGGACGAGCTGCGCCGCCTCGGCATCCCGCTCGAGACCATCCCGTCGTCGACCGACCCGACCGACCTGCGCGAGGCGCGCTACCGCATTCCGAAGAGCGAATACGGCGTGCCGGACGACGTGGAGTTCACCCCGGCCGAGCTCGCCCTGCTGGCGCTGGCCGGAGAGGTGTGGAGCGCGAGTTCGCTGTCGTCGGATGCCAGGGCGGGTCTGCGGAAGATCCGCGCGCTCGGCATCGACGTGGATGAGCCGATCCTCGGGTTCGCGCCGCGCGTCGCGCCCTCCGAGGCGGCGTTCGCGCCGCTGCAGGAGGCCAGCGATCTCGGGCGGGTCGTGAGCTTCGACTATGTGCGCCCTGGCGGGTCATCTGTGCGCAGGCGCCACGTCGCGCCGCTCGCCCTCGTGCAGTACGAGGGCAGGTGGCACGTGTACGGCGAGGATCAGGACCTCGATGACGTGCGCACGTTCCTGCTCAGCCGCATCGTGAGTCCCGTGTCGATCACGCAGAAGACCTTCGACCTCGCCCTCAAAGAGGGCGCGGGCGATCGGGCGGCAGCCGGGCTGGACGAGCTGGCCCGCAGCCAGAAGGCGCTCATCGAGGTGACACCCGGCACCGAGGGCGCCCTGCAGCTGCGGCGGCGGGGCGAGCCTGCCACGAAGGGATGGCACGTGTCGTACGTCGATCCGCACATCTTCGCGGATGAGCTCGCGTCGTACGGCCCGGAGGTGCGGGTCGTTGCGCCCGAATCGCTGCGCGACCTCGTCATCGAGCGGCTGCGCGCCTCGCTCGCGATGCACGGAGGCGGAGCATGAGCCCGCGGCAGAACCTCGTGACCGGCGACAGAGTGCGCATCCTGCTCACCCTCGTCCCCTTCCTGTGGGAACGGGGAGAGGTGCCGCTCGCCGAAGTGGCAGAGGCCTTCGAGGTCGAACCCGAGCAGATGCGCACGATGGTCGAGAAGCTCTCGGTCATCGGCCGACCGGGCGATGGTGGGCAGTACCAGCACAACGACCTGTTCGACATCGACTGGGATCTGCTCGACGACCACGACATCGTGCGCCTCGTGCAGACGGTCGAGATCGAGCGGGCACCGCGCCTGACAGCGCGCGAAGCGGCCGCCCTGCTGGCGGGACTGCAGCTGGCGACGACCATCCCCGGTCTCGCCGCGAGCGAGGTGTACGCCCAGCTGTCGGCGAAGCTCGCCAGGGGAGCGGCCTCCGCACCGACCGAGGTCGTCGTCGCCTCCGAACCGGTCGACGAGGCGCGCCGCACGGTCGCGCAGGCCGTGGCATCTCGTGTCGCCGTCGCCTTCACCTACCGCGCGCCCGATGCCGAACCGACGACCCGCACGGTCGACCCCGCGCAGGTCATCGTGACGGGGGGCGACTGGTACCTCGAAGGATGGTGCCATCTGCGTCATGCGACGCGCACGTTCCTGCTCGATCGGGTCAGCGACATCCATCTCACCGACATCGCGATCACCGAGCACGGGCAGACGCCCGCCGAAGAGGCGCAGGGCGATGTCGCCACCCTGCGGTTCCCCACTGCGCTGGCACCATTGCTCGGCGACTATCTGCGACACGCCGAAGTCACCGACTCACAGGGTATCTCGACGGCGGTGATCCGTCTCGCCGATGCCGCGACGCTCAAGCGGCTCGTGGCCAGGCTGGGTGGGCGTGCGGAAGTGGTGGCCCCCGCCGCCGCCCGGCGTGCTGCCGCCGACTGGGCGGCGCGGGCGCTCGCCCTGTATGACGAGGAATGACCGTCGCTTCTGGACACATGCGGGGTAGACTCGGTTCAATGTTTTCCCCACCGAAGGAGTGAGTCATGCTGGGTGGCCTCACCGGATGGCACCTGCTCATCCTGCTCGCTGTCGTCCTGCTCCTGTTCGGGGCGGCTCGTCTTCCCGCGCTTGCGAAGAGCGTCGGTCAGTCCGCTCGTGTCTTCAAGAAGGAGATCAACGAGATGAAGGACGAGAACCCGCCGACGCCGGGTGACGGCACGTCGACGAACGACGCCTCGACGACCTCGACGAGCGATGGTCAGACCGGCCCCACCTCGTCGAGCTAGGCCGTGACTGCGTCCGACACCGAGGACGTGACCGAGGGCGACCGACCTCACCGCGACCGTCGGATGACGCTCACCGCGCATCTGAAAGAGCTCAAGCGACGGCTGATGATCGCCGCGGCCGCGCTGCTTGTGGGCATGATCGTCGCGTTCATCTTCGCCGACCCGGTCATCGATCTGCTCGTGAAGCCGATCGCGATGGTGAATCAGGACCATCCGGCGCAGCTGAACTTCACGACCGTCTCGAGCGGCTTCGACTTCAAGATGCGGCTTGCGTTCGCGCTGGGCGTGCTGGTCTCGGCGCCGATCTGGCTGTGGCAGCTGTGGGCGTTCATCATGCCCGGTCTCACGAAGAAGGAGTTCAGGTACACGATCGGGTTCCTCGCCAGCGCCATCCCGCTGTTCTTCGGCGGCTGCGTCGTCGGCTGGCTCGTGATGCCGCACGTCATCGAGGTGATGTCGACGTTCATCCCCGAGCAGGGCGTCGCGTTCTACCAGGCCGACTACTACTTCGACTTCATCCTCAAGCTGCTGCTCGTCATCGGCGTCTCGTTCGTGACGCCCGTGTTCCTCGTCGCGCTGAACCTGGCCGGCATCGTCAGCGGCAGGCAGATCCTCAAGGGATGGCGCGTGGCCGTCGTCATCGCGACCGCGTTCGCCGCGATCACGACGCCCGCCGCCGACATCACGACGATGCTGCTGCTTGCGGCCATCCTGATCGTGCTCTACATCGCGGCCGCGCTGCTGTCGCTGCTGTTCGACCGTCGTAGACGCCAGAAGAACCCCGACCTGTATGCCTGAGTCCTCTCCGGTCGCTGAGCCGTCTCCGGTCGCTGAGTCCTCTCCGGTCGCTGAGCCTGTCGAAGCGGCAGTCGAAGCGTTCGCCTCGGCGCAGCCGTTCCCGCTCGATGCGTTCCAGCTGGCCGCCTGCGAGGCGCTCTCGGCCGGGCGCAGCGTGCTCGTGGCCGCTCCCACGGGCGCGGGCAAGACGATCGTCGGCGAATTCGCCATCCATCTTGCGATGGCGACCGCACGCGAGAAGGCCTTCTATACGACGCCGATCAAGGCGCTCTCGAATCAGAAGTTCCGTGAGCTGCAGGAGGTCTACGGCGCGGATGAGGTCGGGCTGCTGACCGGCGACACCGTCATCAACTCGACCGCGCGCATCCTCGTGATGACGACCGAGGTGCTGCGCAACATGATCTATGCGGCATCGACCGCGCTGGATGGTCTGCGCTACGTCGTGATGGACGAGGTGCACTACCTCGCCGACCGCTTCCGCGGGGCGGTGTGGGAGGAGGTCATCATCCACCTGCCGCCCAGCGTGCAGCTGGTGTCGCTGTCGGCGACGGTGTCGAACGCCGAGGAGTTCGGCGACTGGCTCGCCACGGTGCGCGGCGACACGGCGATCATCGTGTCGGAGGATCGACCGGTGCCGCTGGAGCAGCACGTGCTCGTGAACGGCGACCTGCTGCCGCTGTTCAGCGAGGGGGCGGGCGCCGCCGCGCACCAGGTGAATCAGGAGCTGATGCGGGCACGTTCGATGCACGCGCAGACGTACCGGGCGAACGAGAACTCCTTCTCGAGTCGAGGCGGCGGCAAACGGTCGAACCGCGGCGGACGCAGACCGGGGCCGGCCAGGCGACTGGATCGCGTCGACAGGGCGCGGGTCGTGGAACTGCTCGATCAGCGGAACCTGCTGCCGGCGATCTTCTTCATCTTCTCGCGCGTCGGATGCGACCAGGCCGTCGCGCAGGTGAAGCGTGCGGGCGTGCAGCTGACCACGCGCGAGGAGCGCGACGAGATCCGCCGCGTCATCGACGAGCACGTGGCGCTGCTGCCCGACGAGGATCTCGCCGTGCTCGGCTACTACCAGTGGCGGCGCGACCTGGAGCGCGGCGTCGCCTCGCACCACGCCGGCCTGCTTCCCGCCTTCAAAGAGGTCGTCGAGGAGCTGTTCCAGCGCAAGCTGGTGAAGGTCGTCTTCGCGACCGAGACCCTCGCGCTCGGGATCAATATGCCCGCGCGCACGGTCGTGCTCGAGAAGCTGGAGAAGTTCAACGGCGAGTCGCGCGTGCCGATCACCTCTGGGGAGTACACGCAGCTCACCGGCCGCGCGGGACGTCGAGGCATCGACGTCGAGGGGCACGCCGTCGTGCAGTACACCGAAGGCTTCGACCCGCAGGCGGTCGCCGCCCTCGCCTCGCGCCGCACCTATCCGCTCAACTCGTCGTTCCAGCCGACCTACAACATGGCGGTGAACCTCATCGACCAGTTCGGCCGACAGCGGGCGAGGGAGATCCTGGAGTCGTCGTTCGCGCAGTTCCAAGCCGATCGCGCCGTCGTCGGGCTCGCGCAGCAGGTGAAGGATGCCGAGGCGTCGCTGGCCGGATACGCCAAGTCCATGACGTGCGATCGGGGCGACTTCGCCGAGTATGCGAGGCTGCGGCGCGAGATCAACGACCTGGAGAAGCTGAACCGCAAGGACGGCATGGCCTCGGCCGCCCGCCGGCAGCAGCGGCAGAACGACATCCAGGGGCTGCGCAAGCGCATGCAGCGCCATCCCTGCCACACTTGCCCCGATCGCGAGAAGCACGCGCGGTGGGGCGAGAGGCACTACAGGCTCACGCGCGAGGTGTCGAAGCTGCGGCGCCAGATCGACCACCGAACGGGCACGGTGGCGCGGCGCTTCGACCAGATTCTCGAGGTGCTCGGCGCGCTCGACTACATCGAGGTGACGGATGGTCGCACCGTGCTGACCGAGGCGGGCATGCGCATGCGACGCATCTACGGCGAGCGCGACCTGCTCGTCGCCGAGTCGCTGCGCCAGGGCCTCTGGGACGGGCTGGATGCGCCATCCCTCGCTGCGCTCGCCTGCGCGCTCGTGTACGAGCCGCGTCGCGATACCGGTGCCGACCCGCAGCTGCCGCGCGGGGCGTTCCGCGCGGCACTCGACGCGACGGCGCTGCTGTGGGCGCAGCTCGACGACCTCGAGCAGGACCACCGGCTGCCGGGCACCGCGCCACTCGCGCCGCAGCTGGCGATGGCGATGCACCTCTGGGCGAAGGGCATGTCGCTCGACACCGTGCTTCAGGCGGCGGACATGCCCGCAGGTGACTTCGTGCGGTGGGTGAAGCAGACGATCGACCTGCTCGACCAGCTCGGCCACGTCGCCCCCGCGCTGCTCGCCCGCACCGCGCGCCAGGCGCTGGAGGCCATCCGCCGCGGGATCGTCGCCTACACCGGCGTCTGAGCCGCGTCCGTCGCCCGAGCTGCTCAGGCGAGGAGCTTGACGCGGCGGCGCTCGTGGAGGACGAGGTCGGGGCGCTCGTCGACCTTCCTGGCGCCGTCTTCGAGCCATCCGTGCCGCTCATAGAAGTCCGTGGCGCGGTGGTTGCCCTCGAGCACCCAGAGGGACGCGCTCGTGAAGCCATCGGCCCTGAGCGCATCCTCCACGGCGGTGATGAGCGCGTGACCGGCGCCGGTCGAGTAGACGTCGGGGTGCACGTAGATGCCCCAGAGTTCGCCGCGGTCTTCGGCATCCTCGTCGCGCGCGTGGCCGGCTGAGGCCATCCCGATCACGTCGCCGTCGCGCTCCGCGACGAGCTGATGCGACGCTCCTTCGCCGCTGCTGAGGATGCTGCGCCATCCTTCTTCGCGCTGTTCGATCGACAGCGCGTCGAGGAAGTCCTGCGGCATGAGCCCGGCGTAGCCCGTCTGCCATCCGCGCACGTGAATGACCGCGATGGCGTGGGCATCGTCGACGGTCGCGGCGCGCACGATGGTGTCGGTCATCCCGTCATCTTACGGATGACCGAGCGGACTCTCGGGTTAACCCCCGTGCGGTCGGCGTCGGAACGGCGCAGGATGGAGGCATGAACGGACTCGTCAGACCTCGCAGCAATCGAATCATCGCCGGTGTGTGCTCCGCGCTGGCGAACCGCTTCGGCCTTCCCACCTGGGCCGTGCGCCTCGGTGCGGTGGCCGCCGTGCTCTTCGCGGGCCTCTCGATCTGGGTGTACGTGATTCTCTGGATCGTCATCCCCTCGGAGTGATGTCGCATCTGGTCGGTACCAGAATGCGAGCGAGGTTCTTCGTGAGGGCCTGCGTCTTCTGCGGGAGCGAGATGCCGAACGAGAACTGCGCCTTGAAGCGCTCCGAGCGGCCATCGATGTTGGCTTCTCTGCCATGGACGCTGGAGACTTCGTCGAGGTGAGTGAGGGTGACGAACGTTCGTTCGTTCGAAGCCTCGGTGTTGTTTAAGGCTGACCGCCGTTGTGAGCACCTACTCTGTTTCTGGACCTGCACAACGGGACATCTCGGCGATCCTGTTGGAGTCCTACGAGCAGTTCGGCAAAGAGGTGCACGACCGGTACGTCGAACTTCTCTCCTGCGCGATGCAGACTGCGGCGAGAGCGCGGGATGGTGCGGGCAGTGAGACCCTGCCCGTCGGGACCGGCATCTTCGCAGGGCACCTGAGGGGCAGTCGCGCGCACGTCAGAGGGCCTGTCGTACACAATCCGAGGCACTTCCTCGTTTATCGTCTAGCGCCGACACGGATCGAGATCGGTCGAGTGCTGCATGAGCGGATGGACGTAAGACTTCATCTACGTCCTTCGGTGGACTTCACATGAGCAGATCCCACGAGCCCGACGAAGGGGGAGTTCGACGAACGCAATCAGCCATCCGACATCGTCGCCGTCACCGATCGTGCCTTTGCACGCATTGCGCCGAAGTGGTGGCCTGCGAACGAAGGCGCGGCGCTCGTGAGGCCTCGCGCACACGTCGAGAATCTCTACGGCCTTGACCCCGACGATGCCCATGCCGTGTGGGATCTGGTTCAGCGTGTGGCGATCGCGATGCGAACGTCGTATGGCTGTGAGGGCATCTCCATCCGCCAGCACAACGAACCTGCCGGTGATCAGGACGTGTGGCATCTGCACGTGCACGTCTTTCCACGCTCCGAGAATGATCGCCTGTACGAGCGGCATCGGGATGCTCAGTGGGTGCCACCGTCGGCTCGTGAACCGTATGCTCTGACCTTGAGGGATGCGCTCGGGCTGCCCTTCGAACTGGGCGACTGACCTCAACGCGAATCAAGGATATCTCGGAATCCAAGGACCGGAACCCTCCGGTGCGTCCGTGGTATCCGAGATCTCCGAGGAATCCGTTGATGCTGAGTCGCGCATCGTAGGCTTGCGGGTATGCCCGCACGCCGCCGCCTCCCGCTGTGGGCGGCGGTCATCGTCGCGGCGGTCGGCGGGCTCACGCTCGACGCCTCCTTCCCGTCGATCGGCATCTGGCCGCTCACGTTCGTCGCGGTCATCCTGGGCCTCGTCAGCCTCATCGGACGCCGGATGGGAGGCGCGTTTCTCACAGGTCTCGTCTTCGGGCTCGCGTTTTACCTGCCCCACGTGTCGTGGTCGGCGCACTTCCTCGGCGACACAACCGGCGCCTGGGTGCCCTGGGTCGCGCTGAGCACCTTCGAGTCGCTCTTCACCGCGGTGCTGAGCATCCCGATCGCCCTCGCGTACCGGTGGCTCCCTTCGACAGGCTCAGGAACCCGTGCGCTGGTCGCCGTGCTCGTCGCGGGGCTCTGGACCCTGCGGGAGGTGCTCATCGGCACTGTGCCCTACGGCGGGTTCGCCTGGGGCAGGCTCGGGATGGCCATGGCCGACGCGCCCATCGCGCGAAGCGCATCGTGGATCGGCGTCACGGGGCTGAGCTTCTGCATCGTGCTCATCAGCGCGTTCGTGATCGAGATCATCCGCCCTTCGACAGGCTCAGGGACCGGTAAGGCACGCACCGCGATCACCCCGGCCATCCTGCTGGTCGCGCTGGTGCTCGTGCCGCAGTTCCCGACGCACGTCACGGGGCAGACGCTCACCGTCGGCGCCGTGCAGGGCAACGGCCCGGCAGCGTACATGGACGACCGTGATCGCTACGAGGTGCTGGACTCGCAGCTGGAAGCGACCGAAGCGCTGCGCGGCAAAGACCTCGACCTGATTGTGTGGCCGGAGGGCGGGGTCGACTCCGACCCGCTGTACAACGACACCACGGCCGCTGTGCTCGACGGCGTCGTCGAGCAGTATGGTGCACCTCTGCTCATGAATGCGGCGTCTGCGCACGGCGGCGACTCCACCCAAGACGACGCGACGATCTGGAACACCTCGATGCTGTGGACGGGGGAGGGCGAGGTTCAGCTGCACTCCAAGCGCCATCCCGTGCCCTTCGGCGAGTACGTGCCGAATCGGGCGATCTTCGAGAAGCTCGCCCCGAGCCTCATCGGGCTCATCGGGCGCGAGTACACGCCTGGCACCGAGCCGCCCGTCGTGACGCTCGACGACGGCACGACGATCGGGCTGGCGATCTGCTTCGACGTCATCTTCGACTCGCTCATCCGAGAGGGCATCCACGACGGCGCCGAGGTGCTCATCTTCCAGACCAACAACGCCGACTTCCGCGGCACAGACGAGAACCTGCAGCAGCTCTCCTTCGCCCGTATGCGGGCCATCGAGACCGGCCGGATGGTCGTGAACCTGTCGACGACGGGCACGAGCCAGGTGATCGCGGCGGATGGCACGACCGTCGACGCGCTGCCGATCGCCACGGCCGGAGCGATGCTCGACGACGTCGAGCTGCGCACGGGCACGACGGCCGGGGTGCTGCTCGGTCCGTGGATCTCCGGCGCCATCCTGATCCTCAGCGTTCTCTCGCTCGCGGCCGGCGGCATCCGGCACCGTCGGCGTCACACTGCCTCCTAGCTCGCAGACAGCGCGTCCCACGCGCGGTTTGCGAGCTGCCGTGCAGTGTGGGAGCGAGCGTGCGTCATAGACTCAAGGCATGAGCACCGAAGCCGACTCCGAGAAGCAGTTCTGGTACAACTCGCGCACGGGTGAAGTGGAGGTCGGACCGCAGTCGATCGCGGTCGATCGGATCGGACCGTTCAGCACCGCGGATGAGGCAGCGCGCGCGCCCGAGATTCTCGCCGCACGCGCCAAGGCGTGGGCGGACTCAGACGCCGCAGAAGACCGGTAGAGGGGCGCTCACCGGTAGGCTGAGACTGCACCGCGTGAGAGAAGGGGTTCGATGGACAAGCAGAGGGACTTTGTGCTTCGCACGATCGAAGAACGAGGCGTCAAGTTCGTGCGTCTGTGGTTCACCGACGTCGTCGGCACTCTGAAATCGGTGGCCATCGCACCGGCCGAGGTCGAAGGAGCCTTCAGCGAGGGCATCGGCTTCGACGGCTCCGCGATTGAGGGTCTCACCCGATCGAGCGAGTCCGATCTGCTCGCCTTCCCCGATCCCTCGACGTTCCAGATCCTGCCGTGGCGCGGCGAGGTGGATGCCACCGCGCGCATGTTCTGCGACATCAAGACCCCGGATGGCGAACCGGCGGTCGCCGAGCCTCGCAATGTGCTCAAGCGCGCGCTCGAGCGCGCCGCATCCCGCGGATTCGCGTTCTACACGCACCCTGAGGTGGAGTTCTACCTGTTCAAGTCGAAGGACTTCGGGCGCTCTGGCCCCGAGCCCGTCGATCACGCTGGATACTTCGACAACGTGCCAGGCGGCACGGCGCACGACTTCCGCCGCAGTGCGGTGCGGATGCTGGAAGACCTCAGCATCTCGGTGGAGTACAGCCACCACGAGGCGGGTCCGGGCCAGAACGAGATCGACCTGCGCTACGCGGATGGCCTCACCATGGCCGACAACCTCATGACGTTCCGCACGGTCGTCAAGGAGGTGGCGATCGAGCAGGGCGTGCACGCGACCTTCATGCCGAAGCCGATCGCCGGGGCCCCTGGCAGCGGAATGCACACTCACATGTCGCTGTTCGAGGGCGACGTCAATGCGTTCTTCGAAGAGGGTGCGCAGTATCAGCTCTCGCAGGTGGGCAGGCAGTTCATCGCGGGTCTGCTGCGGCACGCGGGTGAGATCTCGCTTGTGACGAACCAGTTCGTCAACTCCTACAAGCGCATCTGGGGCGGCGACGAGGCCCCGAGCTACGTGACCTGGGGGCACAACAATCGCTCCGCCCTGGTACGCGTGCCGATGTACAAGCCGGGCAAGGGCGGGTCGGCCAGGGTCGAGTACCGTGGCATCGATTCGGCCGCCAACCCGTACCTCGCCTACGCCCTGCTGCTGGCCGCCGGACTCAAGGGCGTCGAGGAGCAGTACGAACTCGGGCCGGAGGCGGAGGACAATGTGTGGGCGCTGTCGGGCTCTGAGCGCCGCGCGCTCGGCTACCAGCCGCTGCCGACCAGCATGCACGACGCCATCGCCCAGATGGAGGAGAGCGAGCTGGTGGCGGAGACGCTGGGCGAGCAGGTGTTCCGGTATGTGCTGGAGAACAAGCGCAGCGAGTACGACGCGTACCGTCGCCAGGTGACGCCGGTCGAGCTGCGCGCGACGTTCGACGCGATCTGAGACGGGTCATGGCCCGTGTCTCCGGACTGACCGACCTGGCACGTGTCGGCTTCAGCGACCTGGAGCGTGCGAGCGTCGGCCTCGACGAGCTCTCGACGCTCACCGGCATCGAACGGGCGCAGCTGCTGACGGATGTCACCGTCGCCGCAGACGCCGATGAGGCGCTCGACGCCCTGGTGAAGGTGGCGCGTCGCGACGCCGAAGCGGTGCGCGTGGTGATGTCGGATGGCCATGGCCGGCTCGTCGCCTGGCGGCTGCTCGGCGCCTCCCGCGGTTTCGGCACCTTCTATCTGCGTCGACCGACATCCTTCTCGCTGCTCGTCGAGCAGGCGGCGACGCTGCCGACCGCCGCGGCGCTGCAGGAAGCGCTGCTGGCCGCGGTGGGTGCGCGGGCCGGGTTCAGCGAGCTGCCGACGGATGAGGCCGTTCTCGCGCTGCGCATCGCCTATCGTGAGCAGCTGGCCCGCATCGCTGCCTTTGATCTGCTCGCCGACGACCCCGTCGAGGCGCTGAAGCCCGTCGCGGCCGCCCTCGCCGACGCTGCGGGGGCGGCGCTGGAGGCATCGCTCGCGATCGCGCGCACGAGCGTCACGGCCGGCATGGCGGCCCATCCGAGGGAGCGGGTCGCGGCCACGCGATTCGCCATCATCGGCATGGGCAAGGCGGGTGCTCGAGAGCTGAACTACGTCTCCGATGTCGACGTGATCTTCGTGGCGGGGTCTGCCGACGAAGACGTCGTCACCGAGCAGCACGCGCTCCAGATCGCGAACCGCCTGGCCATTCTGACGATGCGCGGAATCAGCGAGGTCGACATCGAGCCGCCGCTGTGGGAGGTCGACGCGAACCTGCGCCCGGAAGGCAAGCAGGGGGCGCTCGTGCGCACGCTGACCTCGCACGAGGCCTATTACGATCGATGGGCGCACACCTGGGAGTTCCAGGCGCTGCTGAAGGCCAGGCCGCTCGCCGGAGATCCCGACCTCGGCGCCGCGTACGTCGCGATGGTGAGCCCCCGCGTGTGGACGATCGCCTCGCATGAGAACTTCGTCGAGAACGTGCAGCGCATGCGCGAGCGGGTGACCGACCACATCCCGCCCGCCGATGTGCCCTACCAGCTGAAGCTCGGACCGGGCGGCATCCGCGATATCGAGTTCACGGTGCAGCTGCTGCAGCTCGTGCACGGGGTGTCTGACGACGCGCTCCGGGCGCGGGGAACCCTCGACGCGCTGGATGCGCTGGTCGCCGGTGGCTACATCGGCCGGGAGGACGGCGCCGCGTTCGCGCGCGACTACCGGGTGCTGCGCGTGATGGAGCACCGGCTGCAGCTGGGGAACCTCGCCCGCACGCACCTCATGCCGCGCACCGAGACGGGCATGCGGGTGCTCGCGCGATCGAGCGGGCTTGCGGATGGCCCCGGGGCGCTCACCAAGCTGTGGGATGGTGTGAAGCGAGAGGTGCGCGACATCCACGTGCGGCTGTTCTACCGTCCGCTGCTGAGCGCGGTGGCGGCGATTCCCGAGGATCAGCGCAGCCTGACGACCGACGAGGCGGAGGCGCGCCTGCGAGCGAGCGGCTTCCGCAACCCGCGGGGCGCGCTCGGCCATATTCGCGCGCTCACCAGCGGCATCTCCCGCCGTGCGAACATCCAGCGGCATCTCATGCCCGTGATGCTGCGGTGGTTCGAGATGA
>JASGDS010000319.1:0-7418 GCA_047607025.1 Microbacterium sp.
ATGCGTCACGGATCAAAGAATCCACACATACCGCGGGCGGGCGCTGGTTACGCATCCTGAACTGCGGACATCGCTCGTTCCGGGACGAGCGATGTCCGCAGTTCAGGATGCGTAACCAGCGCCCGCCCGCGGTATGTGTGGATTCTTTGATCCGTGACGCATAGCGTGGGGGGATGGCCGGGCGAGGAAAGAACGCGACCGCATCCATCCGCCGTGGCGCTTCCGCGCTGGTGCTTGCGGGTGTTCTGCTGCTCGGCGGCGGGTTGCCTGCGAACGCCGGCGTCGACGACTTCAGCTATGACAGCTGGGATGTCGACGTGCAGCTGGGCGTCGACGATGTCGGCCGCGCCGTCGCTCGCATCACCGAGACCGTCACCCCGGTGTTCCCCGATTCCAATCAGAACAAGGGAATCGTGCGCGGTATCCCCGAGCGCTACGAGGGCGCGCCGCTGCACATCTCCGACATCTCGGTGACGGATGGCGCCGAGCACGCGGTGCCGTTCGAGACCGAGTCGGAGGACGGGTACACGGTCATCCTCGTCGGCGACGACTCGTATGTGCATGGTCGCCAGACCTATGCGATGTCGTACACGGTGCGCGACCCGGTGATCGCCGCAGAAGACACGAAGGTCGACGAGTTCTACTGGGATCTGCTGAACCTCGAGCGGGCGCAGCCGGTCGATTCCTTCACCGCGACCATCACCCTCGACGAGACGCTGTCGAAAGCTGTGACGGGCGACGCCAGCTGCTACTGGGGCGAGGAGGATTCCACCGACACCTGCCCCGTGACGCAGGGCGAATCGGATGGCCATGTCACGTACTCGATCGACCATATGCCGCTGGCGGCATATGAGGGCGTCACGGTCGCAATCGACATGCAGCCCGGCACCGTGACGCAGCCATCCGAACGCCGTCCGAATGCCCTGCTCGATGTCGGACCGATCGTCGTCGGGGGAGTGAATGCGGTGCTCGCCGCGCTGTCGATCTTCTTCGTCACACGGATGCGCCGCCGCAGTCGCGTCGCCAGCGGTGTCATCGTCGCGCAGTACGACGTTCCGGCAGACCTGCCGCCGCTGGTCGCAGGACCCGTCGTGGGCAAGAGCGACAAGGTCATCCCTGCCGAGTTCCTGCATCTCGCTGTGCAGGGCGCGATGCAGATCGAGGAGGTCGCACCGAAGAATGGCCGAAAGCCGCTCATCGCGTTCCGCCTGCTCGATCGCGCGAAGGCGGGCAGCGCCCTGGATGCCCGTGCGCTGCGCGTCCTCTTCGGCAAGACCGCCGAGGCGGGCACGCTCAAGAACCTGCCTCGGCGCTCCGACAGCTTCGCGAAGAAGATGACGGCGCTGCAGGGCGCCGGTGTGAAAGAGGCGCAGGACGATCGCGGCCTGCTCACGCGCAAGCGCAGCGGCGCGGCTATGGCGGTGAGCATCGTCGGCTTCGCGCTCGTCGCCGTGACGGTCGTGCTGCTCATCGCTGCCGGCTCCCGAGGCAACGCGCCCGCCCTCTCGCTCGGCGTCATGGGGGCGTGCATCGCGCTTGTCGGCGGCATCATCGGCGTGGTGAAGCACCGTGTGCACACGCCCAAGGGCGCCGAGGTGCGCGAGTATCTGCTCGGCGTGAAGGAGTTCATCACGGTCGCTGAGACCGACCGGCTGCAGATGCTGCAGTCGTACCAGGGCGCCGATCGGCGGGCCGACGGATCGGTCGACGTCGTGCACCTCTATGAGAAGCTTCTGCCGTACGCAGAGCTGTTCGGCGAAGAGAAGTCGTGGGCGAAGCAGCTCATGACCCAGTACGAGGCGGCGGGTGTCGCGACCGTGTACTGGTACTCGAGCCTGCACCATCACGGCATCGCGGGCATCGGCGACGCTCTCGGCCGGTTCTCGTCGGCCATGAACTCGTCGGCGAGCTACACGTCATCGAGCTCGGGCGGGTCCACCGGCGGAGGCTTCTCGGGCGGTGGCGGCGGTGGAGGCTTCTCCGGCGGTCGCTGAGCAGGCGGGCCGCCGCGGCGAGCGTCGCGTCAGGCGCGGCGATACTGCGTGACGAGCGGGCAGGCGAACGGGTCGCGCGCCGACAGGCCGACGGTGTTCAGGTAGCGGATGACGGTGGCCTGGGCATTCAGCAGCGACGTCTCGGTGTAGGGCACGTCGTTCGCCTGGCAGTAGTCGCGCACGATCTCACGCGCCTTCGCCAGGTGAGGTCGTGCCATCGTCGGGAACAGGTGATGCTCGATCTGGTAGTTGAGCCCGCCCATCAGCCAGGTCGCCCACCATCCACCGCGAATGTTGCGCGACGTGCGCACCTGCCGTGTGAAGAAGTCCACGCGCTCACCCGCGGCGATGATCGGCATGCCGATGTGGTTCGGCGCGAAGGATCCGCCCATGTAGAGCCCGAACGTGGCGAGCATGACGCCTGCGAACGCGAAGGCCATTCCCAGCGGCAGAAACAGGAAGATCGGGGCGAAGACGAGGGCGAATCGCGCGGTGAGCAGTGCGATCTCCACCCAGCGACCCTTCACCTGGCCGCGCGAGAAGAGGTGCTTGAAGCTGAGGAAGTGTAGGTTGACGCCCTCGAGCGTGAGCAGCGGGAAGAACAGCCATCCCTGCCGCCCGGTGATCAGGCGCACGATCCCGCGCGAGGCCGCGGCATCGTCGGCGAGGAACGAGACCGTGTCCACCTCGATGTCGGGGTCCTTGCCGATCTGGTTGGGGGCGGCGTGATGGCGGCGATGCTTGGCATCCCACCAGGAGTAGCTCATGCCGACGATGGCGCCCAGCCCGCGGGCGAGACGTTCATTGCTGCGGGCGGATGGCATGATCACCTGGTGCGCCGCTTCGTGCGCGAGAAAGGCGACCTGCGTGAACAGCACGCCGAGAGCTGCGGCGATCAGCAGCTGGAACCAACTCTCGCCGAAGAGGATGAACCCCGTGATCGCTCCGCCGAACGCGAGAGCGAGAACGGACAGAACCGTCCCGTAGAACCACGGCCTCCTGCGCATCAGACCCGTCTCGCGCACAACCTGCGCGACGCGCGCGTAGGCCCTGGTGACCGGAGCGAAATCGCTGCTTCTGGCGTAGGTCTGTCGGACGGGTCCGAGAGTGGCTGCGAGATCGGCTGTCTGAAGTGTCATGACGTTGCCTTTCGATTGGGCAGCGACCGGATGGCAACTGTGCGCGGAAGCGGAAGGCGGATGCCGAAAGCTTGCGTGCAACGCTACGCAGGGAGATATGCCGCCAGGGGCATATGGCAGCCTCAGTCCTTGTGGCGGGGCTTTCGCGGGCCGCGGTCGGGCCGGATGTTGATCGGTTGACCGGCGACACGCGTGTTCCGCAGCCGGTCGAGCACGCTGCGGTCGAGGTTCGTCGGCAGCTCCACGATCGAGAAGTCGGGCCGGATGGTGATGGCGCCGAAATCATCGCGCCGCAGACCGCCCTCGTTCGCCAGGGCGCCCACGATCTGCCTCGGCTCCACCCGATTGCGACGGCCGACCTCGATGCGATACGGCGCGTAGTCGCCACGCGGGCGACGCTCGCGCGGACCGTCGTAGCCCTCGCGCTGCGGCTTGTCCTTGCGCTTGGCGCGCGGGGGCTCGGCGGGCTGCGAGAGCGGGTCGTTCGCAGGATCCAGCAGCAGGGGAGTCTCGCCCTGCGCGACGATCGCGAGTGCCGCGGCGACATCCGCCTCCGGCACATCGTGGTGACGCACATAGTGGGCGATGATGTCGCGGAACGCCTCCACGCGGCTCGTTTCGTCCAGAGCGGCGGTGATCGCGTCGTCGAAGCGCTCGAGACGCGTCGTGTTGACGTCCTCCGCGCTCGGCAGCTGCATCTGCTCGGGCGACTGGCGTGTCGCCCGCTCGATGTGCCCCAGCAGATAGCGCTCGCGCGGTGTGATGAAGCTGATGGCGTCGCCGGAGCGGCCCGCGCGGCCGGTGCGGCCGATGCGGTGCACATACGACTCGGTGTCGGTGGGAATGTCGAAGTTCACGACGTGGCTGATGCGCTCCACGTCGAGCCCGCGCGCGGCGACATCCGTCGCGACGAGAATGTCGAGCTTGCCATCCTTCAGCTGCCCGACCGCCCGCTCGCGCTGCACCTGTGGCACGTCGCCGTTGATGGCGGCCGCCGAATAACCGCGCGCCCGCAGCTTCTCAGCCAGCGTCTCGGTGTCGTTCTTCGTGCGCACGAACACGATCATCGCCTCGAAGTTCTCGACCTCGAGAATGCGGGTGAGGGCATCCACCTTCTGCGAGAACGACACGATCAGGTAGCGCTGGCGGATGTTCGTGTTGGTCGTCGTCTTCGACGCGATCGTGATCTCTTCCGGGTCGTGCAGGTACTTCTGCGCGAGCCGGCGGATGGCGGCGGGCATCGTCGCCGAGAACAGCGCCGTCTGCTTGCCCTCCGGGGTGTGCGACAGGATGTGCTCAACATCCGCGACGAAGCCCATCTTCAGCATCTCATCGGCCTCGTCGAGCACGAGGTGCTTGAGCTCCGAGAGGTCGAGCGTGCCCTTCTCGAGGTGGTCCATGACGCGGCCAGGCGTGCCGACGACCACGTGCACGCCGCGGCGCAGCGCCGACAGTTGCACGCCGTAGCCCTGCCCGCCGTAGACGGGCAGCAGGTGCACGCCCTTCATCTTCGTGGCGTACGACTCGAAGGCCTCCGACACCTGCAGTGCCAGCTCGCGGGTGGGCGCGAGCACGAGCGCCTGTGGCTTCTTCTCGGAGACATCGAGGTGCTCGAGCACCGGCAGCGCGAAGGCCGCGGTCTTGCCCGTGCCCGTCTGTGCCATGCCGACGACATCCCGCCCTCGCAGCAGCGCCGGAATGGTCGCCGCCTGAATGGGGGAGGGTGTCTCGTAGCCGAGCCCCTTGATGGCCGCGAGCACGGGGCCGGTGATGCCCAGCTGCTCGAAAGAGGGGACCTCGTCGGTCTCGGGCGTGTTATCGGTGTCGTCGGTCACTTCCCAACCGTAGCGTGCCGGGCTGGGAGAGCGCAGGTGCATGGCAATCTCGAAGGATGCACGAACGTCGGAAACCTCGACCCGCTCTGCGATCCTGACCACACGATGAAGCACAACACCGACTGGAACCCGGTGCAGCAACCCGATGGTGTCATTAAGTGGGTCAGCCCTGCCGGCAGGGTCTACACCGACAATCCAGCACCCTTCTGAGCCGAGCTAGAAGACCTTGAGGGCGACGCCATCGGCGTCGAGGGCGATGGAGCCGTAGATCGACCAGTTGTCGATTCGATAGGTGAACTCGCCCGGCTGGCCGTTCGGCAGGGTGCCTGTTGCCGTGGCGGTGAGCGCACCGCCCGTCGCCTGGAACAACGCCTGATCGAGGTCGACCGTGATCTCTGGGTCGGTGTCGACGCGGTAGGCGACCTGGTCGAGCGAGGCGAGGTCGGCCGGCCACGGCAGCACGATGCCGCACGAGGTGGCAACCGTGTCCGAGGTGGAGGAGCAGTCGGCCAGGTGATCGACGAGCGCGGCCTTCGCGTCCTGTTCGACGGCGGCCGACAGCGTGGCCTCGACCTCGGCGGTCGTCGAGTCGCCCACGGCGACGACGGTGGCGCTGCCCTCGGTGTATTCGGATGGCCACGCCGTCACGTCGTAGATGGCGGGCAGCAGCTCGATCGTGCCCGAGGGCAGCGTGACGTCGTGAATGGAGACGAAGTCCCCCAGCGTGCTGCTGAGCGCGGCCTCCGTCAGCGGGGGTGCGTCGACGGCCCAGCTGTCGCCGTCCTTCGTCAGCGTGAAGGTGAACTCCAGCGGGCGATCCACGTCGAACAGGGCCGACGCCGTCACGTCGGCCGTCGTCTCCTGCGCGTCGACCTCGGTGACCTCCGCCTGCGAGGGGTAGGTGGTCGCTGCGTCGAACGCGTCCCAGGTCGCCTGGTCGATCTCGTCGGGGTCATCCAGCAGCGCTCTCACCCCGTCCGAGTCACCGGCGGCCAGCGCATCGACGAATGCGCCTGCGGCATCGCGGGGCGAGGGTTCGCGGGTGTTCGTCATCACGGCGACGGTCGCCACACCGCCCGCCACGACGAGGACGGCGGCGCCCAGCAGGACGATCGAGCGGCGCTTCATCGCCCCAGGGTAACCCGCCGCACACGCGGCCCCGTGGCACCGCGCGCATCGTCTGTCAGGCATACGTCGGGGAATAAGATGATGAGGATGAGCCGCAGGAACGAACGAGCCTGGAGCAGGGCCGATGTGGAGGCGGCTGTTCCCGCCCCGTTGCGCGTCGCCGCGGCCTTCGGATGGCGCCTGATCGTGCTGGCCACCGTGTCGGCGCTGATCATCTGGTTCGTCATCAAGCTGAAGCTTCTGGTCATCCCGCTGTTCATCGCCATCCTGCTCACCGCGCTGCTCTCGCCGCTGCTGGCCTGCATGGTGAAGCGTCACGTGCCGCGCGTGCTCGCCGTCGTCATCAGTCTCGTCGCCGCGCTCGCCGTCGTGGCAGGAATCGTGACCCTCGTCGTCTGGCAGGTGACGAAGGATGTCGAGCAGGTGAAGACGCGTGCGTCCCGCGCGATCGACGACCTGCAGCAGCTCGTCATCGGCACGGGACTCATCTCGGAGTCGGACATCGGCGATCTCGTCGACAACATCGACACCTTCCTTCAGGATCAGGCCGACCATCTGCTGGGCGCCGTGCAGGCCGTCGGCTCGACCATCGGGCATGTGGCGACAGGGCTCGTGCTGAGCCTCTTCATCCTCATCTGTCTGCTCTACGACGGTCGAAACATCTGGGGATGGACGCTGCGCCTGTTCCCGAAGGCGGCTCGTCCCGCCGTCGATGCGGCTGCGCAGAACGGATGGTCGACCCTCATCACCTACGCCCGTACGCAGATCATCGTGGCGACGATCGACTCCATCGGCATCGGGCTCGGTGCGTTCCTGCTGGGTGTGCCGCTGGCCATTCCTGTCGGCGCCCTCGTGTTCCTCGGGGCGTTCGTGCCGTTCGTCGGCGCCATCCTGACCGGAACGCTCGCCGTGGTTCTTGCGCTGCTCTACAACGGCCCGTGGATCGCGCTGGCGATGCTCGTCGTGATCCTCGTGGTGCAGCAGATCGAATCGCACGTGCTGCAGCCGCTGCTCATGGGCTCGGCGATCGAGGTGCATCCGCTCGCGGTGGTGCTCGTCGTGGCGGGCGGATCGATGGTGGGTGGCATCGCAGGTGCCCTGTTCGCCGTGCCCGTCGCAGCGTTCGTCAATGTCGCGGTCGTCACGATCACGAGCGGGTCGTGGAAGACGGGCGACGAGATCCAGGGCGACCTCATGTGGTACACCGTGCCGAAGGTGCCGCCACGCCCCGTGTGGCGTCGAGCGGACGACCCGGGCGTGGATGACGAAGACGCGGACGATGAGAGCGACGAGGACGACGTCGCACCAGCAGAAGACTTCGA
>JASGDS010000320.1:0-9602 GCA_047607025.1 Microbacterium sp.
CCGCGGCCTCCGCGGTGGGGGGGTGCCTGGCGACTGGCCGCCCGTCTCCCCGCCACGGCGGGACCTATCAGTCCTGAGCACCATCGATGATGCCCTGGACGTCCGTCTGAGCTGTCGCGAGAAGCGCACCGATATCGGCGTCCTCATTACTCAGCACTTCCTGAAGCACGGCATCGAGGACGCCATACGTCTGCTGGGCTTCGACAGGCGGCTCCGGAACGATCGCCAGCTCATCCGCCGTCGATGTGTAAGGCTCGATGTGATCGAGGTTGACGTTGATGTACGGCTCGATCGCTGCCAGATACGCGGAGTAGGTCTCGTCGTCTACGAGAGGAAGTCCCACGGACGGGACGGGCGACCCATCGGCGGACAGCGACTCGGCGTTGGAGGCCGCCAGGTCGAGGTCGAAATACTTCTCCACGTTTCGGAAAGTCGACCACTTCACCGCGGCGGCAGCCTCGGCGTCGGAGGCCGTCGCGGGCACGATGTCGATGGTCCCGCCACCCAGGGTGCCCAGACCGTCTGCCGACTGCGGAAGCGGGTAGATGCCGAAGTCATCCGACGGCATCCCGTAGTTGGCGGTGAGAGGCGTGTACCACTCGGATGCTCCCACGAGCATGCCGTACTGACCGCTCGCGAAGAGCGGGCCCAGATCCGAGAAGTCGAGGAGGACCTCCGACCCCATCGCGTCGCTCTCCCAACGCAGATCGTGCAACCATTCGAGCGCGGCCTCCGTGCCGGCGGAGTCGACGTTGGCGGTCGTCACTCCTTCGGCATCCGTCTCCTGGATCTCGCTGCCGAATCCCGCGCTCAGCGCACTCAGAACCCATCCGCCCTGATTCGTGGTCGTGAGCTGTCCGTAGCCGATGGCATCCGTGTTCTGTGTGATCTGCTCCGCAGCCGCCGCGACAGCGTCCCACGTGCTCAGGTCGACCGTATCCGGGTCCAGACCCGCTTCCTCGAAGACCGAACGGTTGATGATCAGGGCAAGACTGAACGATCCCTTCGGCACGCCGAAGTATGCTCCGTCGTCGTCCTGGACAGTCGCGAGCACCTGCGGGTTGATGCTCTGGAGTTCGTCGCTGTCCGCATAGAACTCGCTAAGATCGCGCACCTGATCGAGTGCGATGAGGCGCTGCATCTCCGTCGCGGGTACGGCGAGCACGGTGGGCAGCGTACCCGCCGCGAGCTGCGCGTTGAAGGTCTGCGCGTCGTAGGCCGTCTCTTCCGCCTCGATCGTGATGTTCGGGTACAACTCTTCGAACTCGTCGATTGCAGCTTCGAAGGCAGCGCGCTGCTCCTCGTTGTCAGCGCTTGGAAGGTTTCCGACGCGAAGAGTCACCTCCTCGTCGCCGGATTCACCTTCGGCCTGAGTGCTACAGCCCGCCAGCAACCCGACTGCGACCGCTATCGCGGATACCCGCATGACCGTGTTCGTCTTCATGCTCGGGAACTACTCCTTTGTGATCCTCGGCTGCTGTGAGTCAGCGCCCTCATTGGCTTGCGTAGACACGATGCTAAAGCAGTTCATCATCTCCTGTCAAGATCCCTATTATCCCTTGGATTCAAGGCTATAAATCAATGATGTAGTGTTTCATCATGCTGATCGAGGATCGAGAGATTCCGCCGAGCAGCGAGGCTCAGTCGATGTCCGGTCCCAGACTCATTCGACGTCGGCAGCACCAGCTGGGACCGGATCGCCCGCGACCTGCGGCCGCTCTACACCGCTCCGGCCGAGGCCGCCGCGAGCGCGAGGTTCGAGGAGTTCGCGGAGAGGTGGCGACCTGGCGGCGTCACACCTACGGGCTCGGCGTGAGCGTGATTCCGCCGTTCTGGCATCGACACCCCGAGCCGGTTGAGAGCTGTCTGACTGACGCGCGACAGTTCAGCGAGCGTCCTGACGGGGATGCCCGTGTCGTCGGCAAACTCCTGGGGAGTCCAGAGGCGGGGGCGGTCGTCGCTCCCACCAAACACGTAAGCGGCACCTCCCGTCGACCCTCAGAGAGCCCCGCAGGACAACCAAGAGTCGGCAAAACGGACAGGTCCCCGGACAGCCGCAGCAGCGACCCACCCCATGCTCAACATCGCACTTCCCTGTGTCTACAGGGGAGTGCGATGTTGTGGAACACCCTCCGGTTCTCAGATCCTCAAGCCGAGTTCTGCTTCGAGGTCTGAGGCCGCGAGACCGCGTAGCGCCCGCCGCCCTTGGGGACCGGCGTTCCTCCTGAACGCGGCCGTCCGCGCGCGCCGGTCCGCGGCGAGGCGACCTGGGCGCTGTCGCGCAGGAACAGACGGCTACTTCGCGCCCGAAGAGGACGGACACGCATCAGCGCAAGCGCCAGGATCCCGCCTCAGCCCGCTCATGGCAGAAGCGGGCGTAGATCTCGCTGCGGGCGAGGAGTTCCTCGTGCGTGCCCTGCGCGTCCACGCCCCCGCGCCCGTCGAGCACGACGATATGGTCGACCTCTCTGACGAAGGTCAGCCGGTGCGCTACGACGATGACGGTCCGCTCCCCGGCGAGCGCTGCCAAGCTGCGCTGCACGAGCATCTCGTTCTCGATGTCGAGCGCAGCGGTCGCCTCGTCGAGCAGCAGCAGCGGCGCATCCTTGAGGATCGCGCGGGCGATCGATAGACGCTGACGCTCGCCGCCCGACAGCGTGCCGCCGCCCTCGCCAACCGGGGTGTCGAGCCCGAGCGGCAGCCTCGCGGCGATCTCGTCGACCCCCGCGAGCGCCGCCGCCTCAGCAACATCTTCGTCGTCGGCGTCCGGACGCCCCAGCCGGATGTTCTCCCGCAGCGTGCCCTCGAACACGTACACGTCCTGGAACACCGTCGACACACTTCGCAGCGTGCCCTCCGTACCGAGGTCGCGCACGTCGACGCCGCCGATCCGCACCGCGCCCCCATCGACGTCCCAGAAGCGGGCGACGAGTCGCAGCACTGTGCTCTTACCCGATCCGCTGGGCCCCACGATGGCCGTCGTCCGGCCCTCCGGGATCCGCAGGGACATGCCCTTCAGCACGGGAGCACCGTCGTATGAGAAGTCGACTCCATCGAGTTCGACGGCGGATCCTGCCGGCTTCGCCGGCGCATCCGGCTCGGGTAGCAGCGGCTGGTCGAGCAGCGCGTCGAGGTCGATGATCGCGTTCTTCGCCAGCTCGAGGCCGCGTCCGAAGGGCAGGAACCTCAGCGTGAACGCGGCGAGCACCATGAGCAGCGCCACGACCCCGGCGTACGTCGTGTACGCCAGTCCACCGCCGAGCACCCGCACGGTGTCGACGACGAGCACGGCGCCGAGCACGGCGTAGACGACCAGGCTCATGGTGTTGTTCGCCCAGGAGCGCCGGGACTCCGAGGCGTACTTGGCCTGGAACTGCTCGACTATGGACTGCCGCACCGCTCGCTCGGCGAGCGAGCCGGAGCCCGCGGCCCGGATCGCCGGCTGACGCTGGGCATACTCCAGCACGCGTGCGCTGCCCTCGGCGTCGCTGCGGTCGACCTCGCGCTCGGTGGCGTGGTTCACGCGGTGCACCCAGCGGTAGGTGACGTACACCGCGACCACGCCGATGCTCGCGAGCACACCGCTCAGCGACTCGAAGGCGATCAGCCCGAGCGCGCACAGCGCCGGCACCACGAGGCCATGCACGACCGCACGGAGGATCTTGCCCGGTGCGTTCGCGGCCATGATCACGCCGCGGCTGGCGATCGCGGCGATGCCGCCGGCACGATCGTCGGTGAAATAGCCGAGTGGGATGCGCACCACGCGGTCCGCGATCAGGGCGTGCATCCGCAGGATGTGCTGCATGCCGCCCCGCACCGAGAGCACGCTCGAGGTCAGCTCCGCGGCCACGAAGAGCAGCCCGAGGACCGCCATCAGCGCGGCGACCGGCAGCGCGTCGCGGGGATCGGCAGAGAGCAGGCGCCCGACGAACGGCACGATCAGCACCAGCACGCCCGTCATGAACAGAGCGGATGCCGCGGTGAGAGCGAGCGAACGGAAGAGCGCGCGTCGTGAGGCGGCGTCTCCGAGCCGGAACAGTGCGCCGATCATGAACTGCCTGCCTTCATCCGCGAGCGTGCTCTCTCATAGGTGGTCCACATTCGGGCGTAGAGGCCGTCCGCCGCGCAAAGCTCGGCGTGGGTGCCCTGCTCCGCGACCCGCCCCTCGTCCAGCACGACCAGCTGGTCGACGTCGGAGACCGTGTGCAGCCGATGCGCAATGACCAGCAGCGTGCGCCCCGCCGACAGCGCCGACAGCGCCCGCTGGACGGCCGCCTCGGAGTCCGGATCGGCGTAGGCCGTCGCCTCGTCCAGCACGAGGAGAGGCGCGTCAATGAGGATCGCCCGCGCAATCGACAGCCGCTGCTGTTCCCCGCCCGACAGTGCGGCGTCGACGCCGACGACGCTGTCGTACCCACGCGGAAGACGCAGGATGCGCTCGTGGATCTGCGCGGCCCTGGCCGCATCGACGACCTCGACCTCGCTCGCCGACGGGCGCGTCAGCGCGATGTTGTCGCGGATCGACATCCGGAACAGATACGGCTGCTGGAAGACGAAGGCGACGCTGGAATACAGGCTCTGCGCCGTGAGATCCCGCACGTCAATCCCGTCGAACACCACACGCCCGCTGTCGGGATCGGCGAGCCGCGGCAGCAGCGACGCGAGCGTCGACTTGCCCGACCCCGACGGCCCGACGAGCGCCGTGACCGTGCCAGGCTCGAGCCGCACATCCACGCCGTCGAGCGCGGTCGGACCGTCCGAATAGCGGAACACGACGTCCTCCACCGAGGTCGCGACCTCGCGCGACGCGAACGCGCGGGCGCCCTCGGCGGTCACCGGGAGTGCGAAGAACTCCTCCAGGTCGTAGGCGGCGGCGTTGGCCTCGCGGAAGCGCTGCACCATGCCGACGACCCCGGTTACAGGCGTGGAGAGGCTGGCGGCGAGCATCATCGCGGGAATCACCAGGATCGGGTCGAGGTCGCTCAACACTGCCACCGCGATGCCGAGCAGGGCCATCGCCGCGACGGCGAACGCGGGCGACGTGAGCGCGCCGATCGTCGCGAACC
This sequence comes from Microbacterium sp., assembly GCA_047607025.1. Taxonomy (GTDB): domain Bacteria; phylum Actinomycetota; class Actinomycetes; order Actinomycetales; family Microbacteriaceae; genus Microbacterium. Next base: position 5,067 of record JASGDS010000320.1, read on the forward strand.
CGAGCGACGTCGCACGCACCCACTCCTGATATGAGCGCACGAGCGCCTGGGATGCCTCGGCGAAGCGACGGTACCCACGTCCGGAACCTCCGAACATCTTGATCGGGGCGATGCCGCGCACGAGCTCGACCACCGCGGCGTTCAGCCCCGCGAGCTTCATGCTGTAGTCCCGCGCCCTGGCATCTCTGTCACGCAGCACCACCGGTAGGAGCAGCGCGGCGAGGGTGAGCGGGCCGAAGGCGATCAGGCCGAGCCGCCAGTCGAGCACGAAGAGGACCGTCAGGCCCGTGAGCGGCGCGACGATCGACGCCGTGACGTCGGGCGCGAGGTGTGCGATCAGCTCGTGCACCCGGAACACGTCGTCCTGCACGAACTTCTTCACCCGGCCGGATCCGTTGCGGGTCAGCCAGTCCAGCGGCAGCCGCTGGAGATGGCCGATCTGGCGCTGCCGCAAGCTCGCGGCGTGCCGGGCGTCGCCTCGGTGCCCCACCAACGACGCCTGCCGGGTGAGGGTCTCGCCGACGATCGTCGCGGCGATCAGCGCGCCGACGATCAGCGCGATCCGGGGCCCGTCCGCGGCCGGGCCGCCGAAGGTGGCGACCGTCTGCAGCAGCGCGAGCACCAGCAGAGCGGGCGTCACCTTCACCAGCGCACCGGCCCCGCCGATCAGTCCGGCGAAGAGGATCGTGCGGTGCTCCTCCTGCGCGATCTGCCAGAAAGTGACGCGGGTCTCGCCCGCTCGGCCTCGGTCACCCGGTCTTCGCATCGTCCGCCCGTCGTCTCAGTCGTCTTTGTGCTGACATCGCTAGTGATTATGGTAATCATTATCAGATGAATCCGATCCGCGATACGCGGAGTCACGCGCATCACGCCATTAGGCAAGCCATACCTTGCCTTGATGCTAATAAGAACATTTCCCATGACCCCGTCCGAGGAATCCCGCGATGACCGTCTCCCCTCCGGCGCTCGTGTCCGCCGAGCCCGACCTCCGGCTCGTGCACCGCGGCCACGGCCGTGGCCTCCGCATCATCGCGATGGGCGTGCTCATGCTTCTCGTCTCGGTGATCTCACTGGGGCTGGGAACCGCCGTGATCAGCCCGGCTACCACCGCGCAGATCCTCGCACACCACCTGGTCGGCTGGCCGGGCGAGGCGACCTGGACGCACAGCCAGGAGACGATCATCCTCGACATCCGGCTGCCCCGTGTGCTGACCGCGCTGCTCGCGGGCGCCGCACTGTCGATCGCCGGTGCGACACTGCAGTCGGTCGTGCGCAACCCGCTCGCCGACCCGTACATCCTCGGCGTGAGCGCGGGCGCCTCGACCGGCGCCGCCGCGTTCATCCTGTTCGGCACGGCTCTCATCGGCGGCGTTTTCGCCCTCTCGGCGAGCGCCTTCGTCGGCGCCTCGCTCGCCACCGCGTTCGCCCTCACGCTCGCACACGTCGGCGGCAGGGCCACCTCGACCAGGCTCCTCCTAGCCGGTGTGACCGTGGGCTACCTGCTGAGCGCCGCGACGAGCTTCATGGTGTTCGCCTCGGACTCCCCGGACGGCGCACGGTCGGTGATGTTCTGGCTGCTCGGCTCGATCGCGCTGGCCACGTCCACGACCCTGCCTGTGCTCGGGATCGTCGTAGTGGTCGGGATCGTCGCGCTCACCGCGTACGGACGCAAGCTCGACGCCCTCGACCTCGGCGACGAGACGGCGGCGACGCTCGGGGTCAACCCCGCGCGGCTGCGGACGGGCCTCCTGCTCGTCTGCGCGGCGCTCGTCGGCGTCACAGTCGCCGCCGTCGGATCGATCGGCTTCGTCGGCCTCGTCGTGCCACACCTGGCACGCCGCATGGTCGGTGCCTCGCACCGCACGCTACTGCCGACCGCGGCGATGATGGGCGCCGCCTTCCTCGTCGTGAGCGACGTCGCCGCCCGCATGGCGCTCCCCCCGCAGGAACTGCCGATCGGCATCGTCACCGCGCTCGTCGGCACGCCCCTGCTCGTCCGCCACGTCGCGCGACTGCGCGAAGGCGCGGCGTGACCGCGCACCACCCCGACCGGACGGCACTCGATCCGGCACCACGGACACGACAGACGATCGCAGCGTATCCCACGACCGCGATGACCTCAGACAGAGGAAGGAACCCCATGTCCACCGCCCCTACCCGCCACCGGCCCCGTCGTGCCCTGCACGTCGCAGCGGCCGCGATCGTCACACTGGGCACGCTCACCGCGTGCGGCTCCCCGGCCGGCACGACCGAGACCTCCGAGCCGGCCGCCACGAGCGACGGCGACACCACGGGCTACCCGGTCACGATCGACAACTGCGGCGAAGACCTCGTGATCGAATCGCGGCCGGAGTCGGTCATGCTGCTCGCCTCGACCGTGCTGGGCACGGTCGAGGCGGCTGGCGGCCTCGACCAGATCGGCAGCCGCACCTGGGAGCTCACCGGGGACCACTGGAGCGAGGCGATCGAGGACCGCGTGGCCGAGATCCCCGCGCTCACCGAGGCCGCCGACGGCTCAGGCGTCACGCTCGAGGCCATCGTCGAGGCCCAGCCCGATCTCGTCATCGGCTACGAGTCCCAGGCCCTCTCGCGCGAGACCCTCGCCGCCGTCGGCATCCCGTTCTACATCATCCCGGCCTACTGCCCCGAGTCCCCGTCCACCGTCAGCTTCGACTCGGTGTACGAGCAGGTCACGACCTTCGGCGAGATCTTCGGCCACCCCGATGCCGCCGCCACGGCGAACGAGGAGCTGAAGACGCGCGTCGAGGCCGTCTCACAGGTAGAGGGCGACATCGAAGACGGCGCGATGCTGTTCACCTCGACCAGCAGCGGATCGCTGCTGACCTACGGCACTGCGAGCATGTCGAACGCGCAGCTCGACGGCCTCGGCATCCGCAACGTCTTCGACGACATCCCCAAGCGCTACCTCGAGACCAGCATCGAGACCCTGGTGGACCGCGACCCCGATGTCATCGTCGTGCTCTACCCCGAAGGCAAGGATGCCGAGGATGCGATCAATGAGGTCGTGTCCCTGCCCGGTGCGGACGCCCTCTCGGCCGTCGCGAACAACCGTGTCATCGCGCAGAAACTCGAGCTCACAGACCCGCCGAACCCGTACTCGGTGCTCGGCCTCGAGGAGCTGTCGAAGCAGGTGTCCGCCTTCGCCGCGAGCGGGAACTGAGCCGATGATCTCGGTAACCGGAGCCGTCGTGCGATTCGGCGACGCCGCCGCCGTCGACGGGGTGACCGCCCGCGTCGACGACGGCAGCGTCGTCGGGATCGTAGGCCCCAACGGCAGCGGCAAGACCACGCTGCTGCGCGTGATGTGCGGTCTGCAGCCGATCCACGCCGGGGAGGTGCGGGTCGACGGCATCCAGTGGGGGACGTCGTCGAAGCGCCCGGTCGGAGCGCTCGGACGCAGCATCGCGCTCGTGGCGCAGAACCACGAGTCGCAAGGGCAGCTCCGTGTCATAGAGTCGGTGATGCTCGGCCGGCTGGCGCTGCGCGGCGCCTGGAGCCCGTTCACCGCCGCCGACTGGAATGCCGCAGCCGATGCGCTGCACAACGTCGGGGCGATGCACCTCGTCGAGCGCGAGGTCGGCACTCTGTCGGGGGGCGAGCGGCAGCGGGTCTCCGTCGCCCGCGCCCTGACCCAGGACACGACGCACATGCTGCTCGACGAGCCGACCAACCACCTCGACGTGCGGTACCAGCACGAGCTGCTCGAGCTCGTACGCGGGCTGGGCATCACGATCGTCGTCGTGCTGCACGACCTCAACCTGGCCGGGCGATACTGCGACCGCCTGATGGTGCTCGACAGGGGCCGCGTGGTGGTCGACGGCACGCCGCACGACGTGCTCGAACCAGGGCTCATCGAATCCGTCTACCGTATCCCGGTGGCCCGGCACGATTGGCGCGGCAACCCGCATCTCTACTTCGCGCCGGACGAGGACCCGGAGGCCGCGTGACGCGGTCGCCCTCCGAGGACGCCGGGGCGATCGTACTGATGGTCGCGGCGGATCCGGTGATGGCCATCGTCGGACTCCTTCCTGGTCTTCCCTGCGACCGCGGTCGCGACGATCGAGCACCGCTCCTTCTCCTCCTCTCTGCTGACCAGGCTGCAGAAGAGACGTGCGACGCTCACCGACATCGCCCACGAGTCCGTTCGGCGGGGGCGCTCATCATCCCCAGAAGCACCGGAAATGACAGTCCCGGATCACGGGTTCATTTCTGCTCGCACCCTCATACGAGCGGTGGAAGTGTCACCACGAAACACACCAGAACCGTCACCGATGTCCTGATGTAAAACCGTTACCGATGTGCTACGAGATGACGTCGGTGCCGAACGCGAGTGGTCCGCTTCATCGTCGGGCAGATCACGCCGATCGGCCGAGTGGACCAGCCGGTGACCGGCCTCAGAAACGACGAAGCCCTGGTGAAAGTTTCCTCTCACCAGGGCTTTTTGTCGGGATGACAGGATTTGAACCTGCGACCCCCTGACCCCCAGTCAGGTGCGCTACCAAGCTGCGCCACATC
>JASGDS010000321.1:0-7785 GCA_047607025.1 Microbacterium sp.
GCTGCGGGCCTTCGCCGAGCGCACGGGCATTCCTGTCAGCGCGACGCAGGCGGGCGTCGGCGTGCTCGACTGGGATCACCCGCAGAACCTCGGCGGCGTGGGCGCGACGGGAACGGCCGCCGCGAACCGCATCGCGCGCGACGCCGACCTCGTGATCGGCATCGGCACCCGCTACAGCGATTTCACGACGGGCAGTCGCACGGCGTTCCAGCACCCTGGGGTGCGGTTCCTCAACATCAACGTCGCCTCGTTCGACGCGCACAAGCACGGCTCGCAGCTGGCGCTCGTCGCCGACGCGCGCGAGGCCATCCTCGCCCTCGATGACGCGCTGAGCGACCACCGTGTCAGCGCCGCTCACGCCGAGCGCATCGCGACCGAGAAGCGGGCGTGGGATGGCGTCGTCGATGCGGCGTTCGTCGCCACCGGTGACGCGCTGCCCTCGCAGACCGAGATCATCGGCGCGGTGAACGAGAGCCTCGCACCGCAGGATGTCATCGTGCAGGCGGCGGGGTCGCTTCCCGGCGACCTGCACAAGCTGTGGCGGGTGCGCGACGCGCTCGGCTACCACGTGGAATACGCCTACAGCTGCATGGGCTACGAGATCGCCGGTGGCCTCGGCGCCAAGCGCGGGCTCGACGCCGACGGAGACGACCGCGACGTGGTCGTCATGGTAGGCGACGGCTCGTACCTCATGCTCTCGAGCGAGCTGGCGACCGTCGTCGCCGAGGGCATCAAGCTCATCGTCATCCTGGTGCAGAACGACGGCTACGCCTCGATCGGGCATCTCTCCGAGACGGTGGGGTCGGGCAGGTTCGGCACGAAGTACCGCGCCTACGACCCGCAGGCGCGCAACTTCCAAGAGGGGGGCGTGCTGCCCGTCGACCTCGCCATGAACGCCCGCAGCTACGGCATCGACGTGATCGATCTCGCTCCTGGGGCATCCGTCATCGACGACCTACGGGCCGCGATCGCGCAGGCGAAGGCGTCCGAGCGAGCGACCTTCATCCAGATCCACAGCGATCCGCTGAAGTATTCACCGGATGGCGAGGGATGGTGGGACGTGCCCGTCGCGGCCGTCGCCGAGCTGCCATCCACCATCCTGGCCAGGACAGAGTACGAGCAGCGGGTGCAGGTGCAGCGACCGCTCGTCGGAACCATCGAAGAGGAGCGCGCGTGAGCGCACTGCGTTTCGGACTGATCGGCACCGGACGCATCGGTCGGGTGCACGCCGCGAACATCGCGGAATCCGCCGACGCCGAGCTGGCAGTCGTCGCCGACCCGTTCATCGACGGCGCGACCTCGATCGCAGACCGTTTCGGTGGCACGGCGAGCTCGTCGGCCGACGCCGTGTTCGCGCCGGGTGTGGTGGATGCCGTGCTCATCGCCTCGCCCACGCCTACCCACGTCGACCTGATCGAGCGAGCGGTCGATGCGGGGCTGCCCGTGCTCTGCGAGAAGCCCATCGACCTCGACATCGCCCGCGTCGACGCGCTGCGGGAGCGGGTTGCGGCATCCGATGTGCCGGTGGCGCTCGGGTTCAACCGCCGCTTCGACGCCGCGTTCGCCGAGGTGCAGCGACGCGTGGCGGCAGGCGAGATCGGCGAGCTCGAGCAGCTGAGCATCATCAGCCGCGACCCGGCTGCGCCGACCGCAGACTACATCGCCGTCTCTGGCGGCGTCTTCCGCGACATGACCATCCACGACTTCGACATGGCGCGGTTCTTCCTGCCGAACATCGTGTCGGTGTCTGCGACCGCCTCGGCCGTCTTCGACGAGGGCGCGGCGCAGCACGGCGACTACGACACGGCCGTCGTCACGCTGCGTGCGGCGAGCGGCGCCACCGTCTCGATCACGAACTCGCGGCGCGCCGTCTACGGCTATGACCAGCGGCTGGAGGCATTCGGATCGGCGGGCATGCTGCAGGTCGCCAACGCACCCTCCAGCCTCGTCACCTCGTTCACGGGCGAGGCAGTCGAGACGGCATCGCCCTACCCGCCGTTCTTCCTCGAGCGTTACGCACAGGCGTACCGCAGCGAGCTGGCGGCGTTCATCGACGCCGCCCGCGGCGGCGCATCCACCCCGCCCACCTTTGAAGACGGCAGGGCGGCGCTGCTGCTCGCGGATGCCGCGACCGAGTCGGCGGCGACGGGCACCACGATCGCGGTCGACCTGTCGTGACCGACGAGAACTGCCAGGATGGGGTGATGCGCATGCTGCTGACCGCGAGCGGACTGAGAAACCCCACGATCATCAATGCCCTCGCGGAGATGCTGGAGCGGCCCTTCGCCGAGTGCCGCGTCGCGATCGTGCTGACGGCATCGCTCGTCACGGAGGGCGACAAGAGCTGGGTCGCCGACAGCATCGCGAGAATCAGCGCGCTGGGATGGCAGCAGCTCGACCTGATCGAGTTGAACGCCGGACCGGTCGAGCTGATCGAACGACGGCTGAGCGGCGCCGATGTCGTCTACGTCGCGGGTGGCAATCAGTACTTCCTCGCCGATTCGATCCGCGCACGCGGGCTGACGACGCTCTTCGAGGATCTTGCCTCGCAGAAGGTGTACGTCGGCGAGAGCGCCGGGGCGATGATCTTCTGTCGGCCTCTTGCGGCGGGAGTGGCGACCATGGGCGACGAGGAGGAATTGACGTCGCTCGGAATCGAGAACGCCGAGCCCGTACTGCCGCTGCTCGACTGGTATCTCAAGCCGCACCTCGACTCTGTCTCTTTCCCCGAGCGCACCGAGCGCTGGGCGCGCGAGCGCGCCGCCGCCCTCGGAAAGCCCATCTGGTTCATCGACGACGACACGGCGCTCGCCGTCACGGACCCGTCGCAGGATCCGATCGTCGTCTCCGAGGGCTCCTGGCTGCGGCTCTGAACCCGTTCCGAGTTCGATGTTCGGGCGCCTCCGTCGGAGAACGGCGCTTCAGAAGGAGATCTCTGCCCGGGAACGTCCTGCGGAAGCCGATCTCTCCTGCTGAATTGTCCGAGCGTGTGGGCCTCTATGCCCGGTGAAGCGAGGCGCGAAGCTTCGAGGTGATCGCCTTCAGCGACTCGAGCTCTGGGGTGTCGAGTGCGCTCATGAGTTCGGAGACATGGCGCGCGTGAGCGCCTCCCATGGTGCGGAACAGGCGGGCGCCGTGCTCGGTCGCCGTGATGAGAGAACCGCGGCCGTCTTCGGGGTCTGCGCACTTGGTGACGAGGCCCGACTCGACCATCCTGTCGACGAGGCGCGAGACGCTCGGCTGCGAGATGAGCATCTGCTCGGTGACGTCGCGAAGACGAGCGGTCATGCCGCTTGATCGCGTGACCGTGAGCAGCACGTCATACTCCGGCTGGGTGAGGGCGGAGCCCTCGAAGTCGCGGCGGATCAGCTCGAATACCTCATGCTGCGCGCGAAACAGACTCTCCCATGCGTCAACGGCGAGCGCTCGGTCAACCATGGCACTCAGAGTACCGCGTGGCCGGGCAAAAGGTGAGGCCCGGTCGGAGAGGAAGCCGACCGGGCCATTGTCCCTTGCACCAAGAGTGTCCTGCAATCACATGTCGGCAGCTGCCACAGCAAAACAGCTACCGTTCCTGAACTCTATAACGGCCAGGTAACGCCCCGCAAGCCCTGTCCGTTACTTTTCCGTGATTCATTTTCTGTTCATCGAGAGCACTCAGATTCGGCGCGCAGACGCGGCGGATCAGACGCTCTGGCGGAGCTCTTTCGCGAGCTGTCGCATGTGGGTGTGCGCCTCGTCCATGCCGGGGAGCGACACGCGCGGATCGTCTGATTCTCCTCGGTGGATCATGTCGTCGATGTCCTGACGGTCGGCATCGAGTCGGGCGGTCGGGTCTCGGCCGACGGTGCCATGACCTGGCACGACAGGACGCGCCTTCACCACGACCGGGGCGGCCTGCTTCCACCACACGGACTCCTTCGCCATGATGCGAGGCGGCCACCTCGACGTGTGCGTGCTCGGCGCGTTCCAGGTGGCGCAGAACGGCGACCTCGCGAACCGGTCGACAGGCGAGCCGGGGGCCATCCCGGCGATCGGCGGGGCGATGGATCTCGCGATCGGCGCGAAGCAGGTGTTCGCGATGGTCGACCTGCTCACGAAGACGGGCGAGTCGAAGCCCGTCGAGCGCTGCACTTCCCCCCTCACCGGTGACGGGTGCGTCACACGCGTCTACACGGATCACGCGGTCGTCGATGTGGCGGATGGCGCCTTCCGGGTGCGAGAGGCATTCGGCGACAACTCGACCGAGTCCTTGGCCGAACTGGCCGGATTGGCGTTACATCTACGACGCGGTGCGCACCCGTTCGGGCGGGCCGGTGGCGCCCTCTCCGGCGTGCGGCCGGATGACCTTGCCGCGCTTGTGATGAAGGCGATCGTCGAGAGAAGCGGCATCGACCCCGTGAGATTCGGCGACGTCAACTTCGGTGACGCCAACCAGGCCGGCGAGGACAACCGGAACATCGGGCGCATGGGGGCGCTGCTGGCGGGCTTCCCGACCACCGTCACTGGCGTCGCCGTCCATCGGCTCTGCGCCGCCTGCATCGGCGTCGGCCAGGGCCTCGCCGTCGTCTTCGAGCGCTGACATCTGGAGGACCATCCGACCGCTGCGGGAGGAATCGGCCGGATTCGTCCCGCAACTGTCGGATGGTCCTGCATCCGTCGGGACGCTTCAAGCCAGCAGCTCGGCGACGAGCGACTCGACCCGTTGGCGGATGTCGTCGCGGAGGGGCCGCACGGCCTGCAGATCAAGACCCGCGGGATCATCCAGCTGCCAATCGAGGTAGCGCACCCCGGGAAAGAAGGGGCATTCATCGCCGCAGCCCATCGTGATGACGACATCGGATGCCGAGACCGACTCCGGTGTGATGACGCGGGGCTGGGCGGCGGAGATGTCGATCCCGAGTTCGGCCATCGCCTGCACGGCGACGGGGTTCACCTGCGACGCTGGCTGCGAGCCCGCCGATCGCACCTCGATGCGGTCTCCCGCGATCTCACGCAGGAATCCGGCCGCCATCTGTGACCTCCCCGCGTTGTTCACGCACAGGAACAGCACACTGGATCGGGTCACCGCTCCTCCTTCGGTCGACAGACTCTACCAAGCCGAGGTGACGTGGAATGATGCCGGTATGACGAGCATCCGCCGGATGACAGCCGCAGACTGGCCGAGTGTCGAGCGCATCTATCGGCAGGGCATTGCGACGGGCCACGCGACGTTCGAGTCGGAACCGCCGCAGTGGCAGGCGTTCGACGCCGGAAAGATCGCCGACCCGCGACTTGTCGCGATCGACGATGCGGGCGACATCCTCGGATGGGCAGCGGCATCGCCCGTCTCGTCGCGACCGGTCTATCGGGGAGTGATCGAGCACTCGATCTACGTCGCCGACGAAGCGCGAGGCAGCGGAGTCGGGCGAGCACTGCTGCAGTCCTTCATCGACGCGGCGGATGCGGCGGGCATCTGGACCATCCAATCCGCCATCTTCCCCGAGAACACCGCAAGTCTGCGGCTGCACGAGCGCCTCGGCTTTCGCGTCGTCGGCACCCGCGAGCGCATTGCACTCATGGCCTACGGCCCGATGGCGGGTCAGTGGCGTGACACGGTGCTCATCGAACGCCGACGGATGCAGGACTGACCGACACCTGCAGGAGGAATCGGCCGGATTCGTCCCGCAGGTGTCGGTGGCTCCTGCAGGTGTCGGGGCCAGAAACAGGTGAGACTGGAGGCATGGCCGAAGACGGGATGCTGCAGCGCACGCTGAAGCTGCTGTCGTCGTTCACCGACGATGAGCCCGCACTGACCGTCGTGCAGCTGGCCGAGCGCACGGGCATCCCGCACTCGACGGTGCATCGCCTCGTCAAGAGTCTCGTCGCCGAGGGGCTGATGGTCGCACAGCCAGACCAGCGCTACGCCGTCGGCACGAGGATGTGGGAGCTCGGCGAGATGTCACCCGTGGCGCTGCGCTTGCGCGAGAGCGCCCTGCCGTTCATGTCCAGGCTGTATGAGGAGACGGGCGAGAACGTGCACCTGGCGGTGCTGGATGGCCCGCACGCGCTCTACGTCGCGCGCATCGTCGGCCGCTACTCGATCGAGACGATCAGCCGTGCGGGCGGGCGCGGCCCGCTGCATGCCACCGGCGTCGGAAAGGCCCTGCTCGCCACGCGCGACGAGCCCTGGCTCGCACAGTTCTTCCAGACCGAGCTGCTGCCGGAGACCACGCAGACCATCACCGACGAGGCCGCGCTGCGCAACGACCTCGACCGCGCTCGCCGAGACGGTTACGCGACCACCCGCGGTGAGATGACGCTCGGCAATGTGTCGTTCGCCGCACCCGTGCCGCGAGTGGATGGTCTGCCGCCGGCGGCCATCGGAATCGTGCTTCACACTCGGCGCGCGGATGCTCGCCGTCACGGGCCGCTCGTCGCGCAGACCGCGCGCGACCTCGGCGAGGCGCTTCGAGATTCTCATTGAGTGAGAATGAGTGAGCCGCGCGAAGGCGACTCCTGCGACGCTGGAGACATCCCGTCAAAGGAGACCCGTATGCCCACAGACCAGCAAACGGCTGCCGCGCCCGAGACGCTGCTCGAGTCGGCCGACATGCCGCCGCAGTCTCAGATCACGCAGGAGATCATCGATCGGCACCGCGAAGCGAACGACCGCGAGGCGGCGGGCGAGGATGTTCCGGCCACGCTCTACGACTTCCCGCCCTACCGCTCGAGCATCCTGCGCCATCCGACGAAGAATCCGCGCCTTGTCGACCCCGAGTCGATCGAACTCGTCTCGCCCGCCTTCGGTCAGCGCGACGTCGCGGCGATCGAGAGCGACCTCACCCTGCAGCACGCAGGCGAGCCGCTCGGCGAGCGGATGACCATCCAGGGGCGCGTGCTCGACTCGTGGGGTCGGCCACTGCGCAATCAGCTCGTCGAGATCTGGCAGGCGAACTCCGCCGGGCGCTACATCCATCAGCGCGATCAGCATCCCGCCCCGATCGACCCGAACTTCACCGGTGCGGGTCGCGTCGTCACGAACGACGACGGTGAATACCGGTTCACGACGATCAAGCCGGGCCCGTACCCGTGGAAGAACCACATCAACGCGTGGCGACCCGCGCATATCCACTTCTCGATCTTCGGCTCCGGCTTCACACAGCGCATCGTCACCCAGTGCTACTTCCCCGGCGACCCGCTGTTCGCGCTCGACCCGATCTACAACACCATCCGTCGCCAGCAGGATCGCGACGCTCTCGTCGTCGCTTACGACCACGACCTGACGAGCGCGGAGTTCTCGATGGGCTACCGCTGGGACATCGTCGTCGACGGGCCGGATGCCACCTGGTTCGAGCCCGAGGAGGGAGAGCACTGATGGCCGCCACACCTCCCGCTGCCTGGGGCGAGAAGACCCACGCTGCGACCGCAGGGCAGACGGTCGGCCCGTTCTTCGCCTACGGCACCGAGTACCGCCAGATGAACCAGGTCGTCTTCCCGCACAGCCTTGGCGCGATCGTGCTGGGCGGCACTGTCTTCGACGGCGCGGGCGCGCCCATCCCCGACAGCATGATCGAGATCTTGGGGGCAGATGAGGATGGCACGATCTCGCGCGAGCGCGGCGCGTTCCGCCGCGACGACCACACCTTCACCGGCTTCGGTCGCACCTTCACGAACGACGAGGGTCACTGGGAGTTCTGGACCCGCAATCCAGGCGCTGTCGAAGGCAAGGCACCGTTCTTCGCCACGATCGTCTACGCCCGCGGCCTGCCCAACAAGCTGCACACCCGCATCTACCTGCCGGAC
>JASGDS010000322.1:0-2959 GCA_047607025.1 Microbacterium sp.
CGCTCCCACACTGCGCGTGACACGTGCTGTCTGGGAGCGAGCGTGCTGTCTGGGAGCGGGCTGGCGGTTTGAGCGCTCGCCGCCGGCGCACGCGCGCGCGGACAGCACCGCGGCTCGCACACTGCTTGAACGCTCGCACACAGCGCGTGACACGTGCTGTCTGGGAGCGAGCGTGCTGTCTGGGAGCGGGCTGGCGGTTTGAGCGCTCGCTGCCGGCGCGGGCGCGCGCGGACAGCACCGCAGCTCGCACACTGCTTGAACGCTCGCACACAGCGCGTGACACGCGCTGTGAGCGAGCGGGCGCGCAGCTTCATGGCGGTTAGCGTGGGGCATACACACACGGAAGGGGACGCACATGGGTGTGACGGCGATCGACCTGCAGGTGGACGATGTCTCTGCGGCGACGAAACTGCTGAGCGAGGCATACGGATGGCGGGTGCTGTCACGCCCTTCGACAGGCTCAGGAACCGGTGGGTTCGGGGAACTGGATGCGGGCGGACTCCGCATCATGCTCTCGCGCGACGCCATGGTGCCGTGGGGTGCGCTCGACGGGCTCATCCTGCACCACGACGTCGACGACGTACCCTCCGCGGTCGAACGGGCTGTCTCGGCGGGTGCCGAACTGCTGAGCGGCCCGCTCACCACGGACTGGGGCACCGAGGCCGCCTACCTGCGCGGTCCCGGCGCCCTCATCGTCGACGTCTGCCGTGACGTCTGAGCAGCTCTTCCCGTCTGGACGCCCAACGCGCCAGGCTTTCGGGTCTATGAGCGCACCGAGCCGATCGGCATCGCCTGGGACGAGGCGACACACAGGATCCTGCACTGGGAATCAAGACAGCGAGCGGCTTCCGCGTCCCTTCGGAACCAGTCCAGATCGGCGACCGCGTCGTGATCCGGTTCTGGATGGTCCGCGAACTCGTCGAGATGACCGGCGTGATCGAGGAAGCGGACCGCGTCGGATTCTCGTACCGGACGCAGCCCGGGCATCCCGTGCAGCGCGTGGTTCAGGTCGTCATTCGCCGCCGGTACTTCCGGGCTCTCTGCTGAGGTCAGCGTCCTCGGGCAGCTCCTGAGTCTCGATCCCCTCAGCGCCGAGCAGCGCGTCGATGACAGCCCTCGACCCGCCGACGACGGTGTAGTCGTGATCGACCTCGGTGCTCAAAAACCAGGACCGGTCCTGCGGCCACAGGACGCTCGGTGAATGCGGCCACTCGTCCCCCTGCGCCACCCAGGGCACGTGTGTTGCCCACTCGGGGTCCTGCAGTTCGGAGAGCGAGCCGCGGAACAGGATGTGCGACCGGTCGGGTAGCGACAGGCGTGGCCCACGGGAGATCTCATCCGACAGCACGCCCGGCCGCCATGTCGGCTTGCCGAACGGACGGTTGAACGGATCGAGCCTGATGCGGTCGAGCAGCCGCCGGTGCTCGGCTGGCACCTCGTCGTCGGCGTAGCGCCGCGGCATCCCCTCGATACCGCTCGTCATCGCGCCGACCAGGTCGCCCCAGCCCTCCCAGACGGCGACGAAGACATCATCGCCGGGAAGCGCGGACACGATCTTCGCCAAGAGAGAGGCATCGACGCTCCCTTCTTCTGGCGGGTCGTAGCGCCATCCCTGCGCATCACGGGCGAAGGCGCCCCACCACGCGCCGGTCACGTCACCCCAGCGTGACGTGGGTGCGAATTCCGCGCCGAAGGCGTCCGCCGTCTGCGCCCACGTCACGGGTTCCTCGACGATCTCCGCGCCGAATCTCGCCCATGCACGCTCGTCGTCCTCCTGGGGCCACTCCCCCGATGTCGGCCGTGCCCGGGTCGTGGGATGCAGGATGCGCGCATACGCCTCGTATGCGTGCGGCACGAAGTGATGGATGGTCCACTCCTCGTCGAGACGCGGCGTGATCCAGCCGCCCACCGAGACGCCACTGACCCACTGCATGATCCGAGCCTAAACGCGTCAACCCCGCCGGATGCGCCGGCGGGGTTGACGTGGAGTGCGACGAAGCGTCACTCAGCGGGGAGCACGAGCTCCTGGCCGACCTCGATGAGGTCAGGGTTGGAGATGGTGTCCTGGTTCACCGCGTACAGGCCGAGCCAGCCGCTCGAGATGCCCAGGTCGGTGGCGATCTGCGAGAGGCTGTCACCCGCGACGACCGTGTAGATGTCGTCCGACGCCTCGACGTCGGGCAGGTCGTACGTCGGTGTGGCGGATGCCTCAGACGTTGCCTCAGCGGGCGCGCTGGTGTCGGCAGGCGTCTCGACCGGAGCCGCGGCAGGTGTGCTGGTGTCAGCGGGCGCTTCGGCAGGAGCCTCGGACGTGGTGTCGGCGGACGCGCTGGTGTCGGCCGAGCCGGACGCGCCGACCTGCGCCGAGCAGGTGGGCCATGCGCCCCAGCCCTGCGACGCGAGCACATTCTCGGCGACGCGGATCTGCTCCTCGCGCGATGCGTCGGACGGAAGGCCCGAGCCGCCGTTGGCCTGCCAGGTCGACAGCGAGAACTGCAGGCCGCCGTAGTAGCCGTTGCCGGTGTTGATCGCCCAGTTGCCGCCCGACTCGCACTGTGCGACGGCATCCCAGGTGGCGTCATCCGCCGCGTTCGCCGCTGTGGGCACGAAGGCTGCCGTGGCGACGGCCGCGAGGCCCGCCGCGACAAGGCTGCCGCGCTTGAGGATGGTCGCGCGGCGGGTGTTCTTGATTTCGGACACGTTGAACTCCACGGTCCCGTCTCGGCGCACGGATATCGTGTGCTCGGCCGCCCAGCCAGTTCACTTGGATTCAGGTAGCGAAGGATTCTCGGGGCGACCACGACGGCCATCCTTCGCCGTTCAGCCGTCTACATTACGCATGATAACGAACAGATAACAAACTAGTGCAGGGGTTTGCCAGGTGACGTGGCGCCGAACACCAGCACTAGTTTGTTATCTGTTCGTTATCATGCGTAATGTAGACGGCTGAACGGCGAAG
>JASGDS010000323.1:0-3892 GCA_047607025.1 Microbacterium sp.
CGCGAAGCTCGAGGCCGGCGCCTGCCAGGGCTGCCACGTCGTGCTTTCGCCGAGCGACCTCGCCGAGGTGCGCAAGGAGCCCACCGACGTCATCGTCAACTGCCCCGAGTGCGGCTGCCTTCTCGTGCGTGAGGCAGCATGAGCGGCCGGCTCGTCGTCGAGGCGGATGGCGGCTCCCGCGGCAACCCCGGCATTGCAGCGGGCGGCGCGGTCGTCATCGATCCGGCCACCGGTGAGCTGCTGAGCGAGGTCGGCGTGTACGTCGGCCACGCGACCAACAATGTCGCGGAGTACAACGGGATGATCGCCGGTGTGCGCGCGGCGCTGGAACGCGAGCCAGACGCCATTCACGTGCGGATGGACTCGAAACTCGTCGTGGAGCAGATGACAGGCCGTTGGAAGATCAAGCACCCCGATATGCGCGAGCTCGCCCGCCAGGCGCACGCGATCATCGCCGATGTGCCGACCACCTTCGAGTGGGTGCCTCGAGCCGAGAACGCGCGGGCGGATGCCGCGGCCAACGAGTCGATGGATCTGAAGGCGAGCTTCCGGCGCGACGGCGGCGAACCCGTGGATGAGCCGTCAGGTGCGGCCGATGGCGGAACCCTCTTCTGAGCCGCCGCAGCGGCATATCTTCGTCGCCCGCGAGCAGCAGGGCTTCATCGTCACCGACGGCGGTGCCGACACCGCGCTGACCGCTGAGAGCTTCACCCGCTGGGTCGCCGAGCAGGAGTCGACCCGGCCGCGCTGGGTGTGGGGCGACACCGCGGAGATCTATCCCGCGCTGCTGCGTGCCGGTGTGCGCGTCGATCGCGCGCACGATCTGCGCCTGTGCCGCACCATCCTGCAGCTGGCCGTGCCCGACGAGACCTGGGCGGACCCCGTGTGGGGTGCGCCCACCGTCGACCAGGATGTCTCCGCGCTCTTCACCTGGAGCGATGCGCCCATAACCCGCCCGCAAGGGCTCGATGAGGTGGCAGCCGAGTGGCGGCATCAGCAGCGGGTGCTCGCGCGCACGCAGGACCCGGGGCGCATGCGTCTGCTTCTCGCGGCGGAGTCAGCCGGTGGCCTCATTGCGGCCGAGATGCACCACAGCGGTGTGCCGTGGAGCCGGGCGATCCACGAGCAGATCCTCACCGATACGCTGGGGGAGCGCCGGGGCGGCGTGCCCGCCCGCATGACGGAACTCGCCACCGCGGTGCGGCGGGAGCTGGGCGACCCCACCGTCAACCTCGACTCGCAGCAGAAACTGCTCAAGGCGCTGCGGCAGGCGGGCATCAATGCGACATCCACCAGCCGGTGGGAGCTGCGCGAGCACGACCATCCCGCCATCGCGCCGCTCATCGAGTATCGCAAGCTGTCGCGGCTGCTCACGGCGAATGGATGGGCGTGGCTCGACGACTGGGTGCACGACGGACGATTCCGCCCCGTCTACGTGCCGGGTGGCGTTGTCACCGGCCGCTGGGCGTCCTCGGGCGGGGGAGCGCTTCAGATTCCCCGCCTGCTGCGACCCGCCGTCCACGCGGATCCCGGATGGCGCATCGTGTCGGCTGACGTCGCGCAGCTCGAGCCGCGCGTTCTTGCCGCGATGTCGCGAGACGAGCGGATGGCGGAGGCGGCGGCCGGGCAGGATCTCTACGAGGGCATCGTGGCCAGCGGCGCCGTGGCCGAACGGCACGAGGCGAAGATCGCCGTGCTCGGCGCGATGTACGGAGCGACGACGGGGGACGCCGGACGCCTGGTGCCACGCCTTCGCAAGGTCTTCCCACGGGCCATGCATCTCGTCGACGAGGCCGCTCGCATTGGAGAGGAGGGCGGCACGGTGCGCACCTGGCTGGGGCGCACCTCGCCCGCGCCCTCCGAGCGCTGGTTCGGTGTTCAGGCGGGTGCGAGCCGAAGCGCCGACGCAGAGCGCGTCGCCCGCCGCTGGGCGCGCGACCAGGGACGCTTCACCCGAAACTTCGTCGTGCAGGGCACGGCCGCCGAGTGGGCCCTCGCCTGGATGGCCGAGCTGCGCCTCGCCCTTCGACGGGCTCAGGGCCCGGATCGCCCCGAACTCGTCTTCTTCCTGCACGACGAGGTGCTCATCCATGCGCCGGAGGAGCTGGCAGGCGAGTGCGCGATGCTGCTGCAGGAGGCGGCGGATGCCGCAGGCCGCCTGCTCTTCGGCGCCTTCCCGATCGACTTCCGACTCGACGTGCACGTGGCATCCGACGCGGCCAAATAGACTGGATGACGCGAATGGGTCGGCCGGGCGGTCGCGTCGCGAACGGTTCGCCGTTACGCGCCGAGGAACGTCCGGGCTTCACAGGGCAGGGCGGTGGGTAACACCCACCCGGAGCAATCCGCGAGACAGTGCCACAGAGAACAGACCGCCCGCAAGGGTAAGGGTGAAACGGTGGTGTAAGAGACCACCAGGGGTCGTGGCGACACGATCCGCTCGGTAAACCTCGTCCGAAGCAAGACCAGACAGGGGATGATGACGCTGCCCGCCGAGTCCCCGGGTAGGTTGCTGGAGCGGCGCGGTAACGCGTCGCCGAGAGAGATGGCCGTCACGCACCGCGAGGTGCGCACAGAACCCGGCGTACAGGCCGGCCCATTCGCCTACAGCGCCAGAGAAGCGGCGCCGATGATGCCCGCATTGTTGCGGTGCGTCGCGGTGACCATCGTCGCGCGCGTCGAGATGTAGGGCATGAACTTGTCCGGGTTCTTCGACACCCCACCGCCGACGACGAACAGGTCGGGGGAGAAGAGGAACTCGACGTGCGCGTAGAACTTCTGCAGTCGCTTGCCCCACTCCTCCCAGGACAGACCGTCGCGCTCGCGCGCGGTGGCTGCCGCATACCGCTCGATCGATTCGCCCTTCCAGATCAGGTGGCCGAGCTCGGTGTTGGGAATGAGAACGCCGTCGTGGATGAACGCCGAGCCGATGCCCGTGCCGAGCGTGGTCAGGATGGTCAGACCCTGCTGGCCGACCGCGGCGCCGAAACGGGCCTCCGCGAGACCGGCGGCGTCGGCGTCGTTGACGAAGTGGATATCGCGGCCGAGGCCCTCCTCGAAGAACTTGTCGGCTTCGAAGTCGATCCATGCGTGCGAGACGTTCGCCGCGGAGAGCGTGCGACCGCCCTTGACGATCGCGGGGAAGCAGACGCCGAGGGGGAGACCCTCGGAGCCGGGACCGAGCAGCTCGAGCAGATCGTGCGCTGTCTGCAGCACGTCGCCGGGCTCCGCGCCCTTGGGGGTATCGATGCGCACCCGCTCGCCGATGAGGCGACCATCCACGAGGTCGACGATGCCAGCCTTCATCCCTGTGCCGCCGATGTCGATGCCGACGGCGCGCTCCACCTTGTTGCTCATAGATCCATAAGCCTACTGAACTATTGAACTGTTAAACGCAGAATGCGCGACGACCCCGGGAAGAATACCGGGGTCGTCGCGCATGGAGGCGATGCTACGCGCTCTTGGCTTCCTGACCGGCTCCTCGCCTGTCACGAACGAACGCGAGGCGCTCGGCGAGAATCTCTTCGAGCTCGTCGACGCTGCGGCGCTCCAGCAGCATGTCCCAGTGGGTGCGTGCCGCCTTGTCCTCCGAATGGTCGACCTCGACGGTCTCGCCGCTGTCGGCCTTCAGCAGTGCTTCCGCGCCGCACGTGCGGCACTCCCACGTCTCGGGGGCCTCGGCATCTGCCGCGAACATGAGCGAGGTCTCACGCTTGCACTCGGTGCACACGTACGTGTACTCCTTGCGCTCCATGAAGACGACGCCCTCTTCGCTCTGCAGGCTCTGCGCACCGAGACGGATGCCACGAAGGCTGCGATCTGCCATGGTGAAATCCTCTCTTCGACCTCAATTCCTAACGCACCGGGCTGTGCAGATCATCCCAAGCCCGCG
>JASGDS010000324.1:0-8342 GCA_047607025.1 Microbacterium sp.
GGCGGGGCGTCCGTGACCGGGCGCCCCGCCGACACCGTGGTTCAGCCTGCCGTCACCGGGTCCGGCACGACGATGTCGCCCGCGATGATGGCGTCGCGCGCCTCCTCGACGGCCGTGATGATCTCCGGGTAGTCCATCACCAGGCAGCCGCTGTCGGCGGCGTCCGCGGTGAGGCTGGTCAGCGAGAGCCCGCCGCTGGCGAGCCCGTAGGCGGTCGCGGTGCCGCCGGACTCACCGGCGACGATCTTGTCGACCTCGTTCGCGATGACGACGTCGACCGCCTTGATGACGTTGTCGACGACGGTGCCCGGCGCCGCCGCGCACTGGTTGACGTCGACGCCGTAGGAGTACGTTCCGGTCTCCGTCGCGGCCTCGAAGATGCCGCCGTTGCCGCCGGCGGTGACCGCGAAGATCTGGTCCGCGCCGCTCTCCTGGACGGCGAGCGCCGCTTCTTTCGCGCCGACCGGGTCGGCGAAGGGGTTGTCGCCGCCGACGAAGAGCTGGGTGTCGGTGATCGCCGCGTCGACGCTCTGGGCGCCGAGCGCGAAGGAGTCGGTGTAGCGGTGGATGAACGGGATGTCGAGCGCGCCGACCGAGCCGACCTTCCCGGTCTCGGTCAGCATGCCGGCCTCCACGCCGAGCAGGTAGGCGCCCTCGTGCTCCGTGAAGACGCCGCAGTAAAGGTTCTCCGGCACGTCCTCGGTCGGGCAGTCGTCGACGAGTACGAACGGCTGCTCCGGGTTCGCCGTCGCGTACTCCACGGCGAGCGCGGTGAAGTCGAAGGTGATCAGGATGATCGCGGTCGGGGACTCGTCGAGCGCGGCCTCGACGTTCGCTCGCATGGACTGCTCGTCGCTGTCGCTCTCGAAGGTCGTGGCCGTGCCGCCGATGGCCGCCGCCGCGGCCTCGGTGCCGTCCTTGCCGAGCTGCAGGAACTCGTTGATGCCGATCGGGTCGTTGGTGATGTAGATCAGGCTGGGCGCGTCCTCCGTGGACGTGTCCCCGGTCGCTCCGCTGGTCGGCGCGCAGCCTACGAGGGTTGCGGCGGCGACCGCGAGACCGCCGATCGTGATGCCGAAACGTTTTGTCATGCGCATAGCGGACTCCTTCGAACGGGAAGACGGTGCACAGCGAAAGTACGTCCCGGACGTTTCCGCCGTGTTGCCCGCGGATCACTCCGCGTAACGGCTCGGCTGCCACGTCCCCTCGACCACGAAGGCCTCGTCCTCGCCCGGCCAGGGCGGCATCGTCGCGCCGACGATCTCCAGCGGGGCGTCGCCGTCGCAGCGGAACTGGAACGCGGTGCCGAGCGGGATGCTGAGACTGGTGCCCGGGACCAGCTCGACGATCTCCTCGCCCTCGTCGTCGCGCCGCCACATCCGGCCGTGGCCGGCCGTGATGTACCACAGCTCGGTCACGGTGCGGTGCTGGACGGCGGCGGACACCTGGCCCGGTCTCAGCAGGAAGTGGGCCAGGCTGCCGGGCGCCGCGGCGGCGAGCGTGCGGACCTCGGAGCCGTCCGAGGCGAAGAGCTCGACGTCGACCGGGAGGACGACCGTGTGGAATCGCGTCACCGCACCAGCATCGCAGACGTCGTAGGGCTCGGACCTGCAGCACGAGCTCCTTCAGCCGCGAAGTCGGTGGAGGTGGCCGGGATTTCTCGCGCCACGATTTCATCCGCCGAGAACGGACACCGCGTGCCGTCACGCGCGACGATCGCTATGCGGGCCATGGCGACGGGCGTGAGCCGCTCGTGGCTCGCCGACGGGGTCGATTCGGATCCGATGGATGTCGTGCGGATGAACGCTCTCATGGTGATCGTGACGGCGAGCAGGCATGAGAGAACATCGCGGGACATGAGGCCGCGAGCGATGTGCGGAGGAGTCCTCTGCGTCGGGCGCGGGTGACCCAGCCTTGCGCGGCGGACAGGGGCACGCGGCTGATTTCTGCCATGTGTGCGGTGGATCTGAGGGTGGAGCTTTCAGAAGGTGACTCACAAATATGGAGCACCATCTCGGACTACCTGGCCGCTGCCGGGTCGCTCCCTACGCGGAACGCTGAACTCGTGCCTGCGCCCACTGACTACGAGGTAGTCGGTTCGATCTGTCGAGCCCACCGGCGCCTGACCCCTGTTGACGTCGAGGCCGTTGTCGCTCGATTCCAGGCCGGTGAGTCGATGGCGCAGCTTGCCCGCGCCTTCGGCTGCAACCGTCCGGAAGCATCTGCGAGACCGAGGTGTCACGCTTCGCGATACGCACGGCCGCTCGACCTATTGAGAAGCGCTGCGGCAGCGGCAAGATGGCGCACCAACTCCAGCTGCTCCTCACTTGTCAGGGCTGGGGTGGCAGCAGCAACCGCGCTTTCGATACTGTTCCCAGCGCGCTCGCGGATTACCTCGCGCGTAGCAGAAGCGATTTCGGATCGGACCTTGCGCTTGTCCATACGGTCCGTCTCGACAGTGAGAGCCCCTGTTTCCGCCATATGATGCACGATCCGTGAGACGAGGATCTGAGCAAGCCCGGTGCGATCCGTGATCTCGCGGATCGTCGATCGCGGATGATCCGCGATGTCTTCGAGGACCGCGAGTTCTCCAGGGTTCACGCGGTCCTCGCCGACGTTCCCGGTCGCCCGCAGCGCGAAGTAACTTTCGAGAAGCGAACCTGCGGCACACGCCGTTCCGCGCGATTGCACAGCCGCCCACCCGACGGCCTCGGCTAGATATCCGAGACCGTCCGATCTGGGCGATCACACATCGGGTGCAGCAAGACCAACCGGGAACACCGGCATCTTCCGATGTCGTGTGTTCCCGTAAGACACTCGTGGTGGGCCTTCCTGGGCGACTCTCAAACTCGGTTGAGTCTGAAGGAGCACGCCACGTTGGTCGCCGCCTACCAATCGGCTGAGCCGGTGCGGACCATCGCAGCCAGGTTCGGTGTGCACCGCGGGTCTGTTCCTGTGCTCGCCCGGCAGGCCGGCGTGCCTGCGCGGGAGCCCGGTCAGGATGTCAGCAGGCGCGCTCGTGCCGCGGCGCTGTACGGGTTCGGGCTGGCGCTCGCGCCGGTCGTCGTACCGGGTGGCTAATCGAGGAGGAGAGCGGGCTCCTCGAGCACCGAGGCGATGTCGGCGATGAAACGGCTGATCTTGTCGCCGTCGACGATGCGGTGGTCGAACGAACCGGAGACGGTCGTCACCCACCGCGGGCGCACCTCGCCATCGACCACCCACGGCTTCTGGCGGATCGAGCCCATGGCGACGATGCCAGCCTCGCCCGGGTTGATGATCGGGGTCCCGGCATCCATGCCGAACACGCCGATGTTCGTGATCGTGATCGTGCCGTCGCGCTGATCCTCGGGCGTCGTCTTGCCCTCACGGGCGGTGACCGTCAGTTTCTCGAGCGCCAGCGCGAGCTCGCGCAACGACAGGCTCTGCGCATCCTTGATGTTCGGAACGAGCAGACCGCGGGCGGTGGCCGCCGCGATGCCGAGGTTCACATAGTTGCGCACCCGGATGGTCGCTCCCTCCTCGCCATCCACCCAGGTCGAGTTCACCATCGGGGTTCGACGGACCGCCCACAGCAGTGCGCGCGAGAAGATGAGCAGCGGCGACACCTTCACATCGGCGAAGTCGGGCGAGGCCTTGAGCCGCTTGACGTACTCCATCGTGCGGGTGGCGTCGACGTCGACCCAGATCGAGACGTGCGGAGCCTCGGTCGCCGACTTCACCATGCCGCTGGCCGTCACCTTGCGCACGCCCTTGACGGGGATGTCCTCATGACGGCCTGCTTCGACAAGCTCAGCAACCGCGTAGGGCTCAGCAACCGCGGGCGACCCAGCAACCGCGGGCGACCCAGCAACCGCAGGCGACTCAGCAACCGAGGGCGGCGCTTCGACAGGCTCAGCGACCGAACCCGAATGGCGGGCGACGACGGCCTCGCGCTCGGGTGGAGCGGATGGCGTCGACAGGTTGCGGAAGACGCTCGCCTGCTCGGCGTGCTTGACGACATCGTCGCGCGTCACCTCGCCGGCAGGACCCGTCGAGCGCACCTCGGCGAGATCGACGCCTAGGTCGCGGGCGAGCTTGCGCACGGGTGGCTTGGCGACGACGCCGACCGCACTGCGCGCGACCTCCTCATGCGTGTTGCGCCTGCGACGACGCGTGGTCGCCTCACCGACGGTGCCGTAGCCGACGAGCACGGAGCCGGCTGCTTCGACAGGCTCAACAACCGGGGACGGCCCTTCGGCAACCGGGGACGGCCCTTCGACAGGCGCAGGGACCGATTGCGCCGAGTCTTGAATCGTGATGAGAGGGGCACCCACATCGAGCGTGTCACCCTCGGATGCCAGCAGCTCGCCCACGACGCCGGCATACGGCGACGGCAGCTCGACGATCGACTTGGCCGTCTCGATGTCGGCGACCACGTCGTTGACCTTGAGCTCGTCGCCTGGCGCCACGCGCCACTGCACGATCTCGGCCTCGGTCAGACCCTCGCCCACATCGGGCAGGTGGAATGTCTGCATGATGGCTGCTCCAATCGGTAACGGGGGTCAGTAGGCGAGCACGCGGTCGACGGCTTCGAGCACGCGGTCGGCGTCCGGCAGGTAGACGCCTTCCAGTTTGGCGGGAGGGAACGGCACGTCGAAGCCGGCCACGCGCAGCACGGGCGCCTCCAGCGAGAAGAACGCCCGCTCGGTCACGGTCGCCGCGATCTCGCTGCCGAGGCTCGTGAATCCCTGCGCCTCCTGCACGTGCACCATCCGGCCGGTGCGCCTGACCGACTCGACGATCGGGTCGAAGTCAACGGGCGAGAGCGAGCGCAGATCGATCACCTCGCAGCTGGTTCCCTCGCCCTCGGCGATCGCGGCGGCGGCCAGCAGAACGGTCAGGATGGCCCCGTGTCCGACGAGCGTCACGTCGGTCCCCTTGCGCACCACGCGCGAGGAGTGCAGCGGTGCGGGACGCTCGTCGCGATCGACCTCGCCCTTGTGCCAGTAGCGGCTCTTCGGCTCCATGAAGATGATCGGGTCGGTGGAGCCGATGGCGTCCTGGATCATCCAGTACGCGTCGTTCGGCGTCGACGGGCTCACGACCCGCAGGCCGGGCGTGTGGGTGAAGTACGCCTCGGGGCTCTCCTGGTGGTGCTCGACCGCACCGATGTGCCCGCCGTAGGGAATGCGGATGACGACGGGCAGTGACAGCGAGCCGGCATGCCGCGAGGTGAACTTGGCGAGCTGCGTGGTGATCTGGTTGAACGCCGGAAAGACGAACCCGTCGAACTGGATCTCGCAGACGGGGCGGAAGCCGTTCATGGCGAGGCCGATCGCGGTGCCGACGATGCCGGATTCGGCGAGCGGGGTGTCGAGCACTCGTCGCGGGCCGAACTCGTTCTTCAGGCCCTCCGTGATGCGGAAGACGCCGCCGAGCTGGGCGATGTCCTCCCCCATCTGCAGCACTCTGGGGTCATCGAGCATCGCCTGACTCAGCCCGGCGTTGAGGGCCTTCGCGAAGGTCATGGTCTCGAGGGTCATGCCGCACCGCCTTCGAACGAATCCTCGTAGTCGGCGAGCCACCGCGCCTGTGCGGTCATGAGCGGATGCGGTTCGGAGTACACGTGCGCGAACATCGATTCGGGTGCGGGCGGTTCGAGCCTCACGATGCGCTCGCGCAGATCGGCTGCGACCTCCTCGCTCTCGTGCTCGACGTCGGCGAAGAAGTCCTCGGATGATCCGCGCGACTCGAGATAGGTGCGCAGCCTCGCGACGGGGTCGCGCCCTGCCCACACCTCTTCCTCGTCCTTCGTGCGGTACTTGGTCGGGTCATCGCTCGTGGTGTGCGCGCCGCGGCGATAGGTGACCGCCTCGATCGCCCACGGCCCCTTGCCCGCGCGCGCGTCATCCAGCGCCAGACGCGAGACGGCGTAGCTGGCGAGCACGTCGTTGCCGTCGACTCGCACCGACGGGATGCCATACCCGCTCGCGCGCTCGGCGAACGAGGTGCGGGTCTGCGTGGCGACGGGAACCGAGATCGCCCACTGGTTGTTCTGCAGGAAGAAGACCGTCGGCGACTGGAACGATGCGGCGAACACCATCGACTCGTGAGCGTCGCCCTCGCTGGATGCGCCATCGCCGTAGTAGACGATGACCGCCTCATCCCGCTCCACATCGCCCGACCCCGTCTTGCCGTCGAGGGTCAGGCCCATGCCGAAGCCCGTCGCGTGCAGCATCTGCGTGCCGAGCACGAGCGTGTAGAGGTGCGTGTTGCCGTTAGCCGGGTCCGACGGGTCCCACCCGCCGTGATCCACCCCGCGCAGCAGCTTGATGATGCCGATCGGGTCGACGCCGCGGATGCGGCACACGACGTGCTCACGGTAGGAGGGGAACAGGTGATCCTGCGGCCTGGCGGCATAGGCCGACCCGACCTGCGCCGCCTCCTGACCGAGCGACGGCGTCCACAGTGCGAGCTGGCCCTGGCGCTGCAGCAGCGTCGCCTGCTGATCGAAGGCGCGGATGACCACCATGTCGCGGTAGAACTGCTCGATCTCGTCCTGCGTCAGCGCGTCGATGAGCGGCAGATAGCGCTCGGCGGCGGGCGACGGGTTCACCGTTCCGTCGGCTGCGAGCACCCGGACCGTTGCGGGATCGGTGAGGTAATCGTCCGAAGTCACCGTTCCACGCTAGTCGCGGGCGTGCACGCAGCGATTGCGCCACTCCCACAACCAAATCCGCAGATCGTGCACAGTGCGCCACAAGTTCCTGCGTCCATCCATCGTGATACGCGGATGCCCAAAGGTATCAACGACGAAGAATGCGGCTCTCCATCGGGAGCAGTCTGATCGGGGGAACGATGCACGCAACGTCACAGGGGCGCATGACCGCGCAGGCGAGAGTCATTCATCTCACGCCGCGCGAGCGCGAGATCCTGCGCCGACTCGTCGGCGGACGCAGCAGGCCCGAGATCGCGAACGACCTGTTCATCTCGCTCAACACCCTGAAGACGCATATGCGCACGCTGTATCGCAAGCTCGGTGCAACGACCCGCGCAGACGCCGTACGGAATGCGGAGCGCGAGGGCCTCCTCTCCCTCGACGCGTCGCAGGAATGACCCGCCCCCACTCATCGCTCTCTCACCCTCCGGGGTGCACGCGAGGGGATACACTCGGGTCACCCATCCGCGGGCGGGGGAACCAGCACGAATGACGCTTGACGAGGATCATGCAGGCGCAGACGCAGGCGCTCGAACACGTGATCTCCCACTTCGAACCACCGCTCGATGACGCGGATCTGACGGTGGCGGGCGACGACCTCGCCGACCACGTGGTCGAGATCTCGGCCGGCTACGAGCACGAGCAGATGCGGCTGCTGCTGAGAAACCTCATCGACAACGGCGCAGACACCGATGGCACGCTGCGGGCCATCCGCGCCATCCACCTTCCCGAGCACGAGGAGACGCCCGACTCGCGCGAACCCATCGATGCGCGCTCACGCGTGCAGCGAACCGAGCATGTCGGACGGGTGATCCGGCTGCGCACGATCGGACGGCCGAGCGACGCGCTGCCGCTGCTGAATGACCTCGATCCGCGGGCGACGACCGTCGAGACGATGCTCGATCCGGCGGCGGACGGCGGCTCTCCACCTCGGCGTAGTGGGGACTGACCGCGATGCTTGCGGGCAGCATGCAGGACGCGCTGAGCCATTTCATGCGGGCGAGGCTGCATGCGGTCACGCCGTCGCTCGCGTTCCTCACCCGCCCGTCCTACGTCTGCAGCGCGCGCATCCACGCCACGCTCGGCGATCAGGTGGAGGCGAGGCGCACCCTGACCCTCTCCAGCGCGCTGCCGCGCACGGACGCCCTGATCGAATCGGAGATCGACGCGATCGCCGAGCCGTCAGAAGCGCTGCTCGAGACCAACGAGCAGCGCGCACTGGCGCGCTTCGCGAAGGTCTCGCTGCGCCAGGTGGGCGAGCTGTGGCCGTTCTACATCCGCGCGATGCACCTGCTGCTGGCGCGTGCTGTACAAGAAGCTGGGCGTCACGCTCGATCCGCACGGTTCACCCCCGCTGGTGCCGGATTTCACCCCGATCGGCGACGAGCGGCCGGCGGCCGGACTGCGCTCTCACCCCCGTATCACCCCCTCATCTCGCCCTGGTGCGCCTGCTTCTCACCCTCCGATTTCGCCCCGACCGACTCATTGGTCTGCTATTATTTTTGGTGATGAACTTTCGACCTGATGGTTGATCGTGATGTTGCCGAGAGCCGAGGCCGCCCTGACGCACGACGAACCCGAGAGCCTGCGCTGTCGTCGTAGACGGTCTGCAGATCGCCGCGCATCTCGATGCCGTCCAGCA
>JASGDS010000325.1:0-10086 GCA_047607025.1 Microbacterium sp.
CGCGGCGACTTCGAGGAGCGTCTGAAGAAGGTCACGAAGGAGATCCGCACCCGCGGCGACATCATCGTCTTCATCGACGAGATCCACACGCTGGTCGGGGCAGGCGCCGCCGAGGGCGCGATCGATGCCGCGTCCATCCTGAAGCCGCTGCTCGCGCGCGGCGAGCTGCAGACGATCGGTGCGACCACGCTCGACGAGTACCGCAAGCACTTCGAGAAGGATGCCGCGCTCGAGCGCCGCTTCCAGCCCATCCAGGTGGCTGAGCCGTCGCTGCCGCACGCCATCAACATCCTCAAGGGGCTGCGCGATCGCTACGAGGCGCACCACAAGGTGCAGATCACGGATGGTGCGATCGTCGCCGCCGCGAACCTCGCCGACCGCTACATCTCCGACCGATTCCTGCCGGACAAGGCGATCGACCTGATCGATGAGGCGGGCGCGCGCCTGCGCCTGTCGATCCTGTCGTCGCCGCCCGAGCTGCGCGAGTTCGACGAGAAGATCGCGCTCGTGCGCCAGGCGAAGGAGGTCGCCAGCGAGGAGCAGGACTTCGAGAAGGCCGCCGCGCTGCGCGACGAGGAGAAGGCCCTGCTCGGCGAGCGCCTGCGTCTCGAGAAGAAGTGGCGCTCGGGCGACGTCGGCATGCAGGCCCTCGTCGACGAGGGGCTCATCGCCGAGGTGCTGGCGCAGGCCACGGGCATCCCGGTGTTCAAGCTCACCGAGGAGGAGACCAGCCGTCTCGTCTTCATGGAGAAGGCGCTGCACGAGCGCGTCGTCGGTCAGGAGGAGGCGATCGCGGCGCTGTCGAAGACCATCCGCCGTCAGCGCGCCGGCCTCAAGGACCCGAAGCGGCCATCCGGATCGTTCATCTTCGCCGGACCCACCGGTGTCGGCAAGACCGAGCTCGCCAAGGCGCTCGCGGAGTTCCTCTTCGACGACGAGGGCGCACTCATCTCGCTCGACATGAGCGAGTTCGGCGAGAAGCACACCGTCTCTCGCCTGTTCGGTGCCCCTCCCGGATTCGTCGGCTTCGAGGAGGGCGGCCAGCTCACCGAGAAGGTGCGTCGCAAGCCGTTCAGCGTCGTGCTGTTCGACGAGATCGAGAAGGCGCACCCCGACATCTTCAACTCGCTGCTGCAGATCCTCGAAGAGGGGCGTCTGACGGATGGACAGGGCCGGGTCGTCGACTTCAAGAACACCGTCATCATCATGACGACCAACCTCGGTTCGTCGGCGATCGCCGGTGGCCCCGTCGGCTTCCAGGTCGAGGGCAACTCGCAGACCACCTACGAGCGGATGAAGGGCAAGGTCGACGAGGAGCTGAAGCGCCACTTCAAGCCCGAGTTCCTCAACCGCGTCGATGACATCATCGTGTTCCCGCAGCTCTCGCGCGAGGAGCTCATCCAGATCGTCGACCTGTTCACGAAGCGCCTGGCCGAGCGCCTGCTCGACCGTGACATGACGGTCGAGTTGACGCAGCTCGCCAAGGAGCGCCTCATCGAGATCGGCTTCGACCCGACGCTCGGCGCGCGGCCGTTGCGCCGTGCCATGCAGCGCGAGATCGAGGACCAGCTCTCCGAGCGACTGCTGTCGGGGTCTCTCGGCGCTGGCGACCACGTGAAGATCGACGTGCAGGACGGTGCGTTCACCTTCGAGTCGACCAAGCGCGACGAGCCGGTCGCCGTCGGCGCGGTCGCCGGTGGTGTGGCCGCCAGCCCCGACCTGGCCTCGTTCGAGCGCTGACGCTTCGCGAAACCATATGCACGTGGCGGGCCCTTCGGGGCGCCTGAAGGGCCCGCGGCGGCGGGGCCGTAGGCTGGTGGGGTGAGCGAATTCAGGGTGCGCGAGGCTGTGGCCGCCGACATGACCGCCGTGCACCGGATGCTCGAACCGTTCGTCGCCAGGCGCATTCTGCTCGGCAAGGACCTCGCCGTTCTCTACGGGGCGACCCAGGAGTTCGTCGTGGCAGAGGATGGCCACGGCCGCGTGATCGGATGCGGCGCGCTGCACGTCATGTGGGAGGACCTCGGCGAGGTGCGCACGCTGCTCGTCGAGGAGGAGTGGCTGCATCACGGTGTCGGGCGCAGCCTGGTCGAGGCGCTCGAGGTGAACGCCCGCCAGCTCGGACTGACGAGGCTGTTCTGCCTCACCTTCGAGACCGCGTTCTTCACGCGGCGCGGGTTCGCGCCGATCGGCGAGCACGTCGTCTCGCCCGACGTCTACGCACAGCTGCTGCGCAGTCCGGACGAGGGCGTCGCCGAATTCCTCGATCTCGCGCATGTGAAACCGAACACTCTCGGCAACACGCGCATGCTGAAGCACCTCTGACACAGGCACACGGGGCAGACTCGAAGGGTGAGCAGCCCGAAGCCCCGTCGTCAGTCGCCCGCCGTGTACCGGCGGCGCCGCCTCGTCGTGGGCTTTCTCGCCCTCGTGATCATCGCCTGCATCGTCATCCTGGCCATCCTGCAGCCCTGGCGTGTGCTGTTCGGCGGGGATGGGGACGACGAGCAGCCGACACCGCGGGCGACGCTGCTTCAGACACCTGCCACGTCGACGCCGGATGCCGACGCCGGCGCGTCGCCCGCGCCATCCCCGACCGAGACCGATGACGATGAGGACGACTCAGACGCGACGCCGGTCGTCGCATGCGAGCCCGACGCACTCGAGGTCGTGGCGGTCGTGTCGCAGGAGAGCTACGCCGCCGACGAGATGCCGGAGTTCTCGATCCAGCTGACGAATACGGGCGACGTCGACTGCACGGCGAACGTCGGCACCTCGACGCAGAAGTTCATCGTGACCAGCGGCGCAGACACCTGGTGGCAGTCGACCGACTGTCAGAGCGAGCCGAGCGACACCGAGGTGACGCTGACAGCGGGGCAGCAGGTCACGAGCGAGGAGCCGGTCACCTGGGATCGCACTCGCTCTTCGACCGACACCTGCGACAGCGACTCGCGTCAGGTCGCGGGAGCGGGCGGCGCGACCTACAACCTGCAGGTCGAGATCGCCGGGGTCGCATCGACCACGCCCGTGCAGTTCTACCTCAACTGAGATCGACGGCCATGGAGAAGCTCCGCTCGGAGGCGCTGGCTGGGGCGCTCGGGAAGCAGGACCTGGCGACGACCTCCCGTTCCCGTCGCACTTCTTGCGGCCATCCGATCGTCTTGACGACAGAAACTGCGACGGGAACGAGGCGGGACCGCCGAAACTGCGACGGGAACGTCAGAACTCGGGGATGTCGGAGTCGCGCCGCCTGGCGGACGCGCTCTGCGCGGTGACGATCTCGGCGATCTTGCCGCTGCGCTCATCGACGATCGTCGAGTAGCCGAGTCGACGCGCCTCGGAGTGTCGCAGCGCACGCTGCGTGACGGGGCGCACCTCGCCGGCGAGGCTCAGCTCCCCGATGGCGGCGACGGTCCGCGGCACGGTGAAGCCCTTGATGGCGGATGCCACGGCGAGCGCGATGGCGAGGTCGGCGGCCGATTCCGTGAACCGAACGCCGCCGACCGTCGAGACGTACACGTCCTTGTCGCTGGCCTTGACATGCGCCCTTTTCTCAAGCACGGCGAGCACCATCGCGACGCGCGCCGCATCCACCCCGCTCACAATGCGGCGCGGGTTCGGAGCCGTCGTGTCCATGACGAGCGCCTGCACCTCGACCGGCATGGCACGGCGCCCCTCGAGCGCGATCGCGACGCAGGTGCCGGGCTCCGGCGTGCCGTGCGAGAGGAACAGCGCGCTCGGGTCCGGCACCTCGACGATGCCGTCGCCCGACATCTCGAAGCAGCCGACCTCGTCGGCCGCACCGAAGCGGTTCTTCAGCGCCCTGATGAACCGCAGCGCGCTCTGCCTGTCGCCCTCGACGTGGCAGACGACGTCGACGAGGTGCTCCAGCACGCGGGGTCCGGCGACCTGGCCATCCTTCGTCACATGGCCGACGATGATGATGGGCAGGTCGCGCTCCTTCGCCACCCGGATGAGGGTCGATGCGACCTCGCGCACCTGCGTCGGCATGCCAGGCGCGCCATCCGACAGCCCGGACGACACCGTCTGCACCGAGTCGACGATGACGATGTCGGGCTGCACGTCGTCGATGTGCCCGAGGATGGCCGCGAGGTCGGTCTCGCTCGCGAGGTACAGCTCGTCATGCAGCGCGCCCGTGCGCTCGGCGCGCAGTCGTACCTGGCCCATCGACTCCTCGGCGCTGGCGTAGAGCGCGCGCTGCCCCGCGCGGGCCGACTGCACGGCGACCTCAAGCAGCAGCGTCGACTTGCCAACGCCCGGCTCGCCCGAGAGCAGGATGGCGGCTCCCGGCACGACCCCGCCGCCGAGCACACGGTCGAACTCGCCGACGCCAGACGTGCGCCGTGGGGTCTGCGCCGGGTCGATGCTCGTGATGGGGCGGGCAGATGATGACGGCACCATCGCGACCACGCGCCCACCCGCGGAAGCAGCAGGAATGGCGGCTTCGACGACGGTGTTCCACTGCTGGCACTCGCTGCAGCGCCCCACCCACTTCGCGCTCGTCCATCCGCACTCGGTGCATCGGTACGCGTGAACCGCCTGCTTCTTCGTCGCCATCCTTCAACGGTAGGCGACCCCTGGGACATCGATCGTTACGGTCGGGACGTAACACGAATTCGCCGTCGCGACGGTCGGTGATGGACTGAAGGGACCCCGGAGCAGCACACGCCTCCCCGTGCCGGGTCCTTCCCCTCCAAAGGAGCACCGATGTCTCGTCGTCTCTCACGCGCCGCGCTCGCCGCGGCATCCATCGCCTCGCTGATCGCCGTGCTCGCGGCCTGCTCCGGCGGGTCGACGAAAGCCGATGACGCGATCGCGACGGGCGACCCCGTCACGGGCGGCACGCTCACCTACCTCGAGCCCCAGACGTGGCTGACGCTCTACCCGCCGTCGGGTGGGTTCTACCCCAACGGCGGCGTCGTCAACCAGATCACCGACCGGCTGCTGTACCAGAACCCCGACACGCTGGAACTCGAGCCCTGGATCGCGACGGCGCTGCCGGAGGTGAACGACGACGCGACCGAATACACATTCACGCTGCGCGACGATGCCACCTACTCCGATGGCACACCCATCGATGCCGAGAATGTCGTGAAGAACTTCGACCTGTACGGCAAGGGCGACACCGATCGCGCGCTCGGCGCGAGCGAGGCGATCAACAACTACGATCACGGTGAGGTTGTCGACGATCACACCGTCACGTTCTACTTCACCGCCCCTTCGCCCGGTTTCGCGCAGGCCGTGTCGACCATCAACTCCGGGCTGCTCTCCAACGCCACGCTCGACCGCACGAGCGAGGAGTTCGGTCCGGGCAACGCGACCGAGATCATCGGAAGCGGACCCTTCGTCATCTCAGACGAGCAGATCGGCACGGGACTGACCCTGACTGCGCGCGACGACTACGACTGGGCGCCGCCGTCGCTCGAGCATCAGGGGCGCGCCTACCTCGATGAGATCGACTACGTGGTGCAGGCGGAGGACAGCGTGCGCGTCGGTACCGTGACAAGCGGTCAGGCGCAGATCGCACGTCAGATCGCCGCTCCCGACGAGGCGCAGTTCGCGGCGGATGGCCTGAACCTGCTGGCCGCACCCACGAACGGCGTCACCAACTCGCTGAGCTTCCGCTTCCGCAACCCGCTGCTGAGCGACCTGAAGGTGCGGCAGGCGATCATCGCCGGCATCGACAGGCAGCAGATCATCGACACCCTCTTCACCGACAACTATCCGCTCGCCACCGGCATCCTCGCGAAGTCAGCGCTCGGCTACACCGACACTTCGTCGTACTACGTCTACGACCCCGACACGGCCGCGAGTCTGCTGGACGAGGCGGGATGGACGCTGAACAGCGATGGCGTGCGAGAGAAGGATGGCCAGACGCTCAGCCTCACCTTCAACGAGGCGCTGCCGCAGCCGCGCTCCAAGGAGGTCGTGACGCTCATCCAGGAGCAGCTGAGCAAGATCGGCATCGAGGTGAGCATCTACGCTGGCGACCAGACGGCGCAGGACGAAGCACGGCTCGACGACTCGATCATCCAGGTGTACCACTCGATGGTCGGGCGGGCCGACTATGACGTGTTGAAGTCGCAGTTCTACTCGACCAACCGCAATGCGCTGCTGAACTACGACACGGACGACCAGTCGCTGGGTGATGCAGAGCTCGACGAGCTGCTGGAGCAGATCGCGTCGGAGCCGACTGTGGAGGGACGCCAGGAGGCGTCGGCGGCCGCGCAGCAGGAGCTCGCCGAGAACGCCTATGTGCTGCCGCTGTTCGAAGAGCCGCAGGTGTTCGGCTACGTCGATGCCGTCCAGGGCTTCCGCACGGAGTCGATCGGGCGTCCGCTGTTCTACGACACCTGGCTGGCCGAGTGACACGCGAGGGCCGATGAGCTACGTCCTGCGCCGTGTCGGGCAGGCGCTCGTCGTGCTCGCCCTGGCCTATACGGTGGCGTTCGTGCTGCTGCAGGCGCTGCCTGGAGACGCCATCCTCGCGCGCTACGGCAGCCCCGAGCTCGGATTGTCGACCGCGCAGATCGATGAGATCCGCCGCTCCTACGGTGCCGACCAGCCGCTCATCGTGCGTTTCGGGATATCCGTGATGTCGTTCCTGCACGGCGACCTCGGCTACTCGGTGCAGAGCGGTGCCGCCGTGGGTGACCTCATCTCGGCGGCGCTTCCCTCCACCCTTGCGCTGGCGTCGCTCGGCCTCATGCTGGCGGTGCTCCTCGCCGTGACCTTCGCGTTCACGGCGACCTACGGCCGGTTCGGATGGCTGCGGGGCGTGTTCAGGGGGCTGCCGCCCGTTTTCGTGTCGCTGCCCGTGTTCTGGATCGGGATCATGCTGATCCAGGTCTTCTCCTTCCGTCTCGGCCTCGTGCCCGTCATCGGTGCGACGCCGGTGCAGGCGCTCATCCTGCCCGTCGTGACCCTCGCCATCCCGATTGCCGCACCGCTCGCGCAGGTGCTGACGCGCAGTATCGACGAGGTGAGCGCGCTGCCATTCGTGACGGTCGTCCGTGCCCGGGGCGCCAGCACCTCGTGGCTTCTGTGGCGAAACGTCGCCCGCAACGCGCTGCTTCCCACGCTCACGATCGCCGGTGTGCTCTTCGGCGAGCTCGTCGGGGGCGCCGTCGTGACCGAGGCCGTCTTCGGCAGGCTCGGCATCGGACAGCTGACCGCACAGGCCGTGTCCAACCGCGACAGCCCCGTGCTGCTGGCGGTCGTCGTGATCACGACCGTCGCCTTCGTGGTCATCAACCTGATCGTCGATCTTCTGTACCCGGTGCTGGATGCCAGGCTGCGCCGCGGCGGCTCCTCGAAGCGCCTCTCACGACTGCGGGCGAGCGTGGAGGCGAGCGCATGAGGCTTCGGTTCCTGTGGCCTGTCCTGAGCTTGTCGAAGGGCGCGGGGGTCGTCGTTCCCGCGGTGATCATCCTCATCGCCCTGCTGTGGGCGGTCGCACCGGTGCTGTTCACGCACACAAGTCCGACCGAGACCGTCGCGCCGTCGCTGCAGGCGCCGAACCTCGCGCATTGGTTCGGCACGGATGCCACGGGTCGCGACCTGTTCTCGCGCGTCGTGCACGGGGCATCCCAATCGATCATCGGCGCGGCCGTCGCCGTCGCCGTCGGTCTCGTCGTCGGAACCCTCATCGGAGTCACGGCCGGCTCGATCGGCGGCGCGGTGGAGGAGGCGCTCATGCGCGTCGTCGACGTGCTGCTGGCCATTCCGTCCCTGCTGCTGTCGCTGAGCGTCGTGATCCTGCTGGGTTTCGGCACGACGAACGCGGCGATCGCTGTGGGAGTCACATCGATCGCGACGTTCGCGAGGCTCGCCAGGTCGCAGGTCGTCGGTGTGCGGGTGCACGAGTACGTCGAGGCGGCGTACGGCTCGGGTGGCACCTTCTTCGGGGTACTGTGGCGGCACATCCTGCCGAACTCGCTCACCCCCATCATCGCGCTCGCCGCGCTGCAGCTGGGCTCGGCCATCCTGCAGATCTCGACGCTCGGCTTCCTCGGCTACGGTGCACCGCCGCCGACCCCGGAGTGGGGACTGCTCATCGCGGAGGGCCGCAACTATGTCGCCACCGCCTGGTGGCTGACCGTGTTGCCAGGTGCCGTCGTGGTGGCGGTCGTTCTCGCGACGAACTGGCTGAGCCAGGCCATCGGCGGAACGGAGCGTGCGAGGTGAGTCTGCTGTCGATCCGTGACCTGCGGGTCTCGTATGGGACTGTCGAAGCCGTGCGCGGGGCGTCGCTCGATGTCGAGCCAGGTCGGGTGACGGCGCTCGTCGGAGAGTCGGGATCTGGTAAGTCGACGATCGCGCAGGCCGCGATCGGGCTGCTGCCGCGCGGCGGACGGGTGACGGATGGCTCGATCATCCTGGACGAGCGGCGGGGCGGATCGGTGGAACTGGTCGGGCTCGCCGAGCGTCGGTGGCGGCAGCTGCGCGGGCGGCACATCGGGCTCGTGCCGCAGGACCCTGGATCGTCGCTCAACCCGGTCGTGACGATCGGGCACAGCGTCGGCGAGGCGCTGCGCATCCACGGCGAGCGAGACCGCGGGAAGGTGCACGCACAGGTCATCGACCTGCTGGAGCGCGTCGGCATCGACGACCCGCAGCGGAGAGCGAGGCAGTACCCGCACGAGTTGTCGGGCGGCATGCGCCAGCGGGTGCTCATCGCGGCGGCCATCGCGCTGCGGCCGGAGCTCATCATCGCCGACGAGCCGACGAGCGCCCTGGATGTCACGGTGCAGCGCACTGTGCTCGATCTGCTCGACAGGCTTCGCGAGGAGACGGGTGCCGGCATCCTGTTCATCACGCACGATCTCGCCGTTGCGGCCGACCGTGCAGACCAGGTGGTCGTGCTGCGCGGGGGAGAGGTGCAGGAGCGTGGGCCGGTGGCCGAGGTGCTCCGCGCGCCGTCGTCCGGCTACACCCGGCAGCTGCTGGCTGACGCCCCCTCGCTCGCCTCCCGCCGGCTGACGGCTGGCGGTCGGACCGACGCGCAGCGGTCGGATGGGCCGGTTTCGACCGCGGAGGGTCAGACGGACCGTCAGGTGTCAGGCGGTCCGCTCGTCGAGGTCACGGGGTTCACGCAGCAGTTCGGCGACTTCACGGCCGTCGACGACGTGTCGTTCACGGTCGCCCGCGGCACAACACACGCGCTCGTGGGGGAATCGGGGTCGGGCAAGACGACGACGGGTCGCGCGGTCGCCGGCCTCGCCACGTCGACGACCGGCACCATCCGCGTGGCCGGCGTCGATGTCGCGCCGCTGCGGGGGCGCGAACGCCGCGCCTTCCGTCGCACGGTGCAGCTGGTGTACCAGAACCCGTTCGGCTCGCTCGATCCCAGGCAGACGATCGGCCGCATCCTGACCGAGCCGCTGGCGAACTTCGGCATCGGCGATCGCGCGGATCGGGAGGCGCGTGCCATCCGCCAGCTGGAGCTCGTCGCCCTGCCGCCCGAGACCGCGACCCGCAGACCGGTCGAGCTCTCTGGCGGGCAGCGGCAGCGCGTCGCGATCGCTCGAGCCCTGATCCTCGAGCCCGAGCTCGTTGTGCTCGACGAAGCCGTCTCTGCGCTGGACGTCACGGTGCAGGCACAGATCCTTCGGCTGCTGGCACAGCTGCAGCAGGAGCTGGGGCTGACCTACCTCTTCATCTCGCACGACCTCGCCGTCGTACAACAGCTCGCCGATACGGTCTCCGTGCTGCAGCGAGGACGGCAGGTCGAGCAGGGTACCGTGCAGCAGGTCTTCGACGACCCCCAGCACCCCTACACGCAGCAGCTGCTTGTGGCCATCCCCGGCAGCGCACTGCGCACTCCGAAAGGCGAGACGTCATGACGGAACCACGACTGGGCTTCTTCACGAGACTTCTCGAGGAGGTGTCCGCCGCTGACCGCTACCGCTTCGCGCTCGAGCAGATCGCCGCGGCCGACCGCCTCGGCTTCGCATCGGCCTGGGTCGCGCAGCACCACTTCGGCGAGCAGGAGGGCGGGTTGCCTTCGCCGTTCGTGCTGCTGGGAGCCGCTGCCGCCCAGACCTCGCGCATCGCGCTCGCGAC
>JASGDS010000326.1:0-3766 GCA_047607025.1 Microbacterium sp.
GCCGTCATCAAGGCGGGTGCGGCCACCGAGGTCGAGCTCAAGGAGCGCAAGCACCGCATCGAGGACGCCGTTCGCAACGCGAAGGCGGCCGTCGAGGAGGGCATCGTCCCCGGTGGTGGCGTCGCGCTGATCCAGGCTGCGCAGAGCGCGTTCGACGGTCTCGAGCTCGTCGGCGACGAGGCGACGGGTGCGAACATCGTCAAGGTCGCCATCGAGGCACCGCTGAAGCAGATCGCCCTCAACGCCGGCCTCGAGCCCGGTGTGGTCGCTGCCAAGGTCGCCGAGCTTCCCGTCGGCCAGGGCCTGAACGCCGCGACGGGTGAGTACGTCGACCTGTTCGCCGCCGGTATCATCGACCCCGCCAAGGTGACGCGCTCCGCGCTGCAGAACGCGGCGTCGATCGCCGGTCTGTTCCTCACCACCGAGGTCGTCGTCGCGGACAAGCCCGAGAAGGCTCCGGCCGTTCCCGCCGATCCCTCGGGTGGCATGGACTTCTGACGCTTCGACAAGCTCAGCGGCCGTACAACTGCACCACGGGAAAGCCCCTCCATCTCGGAGGGGCTTTCCCCTTTTTCTTTCCTCTTCTCTGCAGATCTGCCAGAGCCCAGCGGATGTCGATTGCGCGCGGAGCGGCGCTTCGGGGTGGACCACCGAGCGCAGCGAGGAGGACCGCGGTCCCCGCTTTCGCGCCCCGGAGCAAGCGCCCACATTCCACACTCTTCGACAGGCTCAGCGGTCCTTCGACAGGCTCAGGAACCTAACGGAACATCCCGGCAGCGGCCGACTCGACCTCTGCGTACTGCGTTCCTGCGACGTTCAGTGCCTGTCCGATGGAGGTGAGCGACTCCTGCATGGTCTGCGAGGCGGCGCGCCACTGGTCGATCACGCCCTGAAAGCCGGCGGAGGCGGCGCCCGTCCACGATGACTGCAGCTGCAGCAGCTGCGACATCATGGTGTTCACCTCGCTGGTGATGCGGTCGCTCGTGCCGTGCACGGCGGCGGACTGCGAGACGAGGATGTCGGAATCGACGGTAAAGACGGCCATGATTTTCTCCTTTGTGTGAGGCCGGATGGTGGTTGTGGCACTCACGTTAGGAGGTTCAGGGCGACGGTGGAGCGCTCTCCACAGGCTGCGACGGCGACACGCCGGAGATTGGTTGCTGTGAGCGGGAGGTCGGTGCCAGCGGAAGGCTGATACGGAAGGTCGCGCCGCCCCCAGGGGTGTCGCCGACGGTGACGCTGCCGTGCATCGAATCGACGATCGACGCGACGATCGCGAGCCCGAGGCCGCTGCCTCCGGTCTCGCGTGCGCGTGAGGTGTCCGCGCGCCAGAACCGCTGGAAGATCTTCTCTCGGATGGGTGCGGGCACGCCCTCTCCGTGGTCGACGATCGCCATCCATCCGGTCGATGCGGCCGAGTCGACGCCCACCTCGATCGCGATCGGCGCATCGTCGGGCGAGTAGCGGCGGGCATTGCCGAGGAGGTTGGCCATCAACTGCCGGATCTTGTCCTCGTCGCCGAGCACGACGGGAGGGACGGCGACGGGGAGCATCGGCTTGGCAGGCGGAATCTCGAGTTGGGGCACCTCGGTGCCCTGATCGCGGCGCAGCCGGCGCGCGGCGCGCGACCATGCCCCCGGTGCACCCCTGCGCCGTCCTTCTGCGGCGGAGTCCGGCTCGGGCGCCTCGGTCACGGGAATGGAGATCGGTTCGGTCAGGCTGTCGGTGGAGTGGTCGATGAACGAGACGAGGCGGGTCGGATCGGCCGCGCGCAGATCGAGCGCGGCGTCGCGCGCGAGGGGGCGGAGGTCGACGGGGTGCAGGTCTATCTCGCGCTTCTCGTCGAGCCGGGTCAGAGCGAGCAGATCCTCCACCAGCACGCCCATCCGCTTCGCTTCGGCTTCGATGCGCTCCATGGCCTTCGTCACGGCCTCGTCGTCGGCCATGGCGCCCATGCGGTACAGCTCGGCGTAGCCGCGCACGCTGACGAGCGGGGTGCGCAGCTCGTGGCTGGCGTCGCCGACGAAACGGCGCATCTGTGCGACGGTCGCATCGCGCTCATCGATCGCCTCGTCGAGCCGGTCGAGCATTGTGTTGATGGCGATCTTCAGCCGACCGATCTCGGTCGATGGCTCGATGTCGTCCATGCGCTGGGTGAAGTCGCCCGCGGCGATCTGCATGGCGGTGGCCTCGACGTGTCCGAAGCGCCGGAAGGTCAAGGTGACGATGCCGCGGGTGAGGAGGGCGCCGACGAGCAGCATCGCGAGGGAGACGATCGTGAACACGCTGACGTAGGTCTTCGTGAAGGCATCGACGTCGACGAGCGGCACCGCGACCACCATCGTGTAGTTGACGTCTCCCTCGTTCAGCGAGAGCGACTTGAATCTCACTGTCGCGCGATATCCCGAGCCCTGACCGCTGGCGGAGGGGATCGTGACGATCTCGCCGTCGTCGATGAACGCCTGCGAGAGCGAGTAGTACTGCGGGAACGCAGGCGGGTCGTCGGTCTCGCTCTCCTCGCCCGGTCCGCCTGCTGTCACCTGCAGCTGGCCATCCTGGTCGTACATGGCGATGTAGTACTCGGTCTGCGGCGGATTCGTCACGAGCACGAAGTTGATGCTGCCGTCGGCTGCTTCGAGCAGCTTGACCAGTCGGTCCGGGAAGCTGTCGGATGAGGCGTACTCCTCGACCGAGCTGTCGACCGTGGCGACGAGGTTCGCGCGAAGCAGCGGATAGGCGACGAACCCGACGGTGATGAGCCCCAGCGCCAGCACGAACACCGTCGCGCCGGTGACCTTCGCCCGCAGGCTCAGCCGTCGCCACCAGCGCGAGACGGGATCCATCCGACGTGCCAGTGCGCGTCACCTCTTCAGCGTCACCTCTTCAGTGAGAGAGGGTCAGGAGACCTTGTCGACCTTCAGCATGTAGCCGAAACCGCGCTTGGTCTGGATGAGCGACTCGTCGGTGTGGGGGTCGATCTTGCGGCGCAGGTACGAGATGTAGCTCTCGACGATGCCCGCGTCTCCGTTGAAGTCGTACTCCCAGACGTGGTCGAGGATCTGCGCCTTCGACAGCACGCGGTTCGGGTTGAGCATGAGGTAGCGCAGCAGTTTGAACTCGGTCGGGCTCAGCTCGATCTGCTCGTCGCCGACGTACACGTCGTGCGTGTCCTGATCCATCGTGAGGGCTCCGGCGCGGATGACCGACTCCTCTTCGTCGGTCTGCATCGTGCGGCGCAGCACGGCCTGGATGCGGGCGACGATCTCGTCGAGGCTGAAGGGCTTGGTGACGTAGTCGTCGCCACCGGCGTTGAGGCCCTTGATCTTGTCCTCTGTCTCGTCTTTCGCGGTGAGGAAGATGATGGGGGCGGTGTACCCAGCGTCGCGCAGACGCGTCGTGACGCTGAAGCCGTTCATGTCGGGAAGCATCACATCGAGCACGATGAGGTCGGGCTCCTCTTCCAGAACGGCGGAGATCGTCTGTGCGCCGTTGGCGACCGTCCTCACCTGGAAGCCCGCGAAGCGCAGGCTCTGCGAGAGGAGGTCGCGGATGTTCGGTTCGTCATCGACGACCAGGATTCGCGGTGCAGTCATGTCACCCATTATGTCTGTGCTGTGTAGGTCCTGGCTGTATTTCGCGCTCAGCGATCCTCAGGCAGCGAGTGCTGACCCGTCGAGGATTGTGTAGGAGTAACCCTGTCGGCCAGGAATTCAGGGCTAGATCAGGCAGCGAGTGCTGACCCGTCGAGGATCGTGTACGAGTAACC
>JASGDS010000327.1:0-5862 GCA_047607025.1 Microbacterium sp.
ATGCAGTCGACCGCTCAGCTGACGACCGTCGTCGAGGTGGATGTCACGAAGCTGGCCGCGTTCCGCGACCGGTCGAAGGGCCCATTCCTGGAGAAGACGGGCGACAAGCTGTCGTTCCTGCCGTTCTTCACCCTCGCCGCCGCCGAAGCGCTGCAGCAGTTCCCGATCGTCAACTCGACGGTCGACGGCGAGACGATCGTCTACCCGCCGAGAGAGAACATCTCGATCGCGGTCGACACCGAGCGTGGCCTGCTGACGCCGGTCGTGCGCGACGCCGGAGCGAAGAATCTCGCGCAGATCGCGCGCGAGATCGCCGACCTGGCCGCGCGCACACGCGACAACAAGCTGAAGCCGGATGAACTCTCGGGTGGCACGTTCACCGTGACGAACACCGGCTCGCGCGGTGCGCTGTTCGACACGCCCGTCGTGTTCCTGCCGCAGTCGGCCATCCTCGGCACCGGCATCGTCTTCAAGCGCCCGGGCGTCGTCACGATCGACGGCGTCGAGGCGATCGCCGTCCGCTCGTACGTCTACCTCGCGCTGTCGTACGACCACCGCACGATCGACGGTGCGGATGCCGCCCGCTTCCTCAGCACCATGAAGTCCCGCCTCGAGGGCGCGGACTTCGCCGGCGATCTCGGCATCTGACGCAGCCTCATTCATGAAGGCCTGCCCCACCGGGGCGGGCCTTCACGGCGTCACGGCGTCGTCATAGACCTCTCGGATGGTCCACGTGCCGTCCCTGCGCTCCAGGACGACGTGGTGGGTGCCGTCGTCGTCGTCGTACCGCGTCACCGCCACGTCGCCGAAATCGTCGATGAGCGCGACGTCCGCGTCGGCGGGGACATCCGCCAGACGCAGCGTCGCGGCCTCGGGCGTCTCGTCCTGCGGCGGTGCGGTCGCTGTCGCCCTCGACGCCACGGGCGACGGGGTCTCAGCCGGTTCCTGCGAGTCGGCACCGGGCCAGAACCACCCGCCGAGCAGCACCGCGCCCGCCGCCAGCCCGCCGAGGATCAACGGTGTTCTGTGGCCGGAGCGGGAGCGAGATGCCGTGCGGGAGCGCCCGGGCAGCCGTTCCCGCTGCTGCGCCAGCAGGGCGAGCAGCAGCGCCCCCGGCCCCTCCTGCAGTGCGGATGCCGCGACGGCGGGCAGGCGCCGGTGCACCTGCGCGCGCAGCTGGTCGGTCTGCACGGGCGCGTCAGCCTGCGTCGTGGCGAGTACGATCGGCTGAGGTGCGAACTGTTCGAACAGTCGGTCTTCGAGCTCTGCGGATGTTCGGTGCAGGGCGCGCGGACGGCCGAGCGCCGCGATCGTCTCCTCGAGCACGCGGACGAGCGCCCGATCGGAGCTCAGGGCCACGACCCGATCGAGGAGCGCTGCGGCGGCCTCCTCCACGGGCTCGCCTTCGCCGAGCGCGACGACAGGCCGCGCATCCGCCGTCAGCCACCAGACACCCCGTGGGACCTCGGCATCGCCTCGAACGCCCTCCCACGCCTCCGTGCTGCCGCGCAGCAGGCTCACAGCCAGCGTGATCGTCTCACCGCCCGATGGGGCGCCGCGCGAGCGTCGCAGCCAGTCGTCGACCGTGCACTCGCAGCGAGGGAGCACCAGCAGATGTCCATCCGCCGCCCTGGCGATGTCGAGCGGCGCTAGCACATGCTGCGCCTCGCCGTACGACCATCCCGGCCAGTCTCGGGCATCCGCCGCATCGACGAGCAGCACGCTCTCGCCGCCCACGGTCGCGATGACTCCGTCCACGGGCGCATCGGGCGGCCCCGTGCGCCTGATCGCACGGTACGCGCCCACGGGGTCCTCCCCCGCTGCCGCGGTTCCCGCGACGACGTCGTTCCAGCTCATCTCCCCAGCCTGCACGCCGATCCGGATGCCCACAGAGGTTTCCACAGAAGATTCTTGCCGCTCACGCGTGTCGCCCGCCTGTGAGCAGAGAGTCGGTGTGGGAAGCGCCTGCCGGTAGGCTGGAGACCATGGCACGAAGCACGACCACCGAGAAGCAGCCGGGCACCTTCGCCCAGATGAAGTCGCTGTACACCTTCACCTCGAAGGAGTACAAGTGGCTCCCGTTCGCGCTGGGAGGGATCATCCTCGTCTGCGCCGGCGTCGGCGTGCTGGTCGGCGTTCTGCAGGGCTCCGTGCTGTCGATCGTGGTGTGGACCATCACGGGCGTCCTGCTCGGCGTGCTCGCGGGCATGTTCCTCATGTCGCGCCTCGCGACGAAGGCGATGTACAAACAGCTCGACGGCATGCAGGGCGCGAGCGGACACGTCGTCTCGAACATGCTCGGTCGCTCGTGGCGCGGTGAGGAGATGCCGGTGGGCGTCAACCCGAAGTCGAAGGATGCCGTGTACCGTGCGGTCGGCCGCGGCGGCGTCGTGCTCGTCGGCGAGGGATCGCCCGGGCGCCTCAAGCGCCTCATGCGCGACGAGGAGCTGAAGGCGAAGCGCGTCGCGAGCGGCGTGCCCGTCACCACGTTCTACGTCGGTCACGATGAGGGCGAAGTGCCCATCGATCAGCTGGCGAAGCAGATCAAGAAGCTGCCGAAGAAGGTCGACAAGGCGACGATGGGCGCGGTCATCCAGCGCATCGAGTCCGTCTCGCAGTCGGTGGCGTCGCTGCCGATCCCCAAGGGCATCGACCCGATGCGCGCCCGCGCGCCGCGTCCGCG
Organism: Microbacterium sp.; assembly: GCA_047607025.1. Lineage (GTDB taxonomy): Bacteria > Actinomycetota > Actinomycetes > Actinomycetales > Microbacteriaceae > Microbacterium. The sequence continues at coordinate 2,684 of JASGDS010000327.1, forward strand.
CTAACGCTCGGCGCCGGGCAGGTCCACTTCCAGCCAGGCCGCGAGCTCGGCGATCTCGGCATCGACCAGGTCGCGCTCGTCGTCGGTGAACGGCACCACCTCGTGGATGGCGTTCACGCGCAGCAGCATCCGCTTCCAGTCGACCTCGGCATCCAGCTGGCCGATGAAGCGGTCGCCGAGCAGGATCGGGTGCGCGAAATAGCCGAACTTCCGCTGCGGCTTCGGCTTGAACTGCTCGAGCACGTACTCGAACTCGAACAGCTCCTTCAGGCGCGGCCGGTCGAACAGCATGCTGTCGTAGGGGCTGAGGAACACACACCTCGGCCGGAACGTCTCATCGAGTCGCTCGAGCGCCCCTGGGTCGACGCGCCAGGTCCACTTCGAGCCCTCGACGCTCGCCTCGAGGCCGGCCTTCTCGACCTGTGACCAGGGCGACGACTGCTTGGCGATGCCGGCGGCGCGCAGGCGGCGCTCGGCCAGCAGCCGCTGAGCCTGGGCCTCGTCGTAGGTGGGCAGGTTCTGCGGGTACACGCGCTCGGCGAGATCCCACACGCGCTGCCGTCCCTCACGCGCGGACACCGCAACCTCGCCCCGCAGCTGCAGCGCCTCGAGCATGCGCGGCACCTGGTTGCTGCTGTACCAGCCGTCGACGTCGGGGAGCGCCTCGACCGCCGTGTCGGGAATCGCCTTTGCCAGCAGCGGGCCGTCCGCGCGCAGCCGAGCGAGCACGCCGTCGCGGAAGACCCCGTTGGCTTCGATCCAGTCGTTCCTGTTGCGCTTCGCCAGCCATCGCCGCGCCTCCGCCAGCATCAGCGGGATCATGTCCATGGGACGGAACGTGCCGCCGAACTCCGCCAGCATTCGATCGTCTTCGGTCGCCTTGGTCAGGTGGCCTGGCTCATACACGCGCCCGACGCGTGAGAACAGCATGGTGTGCTCGGCCGGGGCGATGACGCTGGTCGGGTCGATCTTGATGTATCCGAGCTGATCCGCCACCTCGACGACGTCACCGGCGAGCGGATCATCAAGCAGCTGCGCACGCACCACGATGCGCCTCGCCTGCTCTCTCGTCAGCTGCACCGTCATGCGTCGAGCCTATGACGAGCCTCGGACATCACACTCGGATGAGCACCGTTCCCGCGATGCGATCATGCAGCCCACGCCTGTCCTCGTCCCAGATCGCCGGCGGGATGACGATGACCAGCAGCAGCGTGCGCACGATCGGTCGCCACACGCCCGTCCAGCCACCATCCGCGCGGAGCACCCGCATGCCGAGAATGCGGTGACCTGGGCTGCCGCCGATCGTCGGGATGAAGATGATCTGCAGCACCGCGAAGACGGCGAGCGGCGCGAACTGCGTCCACCCCGCCTCCTCGGGCAGCGACCACTGACGGAAGCCGAAGAACGCGGAGGCGATCATCGTGGCCGCGGTGTAGTCGATGATCAGGGCGAGGATGCGACGGCCGAGCGTCGCGATGCTGCCAGGTCCGGAAGCGGCCAGGCCAAGGGAGGATCCCGGGTACTCCTCAGCGCCATCCGTCACTCGTCGATTCTATCCAGACCGGCCCGTGCGTAACATGGCGGAAACAATCGGGATACGGTGGAGCAATGCCCATCGAATAGCGTGAGCGGGACATCCGTGCAAGCGGATGGGTATCACCGAGATCCCGACTGGAGCCTCAATGTTCAAAGATTCCTCCGAGGTGCTGAAGTTCATCAAGGATGAGGACGTCAAGTTCCTCGACATCCGCTTCACGGACCTGCCAGGCGTGCAGCAGCACTTCAATATCCCAGCATCCACCGTCGATGAAGAGTTCTTCACCGTCGGCCAGCTGTTCGACGGCTCCTCGATTCGCGGCTTCGCGAACATCAACGAGTCGGACATGCAGCTCATCCCTGACGTCACGACCGCCTATCTCGACCCGTTCCGCGAGGCGAAGACCCTCATCATGGTCTTCGACATCTACAACCCGCGCAACGGCGAGATCTACTCGAAGGACCCGCGTCAGGTCGCCAAGAAGGCCGAGAAGTACCTCGCGTCGACAGGCATCGCCGACACCGCGTTCTTCGCCCCTGAGGCGGAGTTCTACATCTTCGACGACGTGCGCTACGAGGTGAAGCAGAACGCGAGCTTCTACTCCGTCGACTCGGAGGAGGGCGCGTGGAACACGGGCCGCGTCGAGGAGGAGGGCAACCTCGCCAACAAGACCCCGTACAAGGGCGGCTACTTCCCCGTCTCCCCCGTCGACAAGACGGCGGATCTGCGCGATGACATCAGCCTCAAGCTCATCGAGGCGGGTCTCCTTCTGGAGCGCGCGCACCACGAGGTCGGCACCGGTGGACAGCAGGAGATCAACTACCGCTTCGACACGATGGTGCACGCGGCCGACGACATCCTGAAGTTCAAGTACATCGTGAAGAACACGGCGCAGGAGTGGGGCAAGGTCGCAACCTTCATGCCCAAGCCGCTGTTCGGCGACAACGGCTCGGGCATGCACACGCACCAGTCGCTGTGGAACGACGGCGCGCCGCTGTTCTACGACGAGACCGGCTACGGCGGGCTCAGCGACATCGCCCGCTGGTACATCGGCGGCATCCTCGCGCACGCCCCGTCGGTGCTCGCGTTCACGAACCCGACCCTCAACAGCTACCACCGTCTGGTGAAGGGCTTCGAGGCGCCGGTCAACCTCGTGTACTCGGCGGGTAACCGCTCGGCGGCCATCCGCATCCCGATCACGGGCACGAACCCGAAGGCGAAGCGCATCGAGTTCCGCGCTCCGGATGCCTCCGGAAACCCGTACCTGGCGTTCGCGGCGCAGCTGATGGCCGGCCTCGACGGCATCAAGAACCGCATCGAGCCGCATGAGCCGGTCGACAAGGACCTGTACGAGCTGCCTCCCGAGGAGGCCAAGGGCATCCCGCAGGTGCCGAACTCGCTGCAGGACTCGCTCGACGCCCTCGCCGCCGACCACGCCTTCCTCCTCGAGGGCGGCGTGTTCACCGAGGAGCTCATCGAGACCTGGATCGAGTACAAGATCGAGAACGAGATCAAGCCGCTCGCCCAGCGCCCGCACCCCTTCGAGTACGAGCTCTACTTCGGGGTCTGAGCCTCACGCGAACTGCCGAGCGACCACTCTTTTGCCCACCCGATGCCGATTTCGGCGTCGGAACCTGCAAAA
>JASGDS010000328.1:0-4913 GCA_047607025.1 Microbacterium sp.
CTCGCGCCGGTCAAGGTCGCCGTGCTTCCGCTGTCGCGCAACGAGCGCCTCTCGCCGCTCGCGCGTGAGGTGGCGGATGGCCTGCGCCAGAAGTGGAACGTCGACTTCGACGATGCGGGAGCCATCGGCCGCCGCTACCGCCGTCAGGACGAGATCGGCACGCCGCTGTGCGTCACGATCGACTTCGACTCGCTCGACGACCAGGCCGTCACGGTGCGCGACCGCGACACGATGGCGCAGGAGCGGGTCGCTCTCACCGACCTCGACGCCTACCTCGCCGAGCGCCTGGGTCACTGAGCCCGCCTGGGTCACTGAGCCTGTCGAAGTGCGCCTGACACCGGCGAAAGGTCCTGTTCGCGGCGAGAGGCCCGCTGCCGCGTGACCTCTCGCCGCGCAGATGGGGTCTCACCGCGATCAGTTATCCGGGTAGAAGTCCGCTCGGTCGAACGGCTCGGACCGACCGCTGTCGAGAGTCGGCCACACGATCTGAGTCCGAGGCCGAGTGATGGGCGCTCGCGCTTCACCCAGCCGAAGGCCGGTGTCCTCCGGCGCATTGCGGATGTGCGCAGAACTCATGGTCGAACGTTAGCACTCATGCGTGCACGCGCACGAGCAGGTCGCCGACCTCGCATCCGAGGGCGTCGCCGAATGGCCATGCGGGGACGTTGAGCTCGAAGACCGGGTAGCCGCCTTCATCGGGCGTCAGCACCGTGCGCAGGGCTGATGTCGCCGCGACGCTCTGCACGATCGGTGCGGCGACGCCCACGACGCGCGGCCAAGAGGAGCGCTCGCGTCGCTGCGTGGGCGAACGGTCGCTGGCGCAGTGCCGACCATGCGAGTGCGAACAGAGCGGCGGCAGGGGTGGCTGCGAGTGCGAAGTCCAGCACTTTCGCGGCGAGCGACAGCCATCGGAGCCCTGCCGTCGGGTTCCGTACAGCGAGGTCGACCGAGGATGAAACGCAGATGAGGCTCGAGCTGTCGACGTCGCCTGCCGATCAGTGGGAGGCCAAGGCGGCGCGGTCGATCTGCTCCTGGTCGTCGACGTAGGGGGTGCCGTGGGTGTGGAAGGTGGCGACTGTCTTCATGCCCCAGGCCTGGCCCTTCGCGCGCTCGGCCTCACTCCACTCCACGACCGGCCAGTCGGGGTCGAGCAGCAGTCTGGCCTGCGCGCTGGCGAACTCGATGCGGTTGCCTCCCGGTTCCCACACGTACAGGAAGAACGTCTGGTTGATCGCGTGCTTGTAGGGGCCGTACTCGATGTAGATGTCGTTCTCGAGGCAGATGTCTGCGGCCTTCAGGATGTCCTCTCGCGAGTCGGGCGCGAAGGCGAAGTGGTGGAAGCGGCCGCGCTCGCGCGTCCAGTCGTCGGAGTAGACGACATCGTATGACTTCTGGTGGAAGCGGAACCACCATGTGCCGTACCCGCCGTCATCGAGTGCGACGCGCTCCGACTCGCGCGCCATCATGGTGTCGCGCCAGAACTCGCCCGCCGCGTTCACGTCGCTCGCGAGGTAGTTGATGTGGTCGAGGCGGCGAGCATTGATGCCGCGTCCCGGATAGGCGGATGCCTGGTTCTTGAGGGCAGGACGGTCCTCGTCGTCCGGCACGTAGTGCTCGGTGTCGTAGTACAGCGCCATGAGGTGCCCGTCGGGGTCTTCGAACTCGAAGGAGCGGCCCACGCCGACTTCGGCACCGCGCCATCCGTGCCCGAGCCCCGACTTCTCGATCGCGGCGACGCGCCGGTCGAGGGCCTCAGGGCTCGTGGCCCGGTAGAGCGTGCGACCGACGCCGTTCGTGTCGCTCGCGGTGAGCTTCAGCGAGTACAGCTGGTACTCGTCCCATGTACGCAGATACACCGAGTCGCCAATCCGTGCGACCTCGCGCATGGCGCAGATGTCGCGGAAGAAGTGCAGGCTCTCGTCGAATTTCGGCGTGAACAGCTCGATAGCGCCGAGGTGAGCGAGGTCGAAGTTCTCTGGATGCGCCATGACGATTCCTTAGAGGCGGGGCCGCGGGAAGACGCGGCCATCGAAGATCTTGCGCGCGGTGCGCTCGGAGACAGAGCTGCCCAGCCAGCCCTCCGGCGTCTGCCGCACAGACACCTGCGCCGGGAAGGTGCCAGACGCATGTTCGATGAGCACGGTGTCGCCCTCGACCGCGGCGTGTGCAACGGTGCCGGGAATGAGCACGCCGGCGGCGACGGATGCAGCCATGAGCACACCGATCGAGGTGTGTACGCGGTGGGGGATGAACGCACGGGTCGAGATGTCGCCGCCCGTCGTCGGAGGCGAGAGCAGAAACACTTTCGGCACCGACTGATCGGCGACGTCGCCGAGGCCGAACAGCGGCCCCGCGAGCCGACGTATGCGCTCAACGGCATGAACGAGATCCGTCCGCTCTTCAAGATCGAACGGAGACTCCGCTCCTGTCACTCCGAATTCGGCGGCGCGCAGCAGCACGACGGGCATTCCGTTGTCGACAAGGGTTGCATCGTGGCCATCGAGCACGTCGATCGTGTGACCGGTGGGCAGGATGGCGCGCTGCCCGGCGACATCGAGATCGATGGCACAGGCGGTGCCAGGCACCCCATCGATCGCGCGGTCGCCGTCATAGTCGACCACGCCTGCGCCGGTCGGGATGGTCGTGGTGGCGACGTCGCCCGTGTTGACGAGTCGGATGGTGACGGACGTCCGATCACCCGTTGTAAGCATGAGCCCCCGTTCGATCGCGAACGGCCCGACGCCGGCGAGCAGGTTGCCGCAGGTCTGCGCATCGCTCACGGTGGGCTGATCCACGCCGATCTGCAGAAACAGGTAGTCGACGTCGACGCCCTCCACCGCGGAGGGCGAGACGATGGCGACCTTGCTCGTCAGTGGGTGGGCGCCGCCGAGCCCGTCGATCTGGCGCGGATCGGGGGAGCCCATGACGCGCAGCAGAAGCTCGTCGCGCTCGGCGGGGTCATCCGGCAGGTCGGATGCCAGGAAATAGGCGCCCTTGGACGTGCCGCCTCGCATGAGCAGGCAGGGGATGCCGTCAGCCGCGGTGGTCATATTCCTCCTGCGACATATAGGTCACCCCGAGTTCGGCCAGCAAGGGGCGCAACCCCTTGCGGTCGAGGCTGAGCTCCGCTCCGCTGCCGTAAGCGGCACGATCGGCAGCCTCCTTCGCCTCGCGCGCATCCGCCGCGACCAGCACGCGAGAGACATCCGCGCGCGGCACGACGACGACGCCGTCGTCATCCGCGATGACGGCATCTCCCGGCTGCACGAGCTGCCCCGCCACGACGATCGGCACGTTGACCGACCCGCCTGTCGCCTTCACGGTGCCCTGCGAGAACACGGCGGCAGACCAGGCGGGAAAGTCCATCTCGCGCAGCTCGGCCGTGTCGCGTACCCCGGTCGTGGTCACGATGCCTCGCACTCCGCGTGTCTTCAGGGCAGAGGCGAAGAGGGAGCCGAACGCGCCATCCGTCGACGGAGAGGTTGTCGTGACGACGAGCACATCGCCGTCCTGGCACTGCTCGATCGCCGCATGGATCATGAGGTTGTCGCCTGGCCAGCTGAGCACTGTGACTGCGGTGCCCGCGATGCGCGCGCCCTGCTGAATGGGCCGGATGCCGGGACGCACGAGCCCCGTGCGTCCGGCCGCCTCGTGCACGGTGGCGACGCCGTGCGCGCCGAGTCGCGCGACGACGTCCGCGTCGGCGCGTGCGATGTCTGTGACGATGACGCCGAGCCCCGTCATGCCAGCACGTCCGTCACCTGCGGGTAGTACCGCGCATACGCCTCGCCCTTCGTGTCGTGCGCAAGACCGAGGTTCGGGCCGGCGTTGCGCCCTGCCTGCACGCCGCGACGGATGGCGAGGTCGGTGTAGTACGACCACATGTGCTTCTGCGCGGGCAGGCACTCCATGGCGGCCTGTTTGCGCTCCCATGCTTCGGTGATGTCGAGCAGCACGTTGGGCTTGAAGTCGCTCTGCTCGCTCTGGTGAGGCTCGAAGAAGAACACGGGCGGGGCGCCGATGATGTCGTCCGTGGTCGGGTACGAGCCATCCGAGTTGGGCACGCCGATGGCCTGCGCGAGCACGCGCGCCTGCAGCGCCATGCGTGCCGCCGCCGGGTGGTCGCCGTTGTACGGGTCGGCCAGCGGATGGGTGAGCACGACATCTGGCTGCACACGCCGGTACACGTCGACGAGGCGGGCGACGGCCTCGTGCGACTCGACGAGCGGGTAGTCTCCCAGGTCGAGAAATTCAATATCGGCCCCGAGCTCGGCCGCTGCCGCCTCAGCCTCAGCACGACGGTTGCCCTTGATCTCGTCGAGCGACTTCCCCGCCAGCCACTGACTTGCCGACTCGCCGCGCTCGCCATACGAGAGGCAGGCGATCGTCACCCGCTCGCCGCGCTCCGTGGCCAGCGCGATCGCCCCGGCGGCGCGCCAGACGAAATCTCCCGCGTGGGCGCTCACCACGAGCGTCGACCGCACCATGATGTCACCGCCTCAGAGGGTCTCGGCGACCCAGTCGGCGATGATGCCGCCGACGTAGGTCTGGTTGTCGAGCGAGATGTGCTCGGTGCCGCCCTCTGGGTCGTCGAAGAGGCGCAGCTCGCGCTTCGGGGAGTTCACCGCCTGGTCGTAGGTCTGATGGGCGTACTTCACGTTGATCTGCCTGTCGGCGACGCCGTGCGTCACCAGCAGCGGCACCGTGATCTTTTCGGCGACGCCGTTCAGATGCATGCCGCGGGTCTTCTCGACGAAGTCCTCGGGGCTGGATGCGCCCCACACCCAGTAGACGTGGTCCCAGTAGTGGGGCACGGGGTTCTCGCCCTCTCGGTGACGCCTGGCCTCCTGCACCTCGAACCAGTTGTGGTTCGCGCCCCAGGCGACGGCCGCCTTCAGCCGCTTCTCGAATGC
>JASGDS010000329.1:0-11256 GCA_047607025.1 Microbacterium sp.
CCGCCCCCGCAACCTCGGCACCGATCTCGCGCGCGGCGAGTACGTGTTGTACTCCGATCACGACGACATCATCTACCCCGACGCGCTTCGAGCGGGATACGAGTTCGCGCACGCAGCGGGTGCGGATGCCCTCAACGCCAAGGAGGCCCGCACCGACAGGGCCGATTGGGCGCTGGCCACCTACCAGGAGGACCGCGAGCAGGTGCTGGATCGCACCGACGTGTTCGCGCTGACCCCCACGAACCCGCACAAGCTGTACCGCCGTGCGTTCCTCGACGAGCACGAGATCCGCTTCCGCGAGGGAGGGCGCGTGCTCTGGGAGGACGCGTTCTTCAACGTGCTCGTCGCCGAGCACGCCGAGGTCGTCGCCACGCTGGCGTCCACGCCGTTCTACCACTGGTACACCACCGAGCAGAGCGGGTCGACGAGCTTCGTGCGCGCCAGCCGCGAGTGGTGGTACTGGCTCGAGGAGCTGGTCACCGCCATCCGCACCGATCTGGCCGCCCCTCACCTCGACGCGCAGCGCACCGCCCTGATGCGGCACCAGTACAGCACCCGCCTGCTGGATTCGTTCAACGACCGATTCCCGAAGCGATCGAGCAAGAAGCGCGCGCTCATCTTCGATCACGCCAGGAGGCTGCAGCAGGAGGCGTTCGGCGAGGAGTTCGACGGTCTGCTGAGCGTGTCGGATCGACTGCGCGCCACGCTGCTGCGCCGCGGCCATCGTCACGTGCTCAATCAGCTCGCCCTCGACGACCCGGCCCTGAGGGCGTCCTTTCGGGCGACGGCCGTCGACTGGCAGGATGACGGCACGCTGCAGATCACGCTGCAGACGACGTGGCACGACAGCGAAGGCGCCGCTCCCCGACTGCGCGGTGAGGGCGACCGCATCTTCAAGGTGCTGCCGCCCGAGTACTCGGCCGAGTTCTCCGACGCCGATCTCGACGTCACCGATGAGGTGCAGGGCGCTGCCGTCGAGCTCACGGTGCGCGACCTCGATTCCCGCATCACCTGGACCGTCCCGACCGAGTCCGACGTCTGGCACACGACGGGCCGGGATGGCGCCGTCGAGCTGGGCGCGACCTCGCACGCCCGCATCGACCCACGCACGGCCGTGTTCGGCAAGCCGCTCGATCGCGGCACCTGGCTCATCGGCGGCAGCGCCACCCTCGCGGGCCGCGGCAGCGCGCGCAGCGTCCGCTCCGCGCTGCGGCCGGCCATCCGCATCACCGCTGACGGCGTACAGGCGGCCTACGCCCGCCCATCGGGCGAGCTCGTGCTCGACCTGGATCAGGCGGGCGCCCCGCTCACAGACCTCGTCACGCCTACGGGCGACGCGCACCGAGCCGGCAGCATGCTCTCGGTGCGCCTGCGAGGCCTGCCGACCGCGACGGACGCCGTGATCTCGACGACCGTGAAGGTCAATTCCGCAGGGCGCGCCGCGCTCATCGCCAGTGACGCGCGCACCGCGTTCGCCCGCCTGCGAGGCCGGTCAGCGCCGGAGGACGGATGGCGCCGCGTGCCGGCGACCATCCGGATCGTGCGCGGCGAGGCGCGCCTGGAGCTGACGGCCCCGGACGGACCGCTGCGCATTCGCCTGGGCGCTCTGGTTCCCCATTCGCGCCGCGAATACGCGCTCTGAGACGGTCAGAGGGTCGTGGATGACCTCAGCGGGGCGTCGTCGCGCAGGCGCTCGATGACGAGGTCGTAGAGCTCGGTGACCCGGCGGTTGTCCTGCCGCAGCTCGTGCAGTTGCTGGCGCAGCTCGAGCACCTCTTCGCGCAGCGCCGCGACAGTGGCGTCGTCTGCGCGACCGATCTCGCTCGCGTTGAGCAGCTCGAGCTTGCCGTAGGCGGTCGGTGCAATCCGGCGCGCGACGCGCCGCAGCAGTTCTCTCATGATTCCCAGCCCTCCGTGGAGTGGTCGTTGGCGGCACCGGCGACGATCGCGCCCTGCCTGCGTCTGATGCGTGTGGTCGCGGTCGGCAACAGCCTTCTGCCATCCCGCCTTCGGCCCCGCTCGACGAGCTCGACATCGAGATGCCGCTCGGCCGTCTCCGCTCGCAGCCACGACACGGGCAGGTGCCAGCTGGAGGGATTGCCCCGCTCGTACTCGGGGTTGAGCTTGGTGTCGTTCACGAGCTCGGCGAACGCGTCGCCGCGCAGCACGAGCTCGAAGAAGCGGTACAGTCCGTGGCGGTTCACCTTGGTGAGCGTCTGCACCGTGAAGTGGCTGAAGATGTACCACTCCTCGCCCGTCGCGAGCATCTCGGCGCCGAACTGGTAGAGCAGCGCGCGGTCGTTGAAGTTCAGGTAGCGGAAGTCGACGAGCGAATCCTCATCGTGTTCGCGTGCCAGCCGCAGCGCCTCATAGCTGTAGTCGACGCCCGTCACCCGGAATCCGGCCTTGGCGAGCTCGAGGGACCACCGGCCGTCGCCACAGCCGAGGTCGAGCACCCGGGCGCCCACGGGAACATCCTTCGCGAACCGCTTGATCGCCGCATCCGCATCGGCGAAGCCCTCCGACTCGGCGTGCGAGAGGTAGTGCTTGTCGTAGTAGTTGCGCCCACGGTTGAACACACCGAACCACGACTCGAACCGCCACCTGGTCACCCGCGGCGTCTCAAACTTGAACGTCGGGTCCGGCACCCGCCAGCGCGGGCCGTACGCGTACTCCAGCCACGCCTCCGGATGGTTCGGCTCGGGCAGCTCGACGCCCTCGATCTCGCGCGGCGAGGTCGGCAGCAGGTCGTCGGGCTGCACCTGCGGACCCTTCAGCGCGAACGGCTGGCAGTACTCGCCATCGCGGAAGAAGCCGGTGAAGATGTCGATGTAGTAGTCGGGTTCGCCCTCGTCGTTGAAGAACATCACCTCGAGGTGCGCCAGGCTGTGCCGGATGACGGTGTACCCGTTCGCGATGAGCAGTCGCTCCATCCGGAAACTGGTGAGCCCGATGTCGGCCGGGTTGTCCTCACGGCAGAGGAAGGCGAGGTCGACGTCGTCGTCGTGCGGCATCATGCCGCCGTCGCGGATGGCGCCGAGCAGCGTTCCTCCCACGATGTAGACGGGGTAGTCCGCCGCTTCGAGCAGCGTCACCAGCTCGCGCGAGCTGCTCAGCAGTTGGCCGCGCACATCGCCGTCCCGCCCCTCGAGCACGGGTCCGAGGCGATTCCACTTCGTCATCGCCAGCCAGCGCCCGCGGGCGTCGACCACCTCGACGCGCTGCTTCTTGCGACCGAACTGCGCGTCGGCGGCGGCGATCTCGGCACCCGTCGCGGAGTCGTTCATGCTCACCCTGGTGTACCCGACGAGGTAGGGGCGCAGCGCCTTCGGCCAGTTCAGCCGGATGCCGTCCTTGCCTGAGAACGGAATGGTCACCGACCAGACGCGATGGCCGTCGAAGCGCACATCGGCGATCTCCGCGTCGGCGATCTCGAACGGGTCGAGCTCGATGCCCGTCGATGTGACGATCATCGCGTCTTCGATTTCTCGACGGCCTCGGCGATCGGGCCGTCGTAGATCTTCTTGCCGCGCTTGATGACGATGCCCCGCTGGCACAGCCGCTGCACCGTGCCGGTGTCGTGGCTCACGACGAGCATCGTGACGCCCTTCTTGGTGAGCTCTTCGATCTTCGCGTAACACTTCTGCCGGAAGGGCGCGTCTCCGACCGAGAGCACCTCATCGACGAGCAGCACGTCGAGGTCGACATGGATGGCCACGGCGAACGCCAGACGCATGAACATGCCGGAGGAATAGTGCTTGACCTCCTGGTCGATGAACTCGCCGATCTCACTGAAGGCGACGATGTCGTCGAAGCGACGCTCCGTCTCCGCCCGGTCCATGCCGAGGATGGCCGCGTTGAGGAACACGTTCTCACGGCCGGACAGCTCGGGGTGGAAGCCCGCGCCGACCTCGATGAGACCGGCGACTCGGCCCCGGGTGTACACGCGCCCGACGTCGGGCGACATGACGCCGGAGACAAGCTTGAGCGTCGTCGACTTTCCGGAGCCGTTCATGCCCATCACGGCGACCGACTCGCCCTCCCCCACTTGGAAGGTGAGGTCGTCGAGGGCGGTGAACACGTCGCTGCGCACCTTCTTGCGCTTGATCCAGCCGACGAACGCCTCCTTGAAGGAGTGCGTGTTGCGCTTGAGGAAGTTCTTCGTCACGTGGTCGACGATGATCGACGGCCGGGTCGCCGTCGTCTGCACGATCGCTGCTGCCATGGCGAGTCTCACAGATCCTGCGCGAAGGTGCGCTCGAAGTGACGGAACACGGCCTGCCCGATCGCGAGCACGATCACGCAGGCGATGATGGCGAAGGCCACGTAGTACCCGAAGTGCGGCGGCAGCGCGTCGGTGTCCGCCACCTGCTGGGCGAGGTCGGGATGGCGCCTGGCCGCCACTTCGAGCGTCGGCTGCCACCATCCCCAGTGGAACAGTTCGACGGCGACGGTGACGGGGTTGGAGAAGTAGATGTGGCGCACGATCGAGGGCGCCTTCTCGGCGACGAGCGGCCAGATGTAGAGCACGGGCGACGCCCAGGTCGAGACCATCCGGATGATCTCGACGAAGTTCTGCGCGTCGCGGTAGCGCACGTTGATGCCGGCGAAGAACAGCCCGAGCCCCAGCGAGAGCACCGTGATGAGCACGATTCCCAGCAGCACGGCGCCGATCCCGGCGAACGACGGCGTCCATCCGAACAGGAGGAGCACGATCAGCAGGATGGCCACCTGCGGCAGGAAGTGGATGAAGGCGACGATGATCGCGGCGATCGGGAACAGCTCGCGCGGCAGGTAGATCTTGCGCACGAGGGCGCGATTGTCGGTGATCGCGGTCGTCGCGTTGCCGAACGCCTCGTTGAAGAGGTTCAGGGCGATGATGCCGGCGAAGAGGTACACCGGATAGTTCACGGTGCGCCCGCCGAACCCCAGCAGGATGCCCATGATGAGGAAGTAGACGAGGTACTGGATGGCCGGCTTCACATACGACCATCCCCAGCCGAAGACCGAGTTGCGGTAGCGGGTGGCCGTGCCCTTGCGCACGAGCACGCGCAGCAGATAGCGCCAGCGGAAGACGTCGAGGATGCCGTGGCCGCGGCCAGGGACGTCGTATTGCGACAGGTCGATTGTGCTCACCGGAGAAGATACCGCCTTGTCATTCGGGAGAAGACCACTGTTGATCCTAACGTGAGGGTGCCTCAAAGCTCGGCGTGAAGCGCCCAGGTGCGCTCGGCCGCTCCCGCCCAGGAGAAGGCGCGCGAGCGGTCGTGCGCGAGGAGCCCCAGCCGTGACGACCCGGCGACGATCGCGGTGCGCAGCGCGTCGCCGAGCTCCGCGGCCTGCACGAGATCTCCCCCCTCGAAGACGACCTCGCGGTGCACGGGGGTGTCGAGCGCGATCACCGGGGTGCCGACCGTCATCGCCTCGACGGCGCGCCACGGCCACGCTGTTCTGTTCGATGCGGCCAGGTGCGCGCGCGACTGCGCCAGGATGGCCGCGCGGTCGCCGCGGTCGAGCCTGCCGTGCAGGTGCAGCCGTTCAGGTGCAAGCCCGGCATCGGCCGCGAGCGCCCGTACCGCCTGCGCATCGCCATCCGGCACATCGAGCACGACGATGTCGATGAGCGCCGCGTGCGCGGCGGCGAACGCGTCTGCGAGCGCATCGATCGGTGCGGCGGTGCCCGCCGCTGTGACGTATTCGGCCGGCACGCCCGCGTCGCGGCGCCTGGCCTGCTCATCGCTCGGCACATCGAAGCCGGCAGGAGCGGCACCGGCGATCACGCGCACCCGCCCGCCGATCTCGCCCCGCTCCTCCAGCACCTGCGCGGCGGCATGGGTGGGCACGACGACGGCGTCGGCGTACTTCTCCGCGCGGGCCAGCAGCGCCTGCTGCTGCGCGGCCTGCTGCCGCGGCAGCGCGCGCGGGCTCTGCCAGGCGGTCAGATCCCACACCGTGACGACGGTCTGGCTGACGCCGAGGGCGGGGTTCTTCTTCACCAGCGGTGCGGCGAGCGTCGGCGAATGGATGAGTCCACCCTCCGCGGCGAGGGTTCTGCCGCGGGCCCAGGCGGCGACGAGGTCACGATGCGCCTTACCGTACCGCTGGTCCTTGGCGAGGTCGAGACCCTGCAGGTTCGCGCTGCGCGGGGCGATGCCCTCGACGACGCAGCCGGACGGCGCCCGCTCGATGAGGGCTGCGGTGAGCTGTCTCGACGCCTCGCCGAGCTCCGTGGCAGCCGGCTCGGCGAGCTGGTCGAGCACCACCCGCAGCCGCGCGCTCATCCCGTGGCCCCTGAATCGTCCCCCGTGTCCTCGGGGTGCAGCACCTGGTGCAGATAGGCCTGGATGGCGGCGGCATCCGGATAGTCCTGATCGACGCCGATGGGGCCATCCGGGGTCAGCTCGATCGTCGTCATCTGCTGGCTCTTCGCCTCGTTCGCGAGATCGAGGAACTCCGGAAGCAGCTCCTGCGGCACGTCGGTCTGCACGAGCGCGGTACCCGCCGAGGCGATGTCCTGGAAGTGGCTGAGCACATTCGCCGGCGTGAACTGCGCCAGGATGGCCGCCTGCAGCTCGCGCTGCCGCTCCATGCGGTCGAAGTCGCTCGTCGTGTAGCGGCTGCGGGCGTACCACTGCGCGGTGTCGCCGTCCATGTGCTGCTGACCCGTCTCGATCCATCCGATCGCCCAGTCTTCGGCCGGCTCGCCGTCGTATGTCGGGCCCCAGCCCTCCGGCAGGCGCTCCGTCACGTTGATGTCGACGCCGCCGAGCGCGTCGATGAGCTCGGCGAAGCCGTTCATGTCGATGAACACGTAATAGGGGATGTCGATGCCGAGAAGTCCCTCGGCGGCATCCTTCGTCGCCTCGATGCCCGGCTCGGAGCCGTCCTCCGCCGCGTCGGGGTACAGCGAGACGCCCTGATCGTCGAGGCACACCTCGGCGGCGTTGCGCAGCTGGTTGATGCCGCTGCCCCAGCCGCACGTCGGGTCGGAGTACCCCTCGAAACCGTTCGGGTACAGGGCCAGCATCGGGCTGCCCTCGCTGAAAGGGACGTGGGCGAGGTCGCGCGGGATGCCGGTGATCGTGATCTGCCCCGTCGTGGCGTTCATGGAGACGACCGAGATCGAGTCGAAGCGCATGGAGTCGCGCCCCTCCCCCGAATCGGCGCCGAGCAGCAGCACGTTGTAGTAGCCATCCGTCGGCTCGACGACGTCGGAGCTGCCGCCGCCGAAGATGGAGCCGATCGCACCGGAGGCCGCAACGAGCCGCGGCGCGGCGGAGGCGACCGTGCCGCCCGTCAGCACCATGAGCAGCACGGCGACGGCGGCGATGAGGATGCGCCCCGGGTTGTGTGTGCGCACCAGGCGCACGAGGCGCAGCGTGTCGATCTGCAGGATGAGCCAGAGCACGCCGTACGCCACGAGCACGGCGGCGACGAGCAGCAGCACCCAGCGGTTGAGCAGGATGCTGAGCGTGAGCGGGCGGGCGAGCCAGAAGCCGAGTGCAAGCAGCACCACGATCACCCACGACGCGATCGTCGCGCCGAGCCCGAACCGGCCGAGTCGACGGTTGCCCGCGAGCACCTGGGCGGAACCGGGAATGAGGAAGCCGATGACGACGAGCCACCAGCCGCGGCGCGTCATGAGGTGGCCGTTGCCCGTGTCCGGGTATCGCAGCGGCTGCGTCATCGATCCGCGGGGCGCGGTCATCCGGCCCGGCGCGATCGCGGTCACAGGCTGTCCTTCAGCCGGGCGTTCTTCTGCTCGACCTGCGCCTCGAGGTTCTGTGCGTAGGCTTCGACCGCGTCGGCGACGCCGGCGTCGGATGCCCCGATGATGCGGGCGGCGAGGAGGGCCGCGTTCTTCGCGCCGTCGATCGAGACGGTGGCGACCGGGATGCCTGCCGGCATCTGCACGATCGACAGCAGAGAGTCGAGCCCGTCGAGCGATGCGAGCTTGACCGGCACGCCGATGACGGGGAGCGCGGTGACGCTCGCGAGCATGCCGGGCAGGTGCGCGGCGCCTCCCGCTCCGGCGATGATCGCCTTGAGTCCCCTGCCTCGCGCCTCGCGCCCATAGCGGATGAGCTTGTCCGGCGTGCGGTGGGCGGAGACCACCTCGACCTCGTAGGCGATGCCGAACTCATCGAGCACGGCTGCTGCCTGTTCCATGACGCGCCAGTCGGAATCGGAGCCCATGACCACGCCGACGGCGGGGGTCGTCGCATTCACCATCACCCGTCAAGGCTAGGCGCGACACCTGTGTTTCCCCCGGAGCGACGCCGCCGCTTCTCCGCGAAACCATATGTTCTCGCAGGGCATTCCGGGTTTCAGCCGGCTCCTCCCCCGGTCCCTGAGCCTGTCGAAGGTCCCTGAGCCTGTCGAAGGTCCCTGAGCCTGTCGAAGGTCCCTGAGCCTGTCGAAGGGCGATCGCACTTTCTGCGACGAATCCGGCCTGTGACCCGCAGATTCTGCCACGGGAACGCCGCGGTACCCGTGAGAGTGCGCAAGACCGACGAGACGGCGCGTCTGCGGCGAGACCGCTTCTGCGCCACGAGACCGCGCACGGCGGCAGCACTCTCCCCACGCCGAAACTCTCTCACCGCGGCCGAGCGGTCTCGGGCGCGGGTCAGCGCACGTGGATGACGTCGCCGGCGGCGACCGGGGTGCCCGCGACGACGAGACGCCCGTCCGAGTCCAGGTGCGTCGCCCGGCCGAGGAGCTCGCCGCCGCCCGGCAGCTCGACGCGCACCTCGCGGCCAAGCGTGAGGCAGCTCGATGAGACCTCATCGAGCACTCCGGATGCCGCGGCATCGCCATCCGCATCGGCGAGCGCCGTGAGCAGTCGATCGAGCGCGCCGAGGAAGCTCGCGACGAGGCGATCCTCATTGCAGACGTCGCCGAGCGCGGCGAACGAGGTCGCGGTGGCCACCGGCAGCAGTTCGCGCTCCATCGCCGTGTTGACGCCCGTGCCGATGACGATGGTGTCGCGCGCGGCGACTTCCGCCAGCACGCCGACGATCTTCTTGAGCTCGCCGTCCTCCGCCACGAGCACGTCGTTCGGCCACTTCAGCCCGACCTCGAAGCCGGCCAGCTGCTCCGCGACCGCGTGACACATGGCGCTTCCCGCGATCAGCGGCACCCATCCGCGCGCCTCGGCGGGAATGCCTGGCACTTGCACGACGACAGACACGGCGAGGGCGGAGCCGGGCGGAGCCGTCCACTGCCTGTCGAGGCGGCCCCTGCCGGAGCGCTGGTCGCGGGTGAGCAGCACGGTGAGATGAGCGGCATCCGCGGCACCCGCCAGCAGGTCGGCGTTCGTCGACCCGGTGTGATCGACCTCGGTGACGGATGGTGAGACATCCCTTGTCAGTTCCCATGCCATGCCTCCACACTAGACGCGGACCGAATTCGGCGTCTGCGCGCCTGTCGGGCGGCACGCCGGCCGAACTCGGGGCACCATGGAGTGCATGAGCACACCCACGCCGTCGCATCGCGCCGCCACGCCGCCGGTCGCGCCGACGCCTGAGCTGCTCGTCGCACGCTTCCGCGGCTATGCGGGCGGCCTGTTCTGGTCGGCGCTCGTGCTCATCGCCGTCACCGGCGCGTTCTGCTTCTTCTACGGCAATGTCCCCCTCGACATCCCGATGCCGGACACCTGGCTCGTCGTGGCGGCGAGCGCGCTCGTGCTGCTGTGCTGCGTCGTGCCGTTCTTCGTCTGGCTGAGCCGCTCGTACACGATCACCACTCGCCGCGTCATCGTCAAGAGCGGCCTGTTCGCCCGGCATTCGACCGATATCTCGCACATGCGCGGCTACACGATCTCACTGCGCCGGGGCATCCTGCAGCGGCTGTGGCGCGCGGGCACGATCACGCTGCGCGACGGCCTGTCTGCACCCCTTGTGCTGAAGAACGTTCCGGATGCCGCACTCGTGCACGAGGTGCTCTCCGACCAGGTCGAGGCGAGCCAGATTCAGGCGCATCGCGACTCGCAGGGCTTCTCGTTCGGCCACAACCTGCCCTGACCGCGTCTGGCGAATGCGAGAGGATGGACGCTATGGCATTGCGTGTGGGTGTGATCGGCGGCGGACAGCTGGCTCGGATGATGATCGCTCCGGCGATCGAGCTCGGCATCGAGATCGGCGTGCTCGCCGAGGGCGAGGGAATGTCGGCCGCCCTCGCGCAGGCAGCGGTCGGCGACTACACGGATGAAACCACGGTGCTCGCCTTCGCGAAGGACTACGACGTCATCACCTTCGACCACGAGCACGTGCCGCAGCCGGTGCTGCGGGCGCTCGTCGGCGCGGGTGTCGCCGTGCACCCCGGCCCCGACGCGCTGCGGTTCGCGCAGGACAAGCTCGACATGCGCGCCCGACTCGCCGAGCTCGGCGCACCGCAGCCCGACTGGGCGCGGCTGGAGTCGGCAGACGACCTCGCCGCGTTCCTCGCTGATCACAGCGGGCGCGCCGTCGTGAAGACACCGCGCGGCGGCTATGACGGCAAGGGCGTGCGCGTGGTGACGGATGCCACGGATGCGGACGACTGGTTCGCCGATGGCCCGCTGCTCGCCGAGGAGCTCGTCTCCTTCCGCCGCGAGCTGGCGCAGCAGGTGGCCAGGCGTCCATCCGGTCACACGGTCGCCTACCCCGTCGTCGAGACGGTGCAGCGGGATGGCGTGTGCACGGAGGTGCTCGCTCCCGCGCCCAGTGCCCCCGACCGCGTCGTGCAGACGGCCGCCGCCCTCGGCATCGCGATCGCCCAGGGCCTGGGGGTCACGGGAATGCTCGCCGTCGAGCTGTTCGAGACGGATGACGACCGCATCCTGGTCAACGAACTGGCGATGCGGCCGCACAACAGCGGGCACTGGACGCAGGATGGCGCCGTGACGAGTCAGTTCGAGCAGCACCTGCGCGCGGTGCTCGATCTGCCGCTGGGCTCGCCCGAGCCGACGGTCGGCACGGCGGCCATGGTGAACATCCTCGGCGGGCCGGAAGGCGAGGAGATCACCTCGCGCCTGGCTGCCGCGCAGCGCGAGCATCCGTCTGCGAAGATCCACACCTACGGCAAGTCGCCGCGGCCCGGCCGCAAGGTCGGGCACGTCAACGCCGCCTCCGACGATATCGACGAGGCCGTCTACATCGCTCGCGCCGCCGCCTCCTTCTTCCAGTAACCAAAGACTTCTCTGCCGTCACGCCGAACCGAGCTTCGCGGCGGGAATGCCCGATCGCCAGTAGGGGGTGCCGAGGAACGAGGCACCGG
>JASGDS010000330.1:0-2923 GCA_047607025.1 Microbacterium sp.
CCCTGCATCCGCCCCTTCTCGAGACAGTCTTACTCGGCCGTTTCCGCCGACTCGTCCTCTGTCTCTTCGTCGGTCTCTGGCTCGTCGTACGCGGCGAAGTCGGTCACATCGACCGAGTTGCCGTCGGTGTCGACGACCGTGGCCTTGCCGAGCACGAGCGAGATCGCCTTGTTGCGACGTACATCGCCCATGATCGCCTGCAGCTGGCCGCCCTGCTGCAGCGCGCCGATGAAGTCCTGCGGCGACATGCCGTACTGCTGCGAGGCCTGGATGAGGTACTGCGTGAACTCGTCCTGCGAGACCTGCACGTCGAGCTGCTCGGCGATCTCGTCGAACAGCAGCTGCGTACGGATCTGCTTCTCGCTCGCCTCGGTCACCTCTGCGCGGTGCTCGTCGTCCTCGAGACGACCCTCCTGCTCGAGGTGGGCGTTGACCTCGGCCTCGACGAGGCTCTCCGGCACGGGTATCTCCACCGCGGCCAGCAGCTCCTCGACCAGCTTGTCGCGTGCGGCCGAGCCCTGCGTGAAGGCGGCGCGCTGGTGCGCGGTCTCCTTGAGCGACTCGCGCAGCTCGTCGAGCGTGTCGAACTCACTCGCCATCTGGGCGAAGTCGTCGTCGGCGTCCGGCAGCTCACGCTCCTTGACGGCGATGATGTGCACGGCGACCTCGGCCTCTTCGCCCGCGTGGTCGCCACCGACCAGCGTGGAGCGGAAGGTGGTGTCCTCATTAGCGGTGAGGGAGTCGATCGCCTCGTCGATTCCCTCGAGCAGCTCGCCCGAGCCCACCTCGTACGAGACGCCATTCGCGCGGTCGATCTCTTCGCCGTCGATCGTGGCGACGAGGTCGAGCTCGACGAAGTCGCCAGTGGCGGCGGGACGGTCGACAGGAACGAGCGTGCCGAAGCGGCTGCGCAGCAGGTCGAGCTCTTCTGCGACCTTCGCGTCGTCGACCTCGACGGCGTCGACCGTGACGGTCAGGCCGTCGTACGCCGGCACCTCGAACTCGGGGCGCACATCGACCTCGACGTCGACGATGAGGTCGCCCGAGAAGTCCTTCTCGCTCGGCCACTCGACGATGTCGGCCTCCGGGCGACCGAGGATCTTCACATCGTTGTCGACGACGGCGCTGCGGAAGAAGCCGTCCAGCCCCTCGTTCACGGCGTGCTCGATGACCGCGCCACGACCGATGCGCTGATCGATGATGGGAGCCGGAACCTTGCCCTTGCGGAAGCCGGGCACCTGCACGTCCTTCGCGATGTGCTGGTAGGCGTGCTCGATCGAGGGCTTCAGGTCTTCCGGGCTGACCGTGATGTGAAGCTTGACCCTGGTCGGGCTGAGCTTCTCGACGGTGCTGTTCACCATACTGGTTCGTTCTCCTTGGATCTCCCCGCACAGAGGGTGCGGGTCGCGTCTGTGATGGCCGACGTCGGGGCGACAGGATTTGAACCTGCGGCCTCCCGCTCCCAAAGCGGGCGCTCTACCAAGCTGAGCTACGCCCCGGGGCTTGTGCCTTCGAGGGCCGAGGGGATGACGGGAATCGAACCCGCGTGATCAGTTTGGAAGACTGAGGCTCTACCATTGAGCTACATCCCCGCATGCACCAGCGTTCTGGCACAGCGTCGTCCAGTCTATCTCATGCCCACCCTGATGCCGCGCAAGGCGCCCCTTCCGGCGCGCGCAGCAGAACGGAAGCCGCTTCTCAGCTCAGGCGCTGATCGCGCGGGCGTGCCGCCCGGCGTTCTCGACGTAGCGGTCGCCGTTGGCGATGATGCCTGCGATCTCCTCGTCGCTCAGTTCGCGTCGCACCTTCGCCGGAACCCCTGCAACGAGGCTGCGCGGCGGGATGATCGCGCCTTCCAGCACGACCGCTCCCGCTGCCACCAGGCTCTGCCTGCCGATGACGGCGCCCGAGAGCACGACCGCTCCCATTCCGATGAGGCACTCGTCCTCGATCGTGCATCCGTGCACGACGGCGTTGTGTCCAACCGAGATGCCCTCGCCGAGCACGGTGTCGTGGCCGGAGTCGACGTGCACCGACACGTTGTCCTGCAGGTTCGAGCGCGCGCCGATCGTGATCGACCCCGTGTCGCCGCGCAGCACCGTGTTGTACCAGACGCTCGACGAGGCGGCGAGCGTCACGTCGCCGATGACTCTCGCCCCGTCTGCGACGAAGGCGTCGTCGTGAATGGATGGCTGCGCCTCGTCGAGGGCGAGCACCGTTGCGCGTGTGGAGATCGTCATGGTCCACACCCTATCGAGTTGCGGTATCGCCTTAGGTCATCCTATATTTGTGTCAACTCACTTTTAATCGTTTATCAGTGTTTTAGCTAAGCCTCATCATGCTTGCGGAATGCCTGTGCCCGAGTATCGTTGAATCCGTCGAAGGTCATTAAGACCGTGAGAAGAGACGAAGACGAAGGGCGAACATCATGACTGACACCACCACCACACCGACCACTGCCAGCGACCCGGCGGTCGCCACCGGCACCGCCCAGTTCCTCTCCCCTGTCGTTCTCGGCCTGCAGGCGCTCGGCGTCAACGGCAAGCAGGCTCACTGGCACGTGCGCGGCGCGAACTTCATCGGCGTGCACGAGTTCCTCGACACGCTCGTCGACCACGCGCACGAGTGGGTCGACCTTGCCGCGGAGCGCATCGTCGCTCTCGGCCTGCCGATCGACGCCCGCCTGAGCGCGGTCGCCGCTGCCACACCCACCACGGGAGCCCCCGCCGGATTCGCGCAGAGCGAGGCCGTCATCCGCGGCATCATCAGTGACATCGACGCGGTGGTCGCCGACCTGCAGACGGCGATCGATGGTCTCGACGAGGTCGACCTCACGAGCCAGGACATCGTCATCGGCATCAAGGAGGGCCTGGAGAAGGACCGCTGGTTCCTCTTCGCCCACATCGCCGAGTAAGCCGCCAGA
>JASGDS010000331.1:0-8853 GCA_047607025.1 Microbacterium sp.
CCATCAGCCGTTGCCTCATCGTGTGGTTGGGATTCCCCATGCCGCAGCTGCAGCAGGAGTTCCGGGTGCGCAACGGGAGAGTCGAGCGCGTGGACTTCTGGTGGCAGCTCTACCGAATCATCGGGGAATGTGACGGCGCCATCAAGTATTCGGGTGCCTTCGGTGACCCATCGCAGGTCATCATGGATGAGAAGCAGCGAGAGGCCGTGCTGCGGCAGGCGTCAGACGGTTTCGCGCGCTGGGTCTGGGCAGACTTCACGCCGCCAGAGCGGTTGCGCGACATTCTGCTGGCCGCCGGACTCCCACGGCTGTTCCCCGAACGCCGCGCGCTGCTTGAAACGCTTGCCGAGGTCTTCGCGTGATTCACGTGCGGATGCGTCTGGACTGCATCGTAGCTCCGACTCAGCGCGTGTCACGCGAAGTTTCGGAGCTCGCCTGCAGTCTGCGCGGTGAGAGGGGCAGCGAGCAGACACGCCGCGCGCGCCATACTTGACCCTGACACGGTGTCAGGTGGGAGAAGAGAAGCATGTTGTCCATCGGAGCGTTCGCGCAGGTCGGTCAGGTGACCCACCGCCAGTTGAGGCATTGGGACGCCGGGGGCCTGCTCGTGCCCGCCCATGTGGACGAGTTCAGCGGTTTCCGCTCGTACGATCCGTCGCAGCTCGACAGGCTGCATCGCATCGTCGCTCTGCGTCAGCTCGGCTTCGGCCTGGCCGACATCGCCGTCATCCTGCATGACGGCGTCGACACCGAGCGGATGGCCGCGTTGCTGCGCGCCCGTCGCGACGAGGTCGAGGCGGAGCACCGGGTGGCGACCGCGACGCTCGCCGATGTGGAACGGCGGCTCCACCTCATCGAGAAGGAGAAGCACATGCCCACCATCTGGATCATCCAGAAGCCGCTGCCGGCTGTGAGGCTCGCGGCCCGGACTGCCACCGTGCAGGATCAACTCGCCATCGCGGGCGTCGTCGGGCCCCTGTTCGACAGCGTCGCCGACATCATCGGTGGCGAGTGCGGCGCTCTCGATGTCGCGATCGACCAGTATGACACCGACGAGATGGGCATCCGCGTCACCGCCGGCTACCGGTACGCAGGCGAGCCTCACGAGGGCTTCGAGATCAGTATCCTGCCCGCCGTGCCTGATGCTTTCGTCGGTATCCATCTCGGCGCGATGGACTCGATTCACGAGAGCTGGCAGGCGGTGCATGACGAGATCATCGCCCGCGGCTACGTTCCGGATGGCCCCTGCCGTGAGGACTACATTCGCGCCGAGGGACCCGAGGCCGACTGGGTCACCGAGCTGCAGCAGCCGGTTCGCCTCGCATGACACGAGGCGGTTGTGGGCAGCAGGTCTGAAAATGCGCGGGGGTTCGCGGGCGGCGCGGTTGCTCCGTGACTGCACGGTGGCTCTGAGACTGCGCGTGGGACGCGCTGTGTGGGAGCAACCAGGCAGTGTGACGGGCAGGGCGTGTTGGTCGAACATAGGTGCGAGCGGGCCGGATAGGGTGGGGGCATGATCTCTTCGCTACGCGGCACGGTGCTGCATGCCGGGCTGGATTCGGTCGTCGTCGAAACCGGCGGCGTCGGCTTCAGCGTCGCGGTGCCGGCCGGGGTCGCGCGCAGCGCGCGGGTGGGGGAGCAGCTGCACCTGCACACCCACCTCATCGTGCGCGAGGACCTGCTCGCCCTCTTCGGCTTCGCCACGCGCGACGAGCTCGAGGTGTTCGGCGTGCTGCTCGGCGTGAGCGGCATCGGTCCGAAGTCGGCGCTGGGCGTGCTCAGCGGACTGAGCATCGACCAGATCGCCGAGGCGGTGCAGAACGAAGACGACACCCCTTTCCGGAAGATCAGCGGCATCGGGCCGAAGACCGCGAAACTCATCGTCGTGCAGCTGCAGGGTAAGCTCGCACCCGTCGCGCCCTCCACGCCGCAGGCAGCTGCGGGCGGCGCCGTGCAGGCGCAGGTCGTGCAGGCGGTCACGGGGCTCGGATGGCCGGAGCGCACCGCGCACGACGCGGTCGCCTCTGTCGTCGAACGGGCGTCGGATGCCGACAGGCAGTCGGTGCCCGCACTGCTGCGATTGACGCTGGCGGCGCTCGGGCCGGCGAAGGAGAAGGCCCGTGGCTGAGCGTGACGCGGCATCCCCCGAGGCGACGGACGACTCCGAACTCGCGATCGAGGGCGCGCTCAGGCCCAGCAGCCTCGCTGACTTCGTCGGCCAGCAGAAGGTGCGGGGTCAGCTGCAGCTGCTGCTCGATGCCGCGGCCATCCAGCAGCGTCCGGCCGACCACATCCTGCTCGCCGGCCCGCCTGGCCTCGGCAAGACGACCCTCGCCATGATCGTGGCGCACGAGAGCGGGCGGCCCCTTCGCATGTCGAGCGGCCCCGCCATCCAGCACGCGGGCGACCTGGCCGCGCTGCTGTCGAGCCTGACGCCAGGCGAAGTGCTGTTCATCGATGAGATCCACCGGATGGCCCGCACCGCCGAGGAGATGCTGTACCTCGCAATGGAGGACTTCCGCATCGACATCATGGTCGGCAAGGGGGCGGGCGCCACGTCCATCCCGCTCGATCTCGCCCCCTTCACGCTCGTCGGCGCGACGACGCGCTCCGGCCTGCTGCCCAACCCGCTGCGGGATCGCTTCGGCTTCACCGCGCACCTCGAGTACTACGAGCCGGAGGAGCTCGAGCGCGTGATCGGTCGCAGCGCCGAGGTGCTCGGCGTCGACCTGGCGGAGGCCCAGCGCGCGGAGATCGCTCGTCGCAGCCGAGGCACGCCCCGCATCGCGAACCGGCTGCTGCGCCGCGTGCGCGACTACGCGCTCGTGCATCGGCACGGCAAGGCGCCAACGCTCGACGACGTGCGCGCGGCGCTCGAGCTCTACGACGTCGATGCGATCGGTCTCGACCGCCTCGACCGGGCCGTGCTGGATGCCCTCATCACGCGTTTCCGCGGCGGACCCGTCGGGCTCTCGACGCTCGCCGTCTCGGTCGGTGAAGAGGCCGACACCGTCGAGAGCGTCGTCGAGCCGTACCTCGTGCGCATCGGATTCATGGCTCGCACGCCGCGCGGTCGCATCGCCACGCACGACGCATACGATCATCTGGGCAGGCCGAAGTCAGCCGAGACGGTGGCGGGTCAGACTCCGCTCGACCTCGATGATCTATAATCGCTGAGGACTTCCGCGTCGGAACCGCTGACGCGTCTTGCGGCCGTAATCGTGGCCGCGCACCCGAAAGGCTCCCCTTCGTCATGAACATGAACCTGCTCCTTCTTGTCGTCCTCGTGCTGCTGCTCGTCTGGATGTTCGTCAGCAGCCGTCGACGCAACAAGAAGGCGAAGGAGGAGCAGGAGCGCAGGAAGCTCCTCATGGTGCCGGGTGCGCGCGTCATGACGAGAACCGGACTGTTCGGAACGATCGTCGAGTACGACCCCGAGGACCTCTCCGCTCCCGCGCACATCGAGATCGCGCCTGGCGTCGTCGTCGAGGTGCACTCGCAGTCGGTCGACCTCGCGAACGATGCGGTGGCGGATGACCAGACGGATGAGGCTGTCGACGTCGTCGACGACGACGACCAGGCGGATGGCACCTACAACGTGAATGGCACCGACGTCACGGAACTTCCCGGTGACGACAAGCCCAAAAACTGACGTCAAGACGAAGAGGTCTGTCGCCAGACGACCGGAAAGCTGAACCGACGTGGCAACACCCACACCTGCACGTCGCGCGCGACGCGCCCTGACCGGCCTGCTCGTGTTCGCGGCGGTCCTTGCGGGCGCGAACGCGCTCGGCACCTTCGTGTTCAAGGAGAGTTCTTTTCTGCCCGAGCTCGCGCTCGATCTGCAGGGCGGGACGCAGATCGTGCTCGAGGCGCAGACCGGAGGTGAGACCCCGTCGAAGGAGCAGATGTTGCAGGCGGTCGCGATCATGCGCGAGCGTGTCGACGCCGCCGGTGTCAGCGAAGCCGAGGTGACGACGCAGGGATCGAACAACATCGTCGTGCAGATCCCGGGGGAGGCGGACGAGGCCACGCGCGAGCGCATCTCGGCCGCGGCGCAGCTGCAGCTGCGCAAAGTGATCTACGCGTCCGACGCTGCGAACACCTACATCGGCGACGACGACGTGGAGACGCCGTACCCGAGCCCCACCGAGGGGCAGTACAACTCGACGCCGACGGCATCGCCGACCAGCGGGAACGACACGAACTGGGTCACCGATGAGCTCTACGCCGAGTTCCTCGCATACGACTGCACCGACCCCGACAATGCGCTCGCGGCGGATCAGGACACATCCCAGCCGCTCATCGCGTGCGACCCCGACAACACGGCCAAGTACATCCTGGGTCCGCTCGAGATGGACGGCTCGTCCATCGACGACGCCCAGGCCGTGGTCAACCAGAGCACGGGCGCCTGGGCCGTGTCGCTCGACTTCGACGACGAGGGCACCGAGACGTTCGCCCAGATCAGCCAGGAGCTCTACGGTCAGACCGAGCCGCAGAACATGTTCGCCTTCGTGCTCGACGGCGTCGTGATCTCGGCCCCGACGATGGATGCCGTGATCACCGACGGCAAGCCGCAGATCTCGGGCACCGGCATCACGCAGGACACCGCGTCGACGCTCGCCGACCAGCTCAAGTTCGGTGCGCTGCCGATCAGCTTCGACGTCGTCTCGAGCGACACGATCTCATCGACCCTCGGATCGCAGCAGCTGAAGATCGGTCTCATCACCGGTATCATCGGCCTCGGCCTCGTCGCGCTCTACGTCGTCTTCATCAGCTACCGCTCGCTCGGCTTCGTCATCATCGCCTCGCTCGGTGTGATGGCGGTGCTGACGTATATCGCGCTCTGCCTGCTGTCGTGGCGCATCGGCTACCGCCTCTCCCTCGCGGGCGTCGCGGGTCTGATCGTGACGATCGGCTTCACCGCCGACTCGTTCATCGTCTACTTCGAGCGAATACGAGACGAGCTGCGCGATGGCAAGGGCGTCACGATCGCCGTCGAGGACGGCTGGGATCGCGCTAAGCGCACGATCTTCATCTCGAAGTCGATCAACATCCTCGCCGCCGTCGTGCTGTACATCCTGGCCGACTCCACGGTGAAGGGCTTCGCGTTCACGCTCGGTCTCACGACCCTGCTCGACGTGCTGATCTTCGTCGTCTTCACTCACCCCGTGATGCAGCTGCTGGTGCGCACGCACTTCTTCGGCGGAGGGCATCCGCTCTCCGGCCTCGACCCGGAGAGCCTCGGCGCCGTCTACCGCGGACGGGCGCGGTTTCTCGCACCCGAGGTGCAGACGGGTCGCGTGCAGCGTTCCCGCGGTGAGGCGGCGAAGCGACAGACGATCGCCGAGCGCAAGGAAGCCGAGCGCCGCGCAGCCGAATCCACGACGAGCGGGAAGAAGGAGGACGCGTGATGCGCTCCATGGCCTCGTGGGGCAATGACCTCTACACCGGTGAGACCTCCATCCCCTTCGTCAGGAAGAGGAAGCTCTGGTTCATCATCGCGATCGTGCTCGTGCTGATCTCCATCGCGTCGCCCTTCGTGCGCGGCGTGCAGTTCTCGATCGAGTTCACCGGTGGCTCGCAGTTCACGATCTCGGGCGTCTCCAGCCAGGATCAGGACATCGCGACGGCGACTGTGAACCAGGTCGAGCCCGACGCGGAGGCGCGCGTCATCACGGTCGGCGACAGCGACATCCGCGTGCAGACCTCGCAGCTGACGACCGATCAGACGCAGCAGCTCACCACGCTGCTCGCCGACGCTTACGGCGTCGACGTGAAGGAGGTCACCAGCTCCTTCATCGGCCCGACCTGGGGTCAGGATGTCACGCGCCAGTCGCTGTGGGGTCTCGGCGTATTCCTTGCGCTGACCTTCATCATCCTCGCGATCTACTTCCGCACCTGGAAGATGTCGGTCGCCGCGATCATCGGCCTCATCGACGTGCTCGTCATCACGATCGGCGTCTACGCGCTGGCCGGCTTCGAGATCTCGCCCGCCGCCGTCATCGGGTTCCTCACCATCCTCGGCTACTCGCTGTACGACACGACGGTCGTCTTCGACAAGATCCGTGAGAACACGCAGGCGGGCGCCATGGGTGATCGCACCTTCGGCGATGCCGTGAACCTGGGCGTCAACCAGACCCTCGTCCGTTCGATCAACACCTCGATCGTCGCCGCGCTTCCGGTGGCGGCCATCCTGTTCATCGGCGTGATCTGGTTCGGTGCCGAGACGCTGAGCGACATCTCGCTGTCGATCTTCGTCGGCATCCTGGTGGCCACCTACTCGACGCTGTTCGTGTCCGCCCCGCTGTATGCGTGGATGCGTGAGCGCGAGCCCGCGATCGTGCAGCACGACCGTCGGGTGCGCGAGGCGCGAGGGGCAGCGGTGACCGCGTAGAATTGCGCTACGCCGTTCGGGAGGAGTTCTATTGGCTGATACCACCGCGACTCCCGGGAGCCTGAGGCGCCTCGTGCCTCGCATCTTCTCGCGTTCGGTGCGAATGGATGACATCACGCACCTGAAGGCGCTCATCCGCCAAAATCACCCCAAGGCCGACCTCGCGCTGATCGATCAGGCGTACCGGGTCGCCGAGCTCAAGCACAGGGGCCAGAAGCGCCAGAGCGGCGAGCCGTACATCACGCACCCCGTCGCGGTGGCCGAGATCCTCGCCGAGCTGGGTCTCGGGCCGAGGGCGATCGCGGCAGGGCTGCTGCACGACACGGTGGAGGACACCGGCTACGGTCTGGACGAGCTGCGCGCCGAGTTCGGCGACGAGGTGGCGCTGCTGGTGGATGGCGTCACCAAGCTCGACAAGGTCAAGTACGGTGAGAGCGCCCAGGCCGAGACCGTCCGCAAGATGATCGTCGCCATGTCGAAAGACATCCGGGTGCTCGTCATCAAGCTGTGCGACCGGCTGCACAACGCGCGCACCTGGGGGTTCGTGCCGCCTGAGAAGGCGCAGCGCAAGGCCAAGGAGACGCTCGAGATCTATGCCCCGCTCGCCCATCGCCTCGGCATCCAGGCGATCAAGAGCGAGCTGGAGGACCTCTCCTTCGCGGTGCTTCATCCGAAGATCTACAACGAGATCGACAGTCTCGTGAAGCAGCGCACGCCGCAGCGGGAGCTGTACGTGCAGCGCGTCGTCGACGAGGTGCAGCAGGATCTGCACGAGCTGCGCATCAAGGGCACGATCTCGGGCCGACCGAAGCAGCTGTACTCGGTGTACCAGAAGATGGTGGTGCGCGGTCGCGAGTTCAACGACATCTACGACCTCATCGGCATCCGCGTCATCGTCGAGACGGTGCGCGACTGCTACGCGGTGCTCGGGGCCATCCATGCCCGCTGGAACCCGCTGCCAGGCCGCTTCAAGGACTACATCGCCACCCCGAAATTCAACCTGTACCGATCGCTGCACACCACCGTGATCGGGCCGGGCGGGCGCACGGTCGAGATTCAGATCCGCACGCAGGAGATGAACCAGCAAGCCGAGTACGGCGTCGCCGCGCACTGGAAGTACAAGGAGCGGATGGCGACGGGTGAGGTGAACGAGAAGCTCACCGAGGCCGACATGGCCTGGGTGGCGCGCCTGAGCGACTGGCAGGAGGACACCCCGGACCCGGGCGAGTTCCTCGACTCGCTGCGTTTCGAGATCGGCGCGAAAGAGGTCTACGTCTTCACGCCGAAGGGGAGGGTGATCGGCCTGCCAGCAGGCGGCACGCCCGTCGACTTCGCCTACGCCGTGCACACCGAGGTCGGTCACCGCACGATGGGTGCGAAGGTGAACGGTCGGCTGGTTCCGCTCGACTCGCAGCTGAACTCCGGCGATGTCGTCGAGGTCTTCACCTCGAAGAATCCGGACGCGGGGCCCAGCCAGGACTGGCTGTCTTTCGTGAAGAGCTCCCGAGCGCGCAACAAGATTCGCGGATGGTTCACCAAGGAGCGCCGCGACGAGGCCATCGAGCAGGGCAAGGAGTCGATCGCCCGCACCTGGCGCAAGCACGGCCTTCCCCTCGCCGGGCTCAAGGACGTGCTGCCCGAGGTCGCGCACCAGCTGCACCTGGAAGACGTCTCGGCCCTGTACGCCGCCGTCGGCGAGGGGCACGTCTCCACCCAGTCGGTGCTCGAGAAGGTGCAGTCGCTGCGGCAGGAGGGGGAGACGGTCACCGGTCCCCTCGACCTGCCGCCGACGGCGTCGCAGCGGCGGGGGAGAGGCGGCGACTCCGGGGTGCTCGTGCGCGGTGCGGACGACATTCTGGTGAAGCTCGCGAAGTGCTGCACGCCGGTGCCAGGCGATGCGATCGTCGGCTTCATCACCCGCGGTCAGGGCGTCTCGGTGCACCGGGACGACTGCACCAACGTGAAGGCGCTCACGCAGACGCCCGACCGGATGATCGACGTGGAGTGGGCGCCGACGACGAAGAGCGTCTTCCTGGTGCAGATCCAGGTCGAGGCACTCGATCGGGCGGGCCTGCTCAGCGACATCACCCGCGTCCTCACCGAGCACCACGTGAACATCCTGTCTGCCAGCGTCTCGACGACGAACGAGCGCCTGGCGATCTCGCGATACGTGTTCGAGATGGGCGATACGGTGCACCTGGATCGCGTGCTCAATGCCGTACGCCGAATCGACGCGGTGTACGACGTCTACCGCGTCACGTCCTCCTGACCACCCGCACGCCGCAGATACTCCGCAGCCAGGGCCGAATGGGGCTGCCTGGGGTGGGCCCGATACCAGGCGAGCGCTGCGCTCCGGAGTCGCTCGTCTGCGGCCATCCGATCGACGACGGTGCGCGCCAGCGCATCTGAGACGAGATCACCGCGGGCGAGATCGGCGAGGGTGCGCTCTGGCGTCG
>JASGDS010000332.1:0-7188 GCA_047607025.1 Microbacterium sp.
GTCGCGATCGTCGGCGCGGGCGGGCTCGGCTCGCCCGCGGTGCTCGCGCTGGCCGCGGCGGGCGTGGGCGCGCTGACGGTGATCGACGACGACGTGGTGGATGCCTCGAACCTGCAGCGGCAGATCATGCACCGCTGGCAGGATATCGGCGCGCCGAAGACCGCGAGCGCGACCCGCGTCGCGCGCGAGGTGAGCGAGACGCGCATGCGGGCGGTGACCGAGCGGCTGGCGGCCGAGAACGCGCTCTCGCTGTTGGCGGGCGCCGATGTGGTGCTGGATGGCAGTGACGCGTTCGCGACGCGGGGGGACGTGGCAGCGGCGTGCGAGACGCTGGGCGTGCCGCTCGTGTGGGGCTCGGTGCAGGAGACCGCCGGACAGGTGACCGTGTTCTGGTCGCAGCCGCCATCCGGCGAGGCGATCGTGCTCGCCGACCTCTACCCCGCGGGCAGCGTCGCGCCCGCGTGTGCTGACGTCGGCGTGCTCGGAACCCTGTGCCTGCAGCTCGGGTCGCTCATGGCGACCGAGGCGATCAAGCTCATCTGCGGCATCGGCGAGCCGCTTCTCGGCCGGGTGCTCGTGATCGATGCACTGGGCGCGCACCAGCGCGAGGTGCCGCTGCGACCACGGTCCGCTTTGGGCGAGGCCGATCCGATTCGGCAGGTGTCCCCCGATGACGTGCTGATCGACAAATGGACCGTGCTCGATGTGCGCGAGGCGGACGAGGTCGCCGGCGGCATGCTGCCCGGCGCCATCCACCTGCCCCTCGCCGACGTGCTCGCCGACCCCGCCGCGCTGACGGATGGGCCGTACCTCGTCGTGTGCCAGTCGGGCGCCCGCGCGCTGCGGGCCGCCGAGGCGCTGCGCGCCTCAGCCATCCCCGCCGCCGTGCTCGCCGGCGGGATGGCCCAGGCCGTCCGCCTGCATCCCGCCGAGTGATTGCAGAGAGCCCAGGCGGAGACGTTGCGGATGGTGTTGATGATGCCGGAGAAGTCCTGCGTGACGCCATCGCCATCAGATCGAGGAACCTCAGCAGCACGCGAGCGCGCTTCTGCGGGTTCTGCTCCGCCCATCCGTGCTGCGCCGCCGACGAAGTGAGTGAGGGTGCGCACCTTTGCTGATCCCCCCGGGTGGGGCACCCGCTTCACGATGACTGCAAACTCTTTTCAATGAGGTCAGATGATCACGCGATCGGGTCGGGCGTAGACGTTCATGTGGTCGCCGCGCAGAAAGCCGACGAGGGTCAGACCGCGATCGGATGCCGCCTCGACGGCGAGTGAGGACGGCGCGGAGACGGCCGCGAGCGCCGGAATGCCGGCCATGATCGCCTTCTGCACGAGCTCGAAGCTCGCCCGCCCCGACACCATGAGCACGGTGCCTGCCAGCGGAAGTCGATCCGCCAGCGCGGCCCATCCGACGACCTTGTCGACGGCGTTGTGACGGCCGACGTCTTCGCGCAGAACGAGCAGCTCGCCGTCGGGCGAGAAGAGGGCCGCGGCGTGCAGCCCGCCCGTCTTGTCGAAGACGTCCTGGTGCTCGCGCAGCGCGTCGGGCAGCGCGGCGAGGGTCTCGGCTCGCACCGCCAGCGGGTCTTGGCTGACGTCATACGCCGATGAGGTCTCGATGGCTTCGATCGACGCCTTGCCGCACATCCCGCACGAGCTCGTCGTGTAGAAGGCACGGGCGAGGTCGGTGGCTGGCGCGGGCACGCCAGGCGCGAGCGTCACGTCGAGCACGTTGTAGGTGTTGCCATCCGCACCGCCCGTGCCCGGGCCGCCGCAGTGGATCGCCGTCGCGAACTGCTCACCGCACGAGATGACGCCCTCCGAGACGAGGAAGCCCGCGGCGAGTTCGACGTCGTGCCCCGGCGTGCGCATGGTGATCGCGAGCGATGCGCCGGCGACCCTGATCTCCAGCGGCTCCTCGACGGCGAGTGTGTCGGCGCGAGTGGATGGCTCGTGCCCGACGGTGATGCGGGTGACGGGTCTGCGTGCGGTGATGCGCCCCATCCCGCCATCGTAGGCTCGCGGTGCAGTGCTTTGCGCACCTTTCTAAGCCTCCGCAGGGACACAACTCACTGCGCTTTGAGGGGGCACTGCACCCTAGGCTGGAACGGTGATCACGGTCGAGGAGCACTTGGGCGCCATCCTGCGACAGGTGCGCCGGCTGGAGAGCGAGACCGTGTCGTTGCGCGAGGCTGCGCAGCGCACACTCGCGGCGCCCGTGGTCGCGGCGGTCGACATCCCGCCGTTCGACAACTCGGCGATGGATGGCTTCGCGGTGCGCTTCGAGGATGTCACGGATGCACCCGTGACGCTGACCGTGGTGGCGGATGTTCCCGCGGGCTCGCCCCTCGACCCCCCGATGCACGCAGGCGAGGCGTCGCGCATCATGACGGGCGCGCCCGTGCCGACCGACGCCGATGCGATCGTGCCGTTCGAGGAGACCGCGGGCGGGCTCGCCGACTCGCTCGGCACCGTGACGGTCGAGACCGCGCCGGCTCGCCGCGGCATGCACATCCGTCGTCGAGGCGACGACCTCGTCGCGGGCGACGAGGTGATGCCGGCGGGCATCCTGCTCGGCCCGCTGCAGCTCGGTGCCGCCGCAGCCGCGGGCATCGCCGAGGTGACGGTGAGCCGCGCCCCCCGGGTCGCGATCATCTCGACGGGAGACGAGCTCGTCTCACCCGGCCTGCCCCTTGAGCGCGGGCAGATCCCCGAATCGAACGCGCAGCTGCTGGCAGGCCTCGTGCGGGATGCCGGCGCGCAGCTGGTGCTCACGATCTCGGTCACCGACGACCCCGCGGACTTCCGTGCCGCACTGCAGACGGCATCCGAGTGCGATGCGATCATCACCTCGGGCGGGGTGAGCGCGGGCGCATACGAGGTGGTGAAGCAGGCGCTCACCGGCGAGATCGACTTCGTGAAGGTCGCGATGCAGCCGGGTAAGCCGCAGGCGTTCGGGCGGCTCGACTCCGGCGCGCTGCTGTTCGGGCTGCCGGGCAACCCGGTGAGCGTCGCGGTGTCGTTCGAGGTGTTCGTGCGCCCGGCGCTGCTGGCGATGCAGGGGCGGGGCGACATCCATCGGTCGATCATCCGTCTGCCTGCGGCGACCGGATGGTCGACCTCGCGCCCGCGGCGCCAGTACCTGCCCGTGGCCATTGATCGCACCGACGCCGCGCGCTGGACCATCCGCCCCGCCACCGCCGGAGGGTCGAAATCGCACCTCGCGGGCGGCCTCGCCCAAGCGGAGGCCTACGCCGTGATTCCGGCCGAGTTGCCCGCCGTCGCCACCGGCGACCTCGTCGACGTCCTGCTGCTGTCATGAGCCGGATGGCGGCGGTGCTGCTGACCGGCGGACGGGCATCCCGGCTCGGCGGCATCGACAAACAGGGCCTCGAGGTCGGCGGCGAGACCCTGCTCGACGCGGCGCTCGCGGCAGTGGATGGCTGCGACCCCGTGATCGTCGCCGGGCCTGACGTGTTTGGGCTGCGGTGCGTGCGCGAAGACCCGCCGTTCGGTGGCCCGGTTGCGGGCCTCGTCGCAGCGCTCCCCTCCGTCGCCACCGACTGGATGGTGCTGCTCGCGACCGACCTGCCCCGGGCGCGCGAGGCCGTCGCCGCTCTGCGCTCGGCGGTCGCGGGCGATGGCGTCTGCCTCGCATCGGAGGGCCGCGCGCAGTGGCTCACCGCGATCTACCGCACCGCCGCGCTGCGCGAGGCGGCAGCCATTCTGCCGGATGGCGGGCGCGACCAGTCGATGCGCCGCCTCGTCGCCGGGCTGGATCTGCGAACGATCGAGGCGCCGCCAGGGGTCGCGCAGGATGTCGACACGTGGGACGATCTGGAAAGAGCAAGGGAGCATCCATGAGCGAGAACCACCTGCCGCCCGAGGCGCTCGACGAGTGGGCCGCGGCTCTGAGAGACCGGCTCGGCCTCGAGCCCGACGCCGTGCCGATTCCGCTGGTGCTCGACCTGGCACGGGATGTCGCGCACGGCGTCGCGCGACCCGCGGCGCCCCTCAGCGCCTTCCTCGCGGGCCTCGCCGCTGGACGTCGAGGCGGCTCCCCCGCCGACGTCGAGGCCGTCGCCGCCGAGGTCACCGCCCTGGCGAAAGCCTGGACCCGGGACTGACCCACCGACACCTGCAGGACCATCCGGACGATCAGGCCTGCCAAAGCCTCGGACAACGGTCGCCGCTTCGACAGGCTCAGCGACCGGAAACAGGGTCAACGACCGGGAGCAGGCTCAGCGACCGGAGACAGGGTCAGCGGGGCTGCATGCGGATGGCGCCATCCATGCGGATGGTCTCGGCGTTGAGGTAGTCGTGCTCGACGATCATGCGCACGAGCTGCGCGAACTCGTCTGGCCGTGCGAGGCGCTTCGGGAAAGGGACGGAGGCCGCGAGCGACGCCCGCACCTCGTCGCTGAACGCCGCCATCATCGGGGTGTCGACGATGCCGGGCGCGATCGTGTTCACGCGGATGCCGACCGATGACAGGTCGCGCGCGGCCGGCAGCATCATGCCGACGACGCCGCCCTTCGACGCCGAGTAGGCCGTCTGCCCGATCTGCCCCTCGAACGCGGCGACAGACGCCGTGTTGATGATCACCCCGCGCTGACCCTGGTCATCCGGTTCGTTGGCGCTCATCGCCTCGGCGGCAAGGCGCATGACGTTGAAGGTGCCGATGAGGTTGACCTCGATCGTCTTGCGGAACAGGTCGAGATCATGCACACCGCGCGAGCCCACGAGCTTCGCGGCCGGCGCGATCCCCGCGCAGCTGACGACCACGCGCAGCGGCGCCTGCTCGGTCGCCGCGGCGACGGCGGCGGCGACGCCCTCGGTGTCGGTGACGTCGGCGGCGGCATAGGTCACGCCGTCGCGCGGCGCGACCAGCTCGATCGCACCCGCGAGGTCGACTCCGACCACGTGCGCTCCTTGGCCGACCAGCTCATCGACGGTCGCGGCTCCCAGCCCCGACGCCGCACCTGTCACCAGTGCGGAAATCCCTTGAACCTGCATGCTCTTCCTTTCGCCTGCTTTCACAGCAGTTCGTAGATCGTCGCGTTGGCCATCCCGCCGCCCTCGCACATGGTCTGCAGGCCATAGCGGATGCCGTTCTGCTTCATGTGGTGCAGCAGCGTCGTCGCGAGACGCGCACCAGAGCCGCCGAGCGGATGGCCGAGCGCCATCGCGCCGCCGCGCGGGTTGACGAGCGCCGGGTCGGCTCCCGTCTCTTTCAGCCACGCGCCGATGACCGAGGCGAACGCCTCGTTCACCTCGAACGCACCGATGTCGCCGATCGAGAGTCCGGCGCGGGCGAGCACCTTCTGCGTGGCCGGGATCGGCGCGGTGAGCATGATGACGGGGTCTGACCCCGCCACGGCCACGGTGTGCACGCGCGCGATCGGGGTGAGCCCGAGTTCCGTGGCGCGCTCGCTCGTCATGACGAGCACTGCCGCCGTGCCGTCCGAGATCTGCGAGGCGTTGCCCGCGGTCACGACCCCGTCCTCACGGAAGGGCGTCTTGAGTCTGGCGAGCGCTTCAAGAGTGGTGCCGGGACGGATGCCCTGGTCGGTGTCGACGACGCCGTCGGCGGTCGTGATCGGCACGATCTCCTCGGCGAAGAGTCCCGACTCAGATGCCTCAGCCGCACGTCGGTGCGACTCGACCGCGAGCGAGTCGAGATCCTCACGGGAGAGGCCCCACTGATCGGCGATCATCTCGGCGCCCTCGCCCTGGTTGCCGAGCTTCGGGTATCGCGCTTTCATCATGGGCCCGAAGGGTCCATCGCCTCCCACCATGCTCGAGAACATGGGGGTGCGGCTCATGACCTCGACACCGCCGGCGATCACAACGTCCATGTGCCCGGCGATGACGGCGGCTGCGGCATTGTGGATGGTCTGCTGCGACGATCCGCACTGACGGTCGACGGTCGTGCCCGTCACCGACTCGGGGAAGCCAGCCGCAAGCGCAGCGTTGCGGCCGATGTTGAACGACTGCTCCCCCACCTGCGACACGCATCCCCACTGCACGTCGTCGATCAGGGCGGGGTCGATCCCCACCGAGGCGACGAGTCCCTGCAGCAGCTGAGCGGAGAAGTCGACCGAGTGGATGCCGGCGAAGACACCGCGATCGGGCTTGCCGACGCCGATGGCGGAGCGCTTCGCCGCGACGATGACGGCATCCCTGGTGCTCATTGGACGGGCGCACACGGCAGGGCGAGATGGAATCGCACGTTCATACAGCTCTCCAGACTCTTTCCAACGCCGGCGTCGAAACCGTCACAAGTCTAGTGATCGAGAGACAGGCTCGACGCGTCACCAGACGTCCGACGAGGGGCGAAATGCATCAGTCATCGAAAGGGAGCAGGCGGAACGCGCTCCCTCCCGCCAGCGGCGCGACCGCTCGGAAATGACGCTGGTCGACGGTCAGCGGGTCGCGCGTCCGAAAGTCCTGTGCGTGCACGACAAGGCTCGCATCGGCAAAGCCGAGGGGGAACCCGCCATACTGCCCGGCCGCGGCGGCAGACCAGCTGCCCCGACGGCCGCTCACATCAGACGGGCTCTGACATCGACGAGCGGGGCACCAGGCGGATGATGACGGCCTTCGACGTGGGGGTGCCGCTGACGTCGGCGACCGAGTCGAGCGGCACGAGCACGTTCGTCTCGGGGTAGTAGGCGGCGGCATTGCCGCGCGGGGTGTCGTAGGCGACGATGCGGAAGGCGTGCGCCATCCGGGTCTCGTCTCGCCACTCCGACACCAGATCGACGAGGTCGCCATCCCTGAATCCCGACT
This sequence comes from Microbacterium sp., assembly GCA_047607025.1. GTDB lineage: Bacteria > Actinomycetota > Actinomycetes > Actinomycetales > Microbacteriaceae > Microbacterium. The sequence continues at coordinate 6,795 of JASGDS010000332.1, forward strand.
CGGCGATGTCGAGCGGGTTCACGAGCACGACGCGGCGCCCGTCATGGATGCCGCGATACCGGTCGTCCTTTCCGTAGATCGTCGTGTTGTACTGGTCGTGCGAGCGCAGCGTCTGCAGCAGCAGGCGCCCGGGCGGGATGACCGGAAACTCCAGCTCGTTCACGGTGAAGTGGGCGAGACCATCCGACGTCGCGAAGCGGCGCGCATCGCGCGGCCCGTTCGGCAGCATCATCGTGCGGCCCTTCGCGACCTTCTGCTCGAAGTCGGCGAACCCGGGCACGACGCGCGAGATGTGCGAACGGATGGCCGTGTAGTCGTTCTCGAGTTCGCCCCAGTCGGCGACAGGCCCGCCATCCGCGAAGAGCCGCGCGCACAGGCGCGAGACGATCGCCAC
>JASGDS010000333.1:0-5917 GCA_047607025.1 Microbacterium sp.
AACGCCTCGAAGGCGCTGACGGGTGCTGAGCCTGTGACGGGTGCTGAGCCTGTCGAAGCATCGAAGGAGTGCGCGAACTCGTGCGCGTGGTTGTGGTAGCCGACGGTGAGTCCGTATGCGGCGGCCTCGGCCGCGGCCTGGTTCAGCAGTTCGGCGGTGCGAGCGACTTCTTCCTCGCTCGCCCAGCGGTCGGGATGCACGAAGGGGTCGATGACGATGTCGAGGCCGAGAGCGGTCGCCGCCTCGAAGACGGCCGCACGCGCATCGGCATCCACATCGGTGAGGAAGGAGGCGTGGCCGGTGGGCGCTTTCAGCCCTGCGGCCTGCAGCGCGGCGGCGAGTTCGGGTGCGCGGTCGGTGAACCCGAACACCTCGACGGTGTCGAGGCCGAGGCCGGCGATGCGGGCGAGGGTGCCACCCAGATCGGCGGCGAGTGCGTCGCGAACGGAATAGAGCTGAACCGAGGGTGTCGTCTGTGTCACGACTGCGACGCTAGCACAAATACCGACAGTTATGATGGTTTTTCGCTAGGGTCAAGATGTGAGCAATTATCCGAAGGGCGAGCGTCGCCGCGCCGAGATCGTCGCCGCGGCCCTCACCGCCTTCGGAACGGTCGGCTACCGCAGCGCGAGCATGGTGCAGATCGCGGCCGACTGCGGGGTCTCGCGCGCGGGGCTGCTGCACCACTTCCCCACGAAGGAATCGCTGCTCGAGGCCGTGCTGAAGCAGCGCGACCGGCAGGACTACGAGCAGTTCTTCCGTGGCGGCACGTCGGACGACGGGCTCGACTACTTCAGCAGGTACCTGCGGCTGGTCGAGCACAACGCGGCCAATCCCGGCATCGTCAGCCTGTACGCGATGCTGTCGACCGAGGCGAGCGACCCCGACCATCCCGCCCACGCCTATTTCGTCGAGCGCTACGAGCGCACGCGCGGCTGGCTGCGCCGGGCCCTGGCCGACCTCGACGCGCGCGGTCTGCTGCGGGTGGATGCCGACGGCATCGACGTCGAGATTCTCAGCGTCATCGACGGCCTGCAGATCCAGTGGCTGCTTGCGCCCTCATCCGTGGACATGCCCCGCGTCCTTCGCTCCGCGCTCTCACGCATCGTGACGATCCCCCTCCCCTGACTCGGCGTAGCATGAGGGGATGATCAGGCGCGGGGCATATGTGTCTGCGCTCGAGCTGTTCTCGATCGGCATCGGGCCCTCATCGTCGCACACCGTCGGGCCGATGCGAGCCGGGTTCGCCTTCGCGCACGAGGTGCTTCGGGCGCTCAACAACCCGGTGCGCGTCGAGGCGACGCTGTACGGGTCGCTCGCGGCAACGGGTCTCGGCCACGGCACGCCCGATGCTCTCGTCGCGGGGCTCGCCGGGGGCGAGCCAGAGACCTGCGATCCAGACGCGGTGCGCGGTGCGTGGTCGGAGCATCCGAATGGCGCACCGCTGATCCTCGGCGGCGTCACACCCATCCCGTTCTCGACGACCGATGTCGCCTTCGATAGACGCACGAAGAATCTGCCGCACCCCAACACCCTGACGCTTCGCGCGTGGGCGGATGGCGATGCCGACCCGGCGTTCGAGGCGACCTACCTCTCGATCGGCGGGGGCTTCATCGTTCGGGCCGGCGAGGAGGAGGCTGCCGCGACTCCGGCGATCGAGGGCGCGCCCGTGTTCACCACGGCCGCCGAGCTGCTGGTGCTGTGCGCGGATGGCGCCTCGATCGCCGACATCGCGTGGCAGGCCGAGCGCGCCGCGCGTCCGGCAGAAGAGGTCGAGGCGGGGCTGGACCGCATCTGGATGGCGATGCGCGCCTGCATCGAGGCGGGGCTGCATACCGAGGGCACGCTGCCGGGCATTCTGCACGTGCCGAGGCGCGCGCCATCCGTTCGCCGCCGCATCGAGGAGAGCGCCTCGCGTATGCCGGATGAGTGGCTGCAGGCGTTCGCGCTGGCCGTGAACGAGGAGAACGCAGCGGGCGGCCGCGTCGTGACGGCGCCGACCAACGGGGCGGCCGGCATCCTTCCCGCCGTTCTCTATCACTGGTGGCTGCGCACGCCGGGGGCTGCCGAGCGCGAGATCCGCGAGTTTCTGCTGACGGCGACGGCGATCGGGTCGCTGCTGAAGGCGAACGCCTCGATCTCGGGTGCCGAGGGCGGCTGCCAGGCGGAGGTCGGATCGGCCTGCGCGATGGCCGCGGCCGGACTCTGCGCGGTGATGGGAGGCACCCCCTCGCAGGTCGAGAACGCCGCCGAGATCGCCGTCGAACACCACCTCGGGCTCACCTGCGACCCGGTCGGCGGGCTCGTTCAGATTCCCTGCATCGAGCGCAACGCGGTTGCCGCATCCACCGCCATGACGGCCGCGCGCCTCGCGCTAGCGGGCGACGGCACCCACATCGTCTCGCTCGACGCGGTGGTCGAGACGATGCGCCAGACCGGCGCCGACATGAAGTCGAAGTACAAGGAGACCTCGCGCGGCGGCCTCGCCGTGAACGTCGTCGAGTGCTGACCCACGCATCAGGTCTCACGCAACGCAACCCGATGTCACACCCCCGGCGTACCGTGGAGGAATGGTGGGGAGAGTCGCAGTCATCGGGGACATCACGGGGCATCCGGCGGAGCTTCGGCGCGTGCTTGAAGGTCTCGGCACCCGGTTCGACGGCGCAACGTCTGTCGGTCGCGGCTGGCGCGACATCGCGATCGGATGGCCCGACGACCTGCACGTCGTGCAGGTCGGAGACCTCATCCACCGCGGGCCCGACTCTCTCGGCGTCGTGCTGCTCGTCGACCGACTGATCGCCCGCGGCGCGTGGACTCAGGTCGTCGGCAACCACGAACAGCTCTACGTCGATCGCCCGGTCTTCGTATGGCCGGAGCGAATCGACGACGAGGCCGTCGCACGACTGCGCGCCTGGTGGGCCGACGGGCGTATGGCACCCGGCGCGATCATCGAGACGGCCAGCGAGGGTGATTGGCTCGTGACGCACGCGGGGCTCACGGCCGGCTTCTGGGAGCATGGGCTCGGCGCACCGACCACCGCCGGCGACACACTTGCCGCGCTGCGCGAGGCCGCCTCCGATGGCGCGCTGTGGCATCCTGGTCGCATGCTGACAGGCACGGTCGACTTCAACGCAGGCCCTGTCTGGGCGGATGCCGGCGCGGAAGTCTATCCGTCGTGGCAGGGGTCGGAGCATGCCTCGCCCTTCCACCAGGCGCACGGCCACTCGACCGCCTACGACTGGGATGCCGGCGCCTGGCTCGGCCCGCGAGGCATCCGTCCGCACACCCGCCTCGACGAGCAGCAGCGGCTCGTCACCTTCACCACGGGAGAGCGACGCTTCGTCGGCACCGACCCCGGCCATGGGGCGGCCGCGTCCCCCGTGCATGGGGCGCTCGTGCTGCACGACGCCGCCGTTCGCACTCGCTGAGCCGCCGACACCTGCAGGAGGATTTCGGCAGATTTCTCCTGCACCCGTCGCCGGTCCCTGAGCCCGTCGAAGGGCCTGCACCCGCCGCCGGTCCCTGAGCCCGTCGCCGGTCCCTGAGCCTGTCGAAGGGCCTGCACCCGTCAGCTAGAAGATCTGGCCGATGGGCTCGCGCTTCTCGGCCTGGAACCGATCCTCGGTGCGGCCGCGCGCCCAGTAGCCCGAGAGCGACACCTGTGAGCGCTCAAGGCCGCGCTCGTCGAACAGCACGCGGCGCAGCGCCTTCACCGACTCCCGCTCGCCGTGCGCGAAGACCTGCACCGCGCCATCCGGCCAGTCGAGGTCGCGCACGGCGTCTGCCAGCAGTTCGGTGCGGTGTTCAGGATCGACGATCCAGCGCACCTCGACGCCCGCGGGGGCGGTCAGCTCGAGCTGCGCGTCGTCGGCGTCGACCTCGATGAGCGCGATGCCAGACGCGTCGGCAGGAAGCGCCTCGAGCGCCGAGGCGATCGCGGGGACGGCGGACAGGTCGCCGACGAGCAGGTGCCAATCGGCGCCGGCATCCGGGGCGTAGCCGCCGCCCGGCCCGAGCAGCCCAAGGGTCGCGCCCGGCTGCACGCTTGCGGCCCAGGGACCAGCCAGCCCCTCGTCGCCGTGCACGACGAAGTCGAGATCGAGTGTCTGCGCCTCGTGGTCGACGCGGCGCACGGTGTAGGTGCGCGTGACGGGGTCGCCATCCGCAGCGGTGAACGTGAGCTTGACGTACTTGTCGGTCTCTGGCCGATCCTCGAACTGCGCGAACCCCTCCCCTCCCAGCGTGACTCGCACGAGGTGCGGGTTGAGCAGCGTCGAACCGATGACGGTCAACTGGATGGTCGGTCGAGGCGGGCGATGGGATGTTCGTGATGCAAGTGCCACGCCTCCACGCTACCCGGCGTGGAACGGGGCGGGCCCGAAAGACGTCGGGTCAGGGAACGCGAAGACCGCGCACCAGCACGTCGACGACGGCGTCGATCTGCTCGGGATCCAAGGGGCGCCCCAGCAGCGTTCCGTATGACGCGATCGCGAGCAGCTGCTCAGCCACCGCACTCACCTCGACGCCTTCTCGCACCTCGCCCGCCTCGACCGCGGCCATGAGCCGTGAAACCACCCAGTTTCGAATCGGCGCGGCCAGGCGCTCGTTCAGCGCGGCACCGAGCGAGGGGTCGGTCGCGGTCACGACGATGAGAGCGCGTGCGACGGCGACGATCTCCGCGTCTTGCTGACGCTCGGCGACCATCCGGAACCAGGCTCGAAGGTCGCCCTCGAGGTCGCGAGTGAAGGCTGGCGCATCGTGCAGGCCAGGCAGATCGCCCTCGAGCAGCGCCTCGCCAAGGATGGCCGCCTTGGATAGCCACCAGCGGTAGATCGTCTGCTTCGCCACGCCTGCCTCGGCCGCGAGCCCCTCCATCGTGACCGCCTCGTAGCCGTGGGCGGCGAGCGAGCGGCGCATCGCCGACAGCACTGCCTGTCGTGCCTTCTCGCTGCGAGGTCGTGCCATAGCCACGAGGCTACCCAGGGAGTAGACTTTGAATAAGTAGACACACCGTTGCGAAACACACAGGGAGAGAACCATGTCGCTCACCGCGAACTCCACCATCGGCACCTGGCTGGACGACCCGACGGGAGGCCCGCTCATTCGCGGGCTGCTCCAGCAGGCAGGCACCGATCCCTCGGCCCTCACCCCGGTGCTCGGCCTCCCGCTGCAGCAGCTGGTGGCGATGAGTCAGGGCGCCATGCCACAGTCGGTCGTGGACGACCTGGTGCGCGCGGCGAACGGCGGCGAGCTTCCCGCCGACGAGGCGCCATCCGGGTGGACGGAGCAGGCGACGCCTGGGCGATTTGCGGGGAAGACCGTGATCGTCACGGGCTCCGCAAGTGGAATCGGCCGGGCGACCGCGTCGCGCATCGCGCGCGAGGGCGGCCGTGTCATCGCCTGCGACATCGCGGTGGACAAGCTCGTCGCCTTCCGCGCCGAACTGCCTGCCGCGGATATCGTCACCGTGCCTGGCGATCTGACGACGCAGGACACGATCGACGCCGTGCTCGCGGCCGCAGGCGATCGCATCGACGGTCTCGCCAATATCGCGGGCGTCAATGACGACTTCTCACCAGCGGGCGAGACCTCTGACGCCGTCTGGGATCGCGTGATCGCGATCAACCTGACGGCGCCGTTCAAGCTCATGCGCGCCGTTCTGCCGATCATGGAGCAGGCGGGGCGCGGGGCCATTCTGAACGTCTCGAGCGAGGCGGGCTTGCGGGGCAACGCGTCAGGCAATGCCTACACCGCGAGCAAACACGGCGTCATCGGCGTCACGAAGTCGGCGGCGTTCATGTACGGCCCGAAGGGCATTCGCGTCAACTCGGTCGCCCCGGGATGCCCGTGGCGACGCCACCCGGGGCGACCGAGTTGACGCGAATGCCCTTCGGGCCGTACATGAACGCCGCCGACT
>JASGDS010000334.1:0-6038 GCA_047607025.1 Microbacterium sp.
ACAAGTTCCGCGGCCACACCCACCTGTACCTGACGCTCACGGAGGCGGTCTCCTGATGACCGGCGGCCGGCTGACGATCGACCGGGATCGCTGCATGGGATCGGGGCAGTGCACGTTCTACGCCCCGGGCACCTTCGACCTCGACGACGACAGCATCGCGACGGTCATCGACGATCAGGGGGACGAGGACGCCAAGATCCAGATGGCGATCGACGTGTGCCCCACCCGGGCCATCGGCCGCGTCGCGACACCGGTTCACGAAGAGGAGACGAGATGAGCACGAAGGTCGAGGCCTCGGTCTCCGAGCCGATCGCCGACCTGGACGCCGACGGCCTGCTCGGCGAGTTCCCGGAGGGCAGGCGGCTGGTCGGCACGCGATGCCTGGCCTGCGGTCGCGCCATGATCGGCGCCCGCGTCGTCTGCAGCTCGTGCGTGAGTCGCGACGTCGTGCGCATCGCGTTGCCGCGCACCGGCGTGCTGTACTCGTTTACCCGGTTGCACGTGGGCGGCGACAGCATCCGTCCGCTCGGCTACGTCGATCTCGACGACGACGTGCGCACGCTCGCTGATCTGCGGGAGGACGGCGCCGCCCTGCGGCCGGGGCAACGCGTGGAGCTGGGCGTGGACGGCGACGATTGGTATTTCTCGCCGGTGCCCGGCGAGTGACGGGAGGAAGTTCCATGTCCAGTGACGTCTTCGTGGTCTCCGCGGCGATGATCCCGTTCGGCAAGCACCGGCGCTCGTCCTACGTCGGGCTGGCCGTCTCGCCCCTCGTGGACGCCCTCAAGGGCGCGGGCGTCGACAAGGCCGACGTCGACGCGATCTACGTCGGCCACTCCTACGGCGGGATGATGACGGGCCAGCGCATCTGCAAGGAGATCGGGCTGGGCGCTGTCCCCACCGTCAACGTGGACAACGCCTGTTCCAGCGGCGCGACCGCCATCCATGAGGCCTGGCAGGCCATCTCGCAGGGACTCATCGATGTCGCGGTGGTCATCGGGGTGGAGAAGCTCACCCAGTTCGGCGGGGGCACGCTGCCGCTCTCGCCCGAGGACCGCGAGGTCAAGCAGGGCATCGTGATGCCCGCCGTCTACGCGATGCGGGCGACCCGATACCTGTACGAGTTCGACGCGACGCCCGAGGATCTCGCGCTCGTCAGCGTCAAGGCGCGTCGGCACGGGGCGCTCAACCCGTTCGCGCAGTTCCGTTCCGAGGTGACGGTCGACGAAGTGCTCTCTGCCCGCCCCGTGGCGGATCCCCTCACGTTGCTCATGTGCTGCCCCACGGGCGACGGCGCGGCCGTCGTGATCCTCGCCTCCGAGCGCGCGCGCAACAGGCTGGGCGCTGCACCGGCGATGCGGGTAGCTGCATCCGTGCTGCACTCGGGGCATGTCGAAGAGGGCTTCCGAGACATGACGCGGCCGGAGATCACCTACGACTCGGCGCGTGACGCGTACGCCATGGCCGGCATCGAGCCGAAGGATCTGGACATGATCGAGTGCCACGACGCCTTCTCCATCGCGGAGCTGGTGTACTATGAGGCCCTGGGCCTCGCCGAGCACGGACATGCCGTGGATCTGCTGCGCGACGGCCGCACGACGTTCGGCGGCGACGTCGTCGTCAACCCGAGCGGGGGCCTGCTCGCGAAGGGTCATCCCGTGGGCGCGAGCGGCGTCGCCCAGGCGGCCGAGGCCTTCTGGCAGCTGACCGACCAGGCGGGAGACCGACAGATCGACGACGCCCGCTGGGCGCTGACGCATGTCACCGGCGGAGGCACCGCGGGGCTCGATCACGGCGCCTGCACGATCCACGTCTTCGAGGCCGCATGAGCCCGACGAACCGGCCGCCGCTGGAGGGGCTGCGCGTGGTGGACCTCACCACGTTCCTCTCCGGCCCCTCGGCCACGCAGCTTCTCGGAGACCTCGGAGCCGAGGTCATCAAGATCGAGCCGCTCGCCGGCGATTCCAGCCGCGCGATCGCCGGCCCAGAGATATTCGGCGATAGTGCTTACTTTCTGGCGAACAACCGCAACAAGCGGAGCGTGGCGCTCGACCTGAAGAGCGCGGAGGGGCTGGCGATCCTCACGAGGCTGATCTCGACCGCCGACATCGTGATCGAGAACTTCCGTCCCGGCGTCTGCACACGGCTGGGGATCGACCCGGTGGAGGTCACCACGGCGAACCCGAGGCTCGTCTGGGCGTCGATCAGCGGTTTCGGCCAGGAGGGGGCGTTGCGCGATCGCCCGGCGTACGACATGGTCGTTCAGGCGCTCAGCGGCGTCATGAGCCTCACGGGGCATCCAGGTGCCCCTGCTGCGCGGCTCGGCATCCCCGCGGGGGACGTGGTCGCGGGTCTCTACGCCGTGATCGGCATCCTCGCCGCGATCCATGCGCGGGAAGCGACGGGCCAGGGGCGCATCGTCGACGTGTCGATGCTGCGCGGACAGCTCGCGATGCTGTCCTATCAGGCCTTGTACACGATCGCGAGCGGGGTCGTCCCCGAGCCGCAGGGGGCGGGCCACGACTCGATCGCGACCTACCGCTCTTTCCGGGGGGGAGACGGGCGCGAGTTCGTGATCACGGCGAACACCCCGCGAATGTGGGAGAGCATGTGCCGAACGATCGGGCACGAGGAGCTCGTCTCCGACGAGCGCTTCGTCACGGCGGCCGCGCGCCTGGCCAACAAAGAGGCGCTGTGGGCGATCCTCGAGGCGCGCTTCGCCGAGCGGCCCGCCGAGGAATGGGTCGACGTCCTCACGGCCGCCGAGGTGCCGGTCGCGCCGATCAAGAACGTGCGTGAGGCGTTGGACGACGCGCGCGCCGCCGACGACGGCACGCTGGTCACCGTGCGCGGGGAACGGGCGGAGTTCGAGAACGTCGGCACGCCGATCCGGTTCGTCGACACCGCCGAGTTCGCGCCGACCTATCCGCCGTCGCTGGGTGGCGACACCGCCGATCTGCTGATCGAGGAGCTCGGGTTCACCCCGCAGCAGGTCGGCGATCTCGCGGCACGGGGAGTGATCGCGGTGGCCCCCGCTGCGGCACGCGCCTCCACGGAGACGGTCCCCGCGGGCTGAGAGCACCGCGGGGGGCTGCCTCCGGGCGGCTTTCCCGTCACTCCTCCACGAGCGAGATCGAGCGGGACGGGCAGAGCTGCACGGCCTGACGCACCGCGGCCTCCTCAGCCGCGTCGGGGCTGTCGTTCAGCACGACGACCCAGCCGTCGTCATCCTGGTCGAAGGTGTCGGGCGCGGCGAAGACGCACTGGCCGGCGCCGATGCAGGTCGCCCTCCTTGCGACGACTCGAGCGGTCACCAGGTCACCGGAAGAGCCCGGGGGCCGAAGTTCCCCACGTTCTTGAAGCTCAGCTCGGAGACCGGGACGGCGAGCCTCAGGGTCGGGATGCGCTCGACCACCTGCCGCAGCACGACCTCGAGCTCGAGCCGGGCGACATGCTGCCCGAGGCACTGATGCGGCCCGAAGCCGAAGGCGAGGTGGTTGCGCGACCCCCGCGTGAAGTCGATCCTGTGCGGATCGGGGAAGACGTCGGGATCCCGGTTCGCGGTGTTCTCCAGCGCCCAGACGGTGGCGCCCTCCGGGATCGTCACTCCGCGCACCTCGATGTCCTCGGTCGCCAGGCGCAGGCCTCCCGACTCGGCGATCGAGAAGTAACGGAGCAGCTCCTCGACCGCCCCCGGCACAAGGGTGATGTCCTCTCGCAGCTGGGCGAGCAGCTTCGGCTTGTCGAGAAGCGTCATGATCGACAGCGCGATCTGGTTGGCCGTCGTCTCGTGTCCCGCGATCAGCAGCAGGAAGCCCATGCCGATCGCCTCGTCGCGCGTCGCCCCCGCCGCCAGCTGCCGGGAGAGGATGTCGTCGCCGGGGTTCGCGATGCGCTCATCGACCATGCCGGCGATATAGGAGCGGATCGCGTCGATGGCGGCGACGCGCTCCTCGGGCGTTCCGTCACCCGCGAACGTCGAGGTGTGCTCCTGGAAGAACCCCTGGTCCTCCCGCGGCACATTCAGCAGGTCTGCGATCACCAGCGAGGGGACCGGAAGCGCCAGCAGCTCGACGAGGTCGCCCTCGCTGCCGCTGGCGAGCATGGAGTCGATGGCCTCGCTCACCACCTCCTCGACGCGCGGCCGCATCGCGCCGATCTTCTTCACCGTGAACTCGCTCATGATCCGGCCGCGCAGCCTCGTGTGCACAGGCGGATCCAGCTCGATGATCTGGCCGTTGTGGGTGGCTGGATTGTAGGCCGCGTGGGCGGGATGCCGCGGATCCTCGCGGTCTGAGCTGAAGCGCGTGTCGAGCAGCACGGCTCGCGCGTCCTCATGCTTGGCGATCGTCCACACCTCGCCCCGTCCGGGCCAGTCGAGGTGGGCGACGGGCTCCTCGGCCTGCAGGCGCAACTGCACCTCCGGAGGGCTGTACGGATCGACCCGGTTGCTCGTGAATGCCGTCCTCGTCATTGAAGAATCTCCTTCTGCTCGACGCTCAAGACGTCGTGGAAATTTAGGCCGCAAGGCTTAGATACTGAGTGTACCCCGATCCGGCATCGGCGTCGACAGCTCTTTGCGACCTTCCCTTCGTGTCCGCGCCGACGCTCTGCGTGGGGCCTCGTTGACACGCCGGGTGTCGTGAGCGATACTAGTGTTGCGTTATAGCGTTCAACTGTACCGCAGTATAGAACAGACGCTCGCATCGCATTCCTCGTGGGGCGGTCGCGCAGGCGGCTCCCGTGAAGGGATGCGGGCACCATCCTGCAACGAAGAAGAGAGATGGCGAGAGAACCAATGCCGGTCATCGATGTCAACGCAGCTCCCTCGTTCGCCGAAACGGGCACGACGGGGCCGATCCCGGTGCCTTCGACCCTGCGTATCCTCTTCGGCACCGAGATGGGCAATGCCGAGCTGGTGGCAGACAATCTCAGCGAGGCGCTCGTCGCGAAGGGGCTCGACGCGGAATGCCAGATGCTGAACGACCAGCCCGTCGACGAGCTCGCGGGCCTCGGCACCGTGCTGATCGTCGTCTCGACCTCCGGTGAGGGCGACATGCCTTACACGGCAGCCGGCTTCTGGCAGCAGCTGAGCGACCCCGGCGCACCCTCTCTGGCCGGTCTGCACTATGCGGTGCTCGCGCTCGGCGACAGCGGATACACCTATTTCTGCGGGGCGGGGGTGAGCATCGACGCGCGGCTCGCCGAGCTGGGCGCGACGCGCATCGCCGAACGGGTCGACTGCGATGTGAACTACGACATCCCCGCCAATGCGTGGATCGCCGATCGCGCCGCTCAGCTCACGTCCTCGGCGCCGGAAGGCGCGGTGGAGGAGGCCGACGAGGCGGCCCCGCCGGCCTCCGGCGCCGCGACGCTCTCCCGGCCGTGGAGCAGGGAGGAGCCCTTCGAGGCGAGGCTGACCGCAGCGAGACTCCTGTCCGGCTCGCGCAGCGCGAAGGAGGTCCGCCACTACGAGCTCGATCTGTCGGGCAGCGGCATCGACTACCGGCCGGGCGACTCGCTCGCCATCGTCCCGGTCAACGATCCGGTCGCGGTGGAGCACTTCCTGGAGGCGGCCGGTCTCTCCGGCTCGGAGCGGCATGACGGGCAGACCGTCCGATCGCTCGCCGAGCACCGCTGGGAGCTGCGCTTCCCCTCGGCCGCTCTGCTCGAGGCCGTCGTCCGCCTGGCGCCCGAGAGCGCGCTCGCACGGGCGGTGGCCGCCGATGACCATGCCGCGGGAGGGCACGCCGCGCAGGAGGAGTGGATCCGCACGCACGGCGTGTGCGAGACGCTGCGCGAGCTGCCGTCGCCCCTGCCGCCCGAGGAGCTCGCCGCGCTGATGGGCCCGATCCGCTATCGCGCGTACTCGATCGCCTCCAGCCCCCGCGCCCATCCCGCGACCGTCCACCTCACCGTCGCCACGCAGCGCAACGCGGCTTCGGCCGCCCTGCCCGCAGGCATCGGCAGCAGCTTCCTCGCCGACCGGCTCGAGCCGGGGGACACCGTTCGCGTCTTCCCGCTGCCGAACCGGACCT
>JASGDS010000335.1:0-2617 GCA_047607025.1 Microbacterium sp.
CTGGCGTGGGGGGCGGGGGTGCGCGCACGGCGAAGGTTGCGGCGGCTGGAGCGGCTATCGGGCTCATTGGCCGCCGACGAGGCCAGTGGGTGATGTGCCTGATGAATCAGGGTTCGGCACGGTAGGGCACGTCCAGCTGCCGGGCGGTGCGCTCGGCCAGGTCGTCGCCCGCCAAGCGGGCGACCAGGTGCAGGCTCAGGTCGATGCCCGCGGCGATGCCGGCCGAGGTCGCCACGCGATCCTCGTCGACCCAGCGCAGGTCGGCGCGGACGCGGATGCCGGGATGGCGCGCCTGCAGGTCGTCGGCATCTTCCCAGTGGGTGGTTGCGGTGCGGCCTTCCAGCAGCCCGGCCTGGGCGAGCACGAACGCGCCGGTGCAGACCGAGGCGGTGACGCTGGCGCCGCGCGCGTGCGCGCGGACCCAGTCCACGACCTGCGGATCGGCGACCTCGGCATCGACCACGCCGCCCGGGACCAGCAGCAGCCCCGGCGGCGGGCAACTGGCGAAATCGTGGTCCGGCAGCACTCGCAGTCCGGCCCGTGCCCGCACCGGGGCGAGGTTGCGCGCGACCGTGAATGTCTCGAATGGCGCGGCCGCGTGCGGATGTGCGCGGCGGAATATCCGGCTGGCGGTGGTGAACACCTCGAACGGCCCGGCGAAGTCCAGCACCTCCACCTCGGGAAAGACATAGATGGCGACGTTGAGCGTCATGGCGGCGGTGCGCATGGGGAGAGCGGATTCTAGCCAGGATCGCGCGGCTGCCGCGCTCAGGCTTCCTGCATCTTCCGCGTCATCCGGCCATCGGCGACGGCGTGCCGCCCCGGGGACGTCGCGGGTGCCAAATTAATGTGGGAGAAAACGGCCGGGCGTGCCGGGTTTACGGATCCAAGGTGTCGCCAGGCGGCCGCGTCCATCGGGCTTGCGCGCGAGTTCGGTGGCTGCCCGCGCTTCCCGTGCCGAAGGCCCGCTGCGTCGCGGCGCGGTAGCGCCTGACGCAGCGGGCAAGGCCGGTCATGCCAGCCGAATTACGGCCAGTTGAGGTTGAACGACACCCCGATGATGCGCGGCTCGTTGTAGACCGCCGCCATGTAGTTCTCGATCACGCCCTTGAGGTTCTTCTCGTTGGTGATGTTGCGCGCGAATGCCGCCACTTCCCAGGCGCCGTAGCCACCGCTGTAGCCCAGCTTCAGGCCGCCCTCGAAGTTGCCGTTGGCGTTGAACTCGGCGCTGTCGTACAGGACGAAGCTGGTGTAGCCCTGCTTGTTCCAGTCGGTGGCGACGAACCAGGCGCCGCCGTCGGCGACCGGGATGTCGTAGCGCGCGGCCAGGTTGAGGTTGTACTTGGGCGCGTTCGGCAGCGGGTTGCCGTCGATCTGGGCATAAACGTTACTGCCGATGGTAATGGTCGGGTCGTTGACCGTGCACACCACCGTACCGTTCAGCGCGCAGACCTGGGCGTACACGCGCTTGTCGCGGATCTCGCTGTGCAGCAGGCTCAGGCCGGCGCTGATCGCCAGGTTCGGCAATGGGCGCCAGTCCAGATCGGCCTCCAGGCCGTAGGCCTTGGCCTTGTCGGCGTTGAACAACACGCCGTTGCCATTGGAATCGTTGCCGTTGAGCTGGATGTCGTCGACCGTGTAGGTGAACGCGGCCACGTTCAGGCGCAGGCGGTTGTCGAACAGGCTGCTCTTGATGCCGGCCTCCCAGGACAGGATGGTCTCCGAGTCGGCGGTGGTGAAGTCGGCATTGAACACCGCCGAGCGGCCCTGGATGGTCGGGCCGCGGAAGCCGCGGGCGACACGGGCGTAGGCGCCGAACTCGGGGGTGAACTGGTACATCGCGCTCAGGTCCCAGCTCGGCTGGCTGTCGCTCATGCGCACGTCGCGGCGTCCGCTGTAGGTGACGGTGCCGTCGGCGCGATCGGCGGTCTTCAGCAGCCGGGTGCGCTTGGTGTCGCGGGTCTGGCGCAGGCCGGCGGTCAGGGTCAGCGCGTCGGTGGCCTTCCAGCTGACCTGGCCGAAGCCTGCCCAGGAGGTATTGCTGTTGCGCAGCCGCACCCAGTTGTTGGGGTTGCGCGCGCTGCCTTCCAGGAAGAACGCGCGCTGGTAGAAGTCGGTGGTGTCGCTGCCGTCGAACCAGTAGGCGCCGACCTGCCAGGACAGCGGATCGGTGGCGTCGCTGGCCAGGCGCAGCTCCTGGGTGAATTGGCCCAGGTCGCGGATCCGGCCCATCGACTGGCCGTAGCCGTTGGCCACGCCGTTGACCGGGTAGTTGGCCGCCGCGCCGCCGTCGGTGTCGCCGCGGCTGTAGCCGGAGGTGGTCTCGTAGGCGCTGATCGAGGTCAGCGTGAGGTTGCCGAAGTCGTAGACCGCCTTGAGCGAGCCGCCCTGGGTGCTGTAGGCCTGCGGGTTGTCGTGGGCCTCGTCGTAGGCGACCCGGTCGCGCGGCGCATCCGGGGTGTTGGAGCCCTTGCTCAGGGCGTTGCGCAGGAACAGCGTGGAGGTGCCTTCGTAGTCGCGCGCATGCACCGATCAGAGCAGCGAAAAGTTCTCGCTGGGCTTGAGCAGCAGTTGCAGCCGCGCGTTGCGGTCGTCGAAGCCGCCCATCGCGTCTTTC
>JASGDS010000336.1:0-23276 GCA_047607025.1 Microbacterium sp.
GCTCGTTCCTCATCTACGACACCTCGGTCGCGCTCATCACGAATGTCGATGCCGATCATCTCGACCACTATGGTTCGTATGAAGCCTTCGACGACGCCTTCGTGCAGTTCGCGGATGCCGCACGCGAGGCGGTCGTCATCTCGTCGGACGATCCGGGCGCGGTGCGCGTGCGTGCGCGCCTGACGCACGAGAACGTCGTCACCTTCGGCATCGCGGCGGATGCCGATGTGCGCGTCACCGACATCGTGACGGATGGCCCCGTGTCGTTCCGTCTGATGCACGGCGACGCGGAGGCCACGGGACGTTTGACGGTGCCCGGTCGACACAACGCGATCAACGCGGCGGGCGCGGTCGCGGTGCTGCTGACGCTCGGATTCGAGCTGGAGCCCGCGCTGCGTGCCGTCGAGGGCTTCGGCGGCACGGTGCGTCGCTTCGAGCTGCATGGAACCGAGCGCGGTGTCAGCGTCTACGACGACTACGCCCATCACCCCACAGAGGTGGCCGCGGCACTGGCCGCCGCGCGCTCCGTCGTCGGCGAAGGCCGCATCATCGCGGTGCATCAGCCGCACACATACTCCCGCACGAAGCTCATGTCGGGCGAGTTCGCGAAGGTGCTCGAAGAGTATGCGGATGAGACGGTCGTGCTCGACGTGTACGGCGCTCGCGAAGACCCGATCCCCGGTGTGACGGGTGCGCTCGTGAGCGAGGCGTTCCGCGACCCGTCTCACGTCGCCTTCATCGCCGACTGGCAGCAGGCCGCAGATCACACCGCGAAGATCGCACGCGAGGGCGACTTCGTCATCACCCTCGGCTGCGGCGACGTGTACCGGATCGTGCCGCAGCTGCTCTCCTCGCTCGCGCAGGACGCCGAGGGGTAGGCATGCGAAGGCCGGATCCGCTGCCGAGTGCACCTCGTACGCGCACCGACGATCGCGCAGAGACCGACCGGCGCGAGCGGATGTCGAAGCTCGGCATCGACGATGCTGCAGCCGTCGATCGCGCAGACAGCGCGGCGGATGCCACGGACACCGCGCCCATCCCTGTGATCGACGTCGCGACCGACGAGGAGAAGTCGCCCCGCCGCACGGCGCCGTGGCGTCGCCGCAGGCGGGATGCCGAGGATCCGACAGAGAACGACTCCGAACCGGCTGCCGAGGAGTCGGAGGAGCCTGCGACTGCGGGGGGATGGCGCGACGTCTGGCAGGCAGCACGCGCCAGGCGCCGGGTCATGCGGGCTGAGGTGCGCAGATTCACGGTGCGGCAGCGCCGCCGCAGGCGCGTCTGGATCATTTCGCTCAGTGCACTCGTGCTGCTCATCATCGGCAGCGTGGGCGCTGCCTACAGCCCGCTGTTCACGGTGAGGGACGTCGCCGTCGTCGGTGCCGACCAGCTGGACGTGAAGGCGGTCTCGAAGGCGCTGGCGGATCAGCTGGGCACGCCGCTGCCCCTCGTCGATCGCAGCGCGATCAAGAGCGCGCTCGTCGAATTCCCCCTGATCGAGACGTACCAGGTCGAGGCGCATCCACCGCATGAACTGGTCATCCGCATCGTCGAGCGCACACCGGTGGGCGTCGTGACCTCGGATGCCGGATTCACCACCGTGGATGCCGCGGGCGTCGCCTTGTGGACGACCGAGGAGCAGCCGGATGGGCTGCCGGTCATCGACGCGGGCGCGACGGGGGGTGCGGCGTTCGCTGCCGTCGGACAGGTGCTGCGCTCGCTGCCGGACGATCTCGCATTACAGGTGTCCTCCGCGTCGGCGACGACCGCGGAGGATGTTACGCTGACGCTCGCCGACACCGGAACGCAGGTCTTCTGGGGGAGCGCAGACGACTCGGCGAAGAAGGCGATGACGCTGCTCGCCGGGATGGTGAACATTCCGCCGGACAGCGTGAGCGTGTACGACGTCTCCGCTCCTGGCAGCCTGTTCACCCGTTGAGCACGAATCGCGCTCATTTTCTGCCGACACGCCCGCGCTCATCCGACGCCTGGGTCTCTCAGCGCCTACGGTCGATCACGACAGAAATACATACCGGGCAATACTTTAACTCTCCACCTGAACGTTAAGGTTTGCCCGGGTCAGCAACGTCTGGGTCGATACGGAGGCCGGCATGAGCCAGAACCAGAACTACCTCGCGGTGATCAAGGTCGTCGGCGTCGGCGGCGGCGGCGTCAACGCGGTCAATCGCATGATCGAGCTCGGCCTTCGCGGCGTCGAGTTCATCGCCGTCAACACCGATGCGCAGGCGCTGCTGATGAGCGACGCCGACATCAAGCTCGATGTCGGTCGTGAGCTCACCCGCGGGCTCGGCGCAGGAGCAGACCCCGAGGTCGGCCGTCGCGCCGCCGAGGACCACGCGGAGGAGATCGAGCAGGCGCTCGCCGGCGCCGACATGGTCTTCGTCACCGCGGGCGAGGGCGGCGGCACGGGCACGGGAGGCGCTCCCGTCGTGGC
Organism: Microbacterium sp.; assembly: GCA_047607025.1. Classification (GTDB taxonomy): domain Bacteria; phylum Actinomycetota; class Actinomycetes; order Actinomycetales; family Microbacteriaceae; genus Microbacterium. The sequence continues at coordinate 2,456 of JASGDS010000336.1, forward strand.
GCGCATCGCCAAGTCGATCGGAGCGCTGACGATCGGTGTCGTCACCAAGCCCTTCTCGTTCGAGGGTCGGCGCCGTCAGAACCAGGCGGAGCTCGGCGTCTCGACGCTGAAGGAAGAGGTCGACACCCTCATCGTCGTGCCGAACGACCGACTGCTCGAGATCAGCGACCGAGGCATCTCGATGGTGGAGGCGTTCGCCACTGCAGACCAGGTGCTCCTCGCCGGTGTGCAGGGCATCACCGACCTCATCACCACGCCCGGTCTCATCAACCTCGACTTCGCCGACGTCAAGTCGGTCATGCAGGGTGCAGGATCGGCGCTCATGGGCATCGGCTCCGCACGCGGTGCGGATCGTGCGATCAAGGCGGCGGAGCTCGCGGTGGAATCGCCGCTGCTCGAGGCCTCGATCGAGGGCGCGCACGGCGTGCTGCTGTCCATCCAGGGCGGATCGAACCTCGGCATCTTCGAGATCAACGACGCCGCGTCGCTGGTCAAGGAGGCCGCTCACCCCGAGGCGAACATCATCTTCGGCACCGTCATCGACGATACGCTCGGCGACGAGGTGCGCGTCACGGTGATCGCCGCCGGGTTCGACGGCGGGGAGCCGAGCGCTCGCGTCGAGGTGCCGAGCTTCGCCGAGCGAACGATCCCCGACGTGACCGGCCCTGAGTCGGTTGCGCAGGAGTCGCGCAGCGAGAGGTCGGAGCCCGTCGTCGCCCCGCGCGAGCCGGTCGCCGTCTCGGCGACCGTGCTCTCGGAGTCCAGTGGGTTCGGGTCGTTCGGTGACGACGACAGCGATCTCGACATCCCGGACTTCTTGAAGTAAGTGCCCTCCCTGCCCCAGCGCCTGGCCGCCGTCGATGAGCGAATCTCGGCGGCGGCCCGCTCTGCGGGGCGCGACCCTGCCGAGATCACCCGCATCGTGGTCACCAAATTCCACCCGGCCCGGCTCGTGCGCGAGCTGTTCGACCTGGGTGTGAGGAACTTCGGCGAGAACCGCCAGCAGGAGCTCACCGCCAAGGCGGAGGAGACGAGCGACCTGGATGGTCTGCGCTGGCACTTCATCGGTCAGCTGCAGACGAAGAAGGCGCGTCAGGTCGCCGCACACGCCAGCGTCGTGCACTCGGTCGATCGAGACCGCATCGCGCAGGCGCTGGAGCGCGCTGCTCGCCCCGACGACCATCTCGATGTGCTGCTGCAGATCAACCTCACCGAGGATGCCGCTCGGGGCGGAGCCGCGCCCGCGGACATCCTGCCCCTGGCAGAGCGGATCGCCGGCTCCTCCGTGCTTCGGCTGCGCGGTGTGATGGCGGTTGCGCCTCTCGATGCAGAGCCGGCCGAAGCGTTCGCCGAGCTGGCCGCGCATGCCGCGCGCGTGCGCAGCATCGTGCCGGATGCGCGCTGGATCTCCGCAGGAATGTCCGCCGATCTGGAGGAGGCGGTCGCCGCAGGCGCGACACACCTTCGCATTGGCACGGCAATCACCGGAGAGCGCCCTTCCGGGGCTTAATCTCAATGAAGACGCGACGAGCAACGCCAACCCAGACGGAGGACGCCATGGCTAACCCGCTCAAGAAGACTATGGTCTACCTTGGCCTCGCTGACGAGGAAGCATACGAGGAAGAGGCTGCCCTCGCGCAGGCGCCGCGCGCCGAGCGCACGCACCACCGTGAAGAGCGGGTAGAGCTGACAACGCAGCGCGAGGAGAAGATCACGGACGACACCACGCCAGCCCCGATCACGCCGCTGCGCCGTCCTCAGGCCGTGCGTCAGCCCGCGAGCGGCATCGTGAGCGAGATCGTCACGGTGCACCCGAAGCAGTTCCGTGACGCGCAGACCGTCGCCGAGCACTTTCGCGACGGCATCCCCGTGATCATCAACCTCTCGCAGATGAGCGATGCGGATGCCAGGCGTCTGATCGACTTCGCCAGCGGCCTGTCGCTCGGGCTGTACGGCAAGATCGAGCGCGTGACGAGCAAGGTGTTCCTGCTCAGCCCGGAGAACATCGAGATCACCGGTGACACCGGAATCGCGCAGCCCGCCCCCGAGTCGGCCGCGTTCGCTCCCGCGTGATGCGCCGCCAGCCTCCGGCATAATCGATCACTGTGAGTGTGATCGCCCTCGTCGGCACGATTCTGTACTACGTCGCCGTGCTGTACTTCATCGTGATGTTCGTGCGTCTCATCTTCGATTGGGTCCCGATGTTCAATCGGGAATGGCGGCCATCCGGCGTGCTGCTGGTGATCGCTGAGATCGTCTACACCCTCACCGACCCGCCGATCAGGTTCTTCCGTCGCTTCATTCCGCCGCTGCGCGTGGGCGGAATCGCCATGGACTTCTCCTTCGGCGTCGTCATGCTGCTGGTCTTCATCGTGATGTCGATCGCACGCATCATGACCTACTCCTGACCTTTTCCCTCGGCCGCGGGGCGATTCATCAGGTGAAGCAGGCGCGACGGTGGTTATGCTGGTTTCACGGCGTGTGCGAACGCGCACCTGTGCACAGCGCGCGAAGCGCCGACCGAGAACTCATCGAAAGAGGAGCGGGCAAATGCCATTGACCCCGGATGACGTCGTCACCAAGCAGTTCCAGCACGTTCGATTCAAGGAGGGATTCGACCCGGATGAGGTCGATGACTTCCTGGATGAGATCGTCGTCGAGTGGCGCAAGACCATCGAGGAGAACGAGCAGCTGAAGGCTCAGCTCGCTGCGGCCTCGAGCGCAGCGCCCGAAGCGGCCGTCGCCGAGACGCCGGAGGAGCCGGCCGCGGAGGCCGTCGCCGAGGTGCCGGCCGAACCCGCTCCGGTCGAAGAGGCAGTCGCTGAAGAGCCGGCCGTCGCCGAGCCCGTCGTCGAAGAGGCACCCGTCCAGGCGACGCCCGCTGGTGTGTCGCAGACCTCGATCAGCGCCGCCAACATCATCGAGCGGGCGCAGCGCCTGCACGACGAGCTCGTCGCCGAGGGCCAGACGCAGGTCGACCAGATCGTGTCGGAGGCACGTGCCAAGGCGACGCAGATCGTCTCGGAGGCCGAGGCGCAGCGCACGGAGATCACCACCAAGCTCGAGAGCGAGCGCCAGGGTGCGGAGACCCGCATCGCCGAGCTGCGTCAGTTCGAGCGCGACTACCGCCAGCAGCTGCGCAGCTACTTCGAGGGCAAGCTGAAGGACCTCGACGCGTCGAGCAGCACCTCGGACAGCACGACGGCTTCTGCCGTCGGCCTGTAAAGCTCGGTCTTGTCGGGTCGAAACCCACTTCGGGCATCGGCGGCCGGCGCCACGATCGCGATCCTCGCGCTCGCGGTGCTGGCCGCCGATCAGTTCGCCAAGCACCTTGCGCTCACGCACCTCACCGAGGGCGAGACCGTGCATGTGATCGGAGACCTGCTGCAGTGGTATCTGGTCTTCAATTCAGGCGCGGCGTTCTCGCTCGGGGAGGGGCACACCTGGATCTTCACCCTCGCGATGAGCGCCGTCGCGATCGTGGTCGTCGTGCTCGCGATCACCCGTATTCGCACGCGGTCCTGGGCGATCGTGCTCGGCCTGCTGCTGGGCGGTGTGCTCGGCAACCTCACCGACCGACTGGTGCGCGCGCCGGGCTTCGGCAGCGGCCATGTCGTCGACTTCATCCTCACGCCGTGGATGTGGTTCTGGACGACGCCCGCCATCTTCAACGTGGCCGACATGTTCATCGTGTGCGACATGGTCGCCGTCGGTGTTCTGGTGCTGCTCGGCATCAACTTCGACGGTTCACGCGGCAGCCGCGCCGAACCATCATCGTCGCCACCGGTTGCTGAGCCTGTCGAAGCACCCGTCGAAGCACCTGTCGAAGGGCCGGAGTGACCGAGTACAGGCGCCTCCCCGTGCCGGATGGCCTCGAAGGCGTCCGCGTGGACCAGGCGCTGGCGAAGCTGCTCGGCTTCTCGCGCACCTTCGCCGCCGAGGTGGCGGCAGCGGGGGGCGTGCAGCTGGATGGCGTCACCCTCGGCAAGTCGGATCGGCTGTCGGCCGGCTCCCTGCTCGACGTGGAATGGACGCCGAAGTCCGAGCCGCAGGTCGTCGCCCAGCAGGTGTCGGGCCTCGGCATCGTCTTCCAGGATGACGATCTCGTCGTCGTCGACAAGCCCGTCGGCGTGGCCGCCCATCCCTCGCCCGGCTGGGAGGGCCCGACCGTGCTCGGCGGGCTCGCCGCCGCCGGCATCTCGACGTCGACGAGCGGCGCGGCCGAGCGCGCGGGCATCGTGCATCGGCTCGACGTGGGCACGAGCGGCCTCATGGTCGTCGCGAAGAGCGAGCGGGCCTACACCGCGCTCAAGCGAGCCTTCAAGGAGCGCACGGTCGAGAAGATCTATCACGCGGTCGTGCAGGGCCATCCCGACCCGCTTGTCGGCACGATCGACGCGCCGATCGGCCGCCATCCCTCTCACTCGTGGAAGTTCGCCGTGACGTCTGAGGGCAAGGACTCCATCACGCACTACGAGACGATCGAGGCGTTCCCTCGGGCGTCCCTGCTCGAGATCCACTTGCAGACGGGGCGCACGCACCAGATCAGGGTGCACATGGCGGCGCTGCACCATCCCTGCGTCGGCGATCCGCTGTACGGTGCCGACCCCACGCTGTCGGCCGAACTCGGCCTCGAGCGCCAGTGGCTGCACGCCCACCGTCTCGGCTTCGACCATCCGGTCACGGGAGAGTGGGTGGAGTTCGCCTCGCCGTACCCCGCAGACCTGCAGCATGCGCTCGACGTGCTTCGGGCCTGAGCGCCGCTGTCGGATGTCGACCGTAGACTCGACGCATGGCTGATTCGTTCGTCCACCTGCACGTGCACAGCGAGTACTCGATGCTCGACGGAGCGGCCAAGCTGGGGGCGATGACGCAGGCGGCGGCCGACATGGGAATGCCGGCGATCGCCGTCACCGACCACGGCAACACCTTCGCGGCGTTCGAGTTCTATCGCGCAGCGCAGACGGCGGGCGTCAAGCCGATCATCGGACTCGAGGCGTATGTCACGCCTGGCACGCACCGCAGCGACAAGTCGCGCGTGTCGTGGGGATCGCCCGACCAGAAGAGCGACGATGTGTCGGGTGGGGGTGCCTACACGCACATGACGCTGCTGAGCGAGACGACCGAGGGCATGCACAACCTCTTCCGGCTCAGCTCGCGCTCGTCGATGGAGGGCTACTACTTCAAACCGCGCATGGACCGCGAGCTCATCCAGCAGTATGCGAAAGGTCTCATCGCGACGACCGGATGCCCGTCGGGCGAGGTGCAGACGCGCCTGCGGCTCGGTCAGTACGAGGCGGCGAGGGCCGCCGCTGCAGAGTTCCAGGACATCTTCGGCAGGGACAACTACTACTGCGAGATCATGCAGCACGGACTCGACATCGAGCGCCGCGTCATCCCCGACCTGCTGAAGATCTCGAGGGATCTCGGCATTCCACTGCTCGCCACGAACGACTCGCACTACACGCACCAGCATGAGGCAGACGCGCATGCCGCCCTGCTGTGTGTGCAGTCGGGTTCGACGATGGATGACCCGAACCGCTTCAAGTTCGACGGCGATGGATACTACGTCAAGACCGCCGCCGAGATGCGCGACATCTTCCGCGACCATCGGGACGCGTGCGACAACACGCTGCTCATCGCTGAGCGCTGCAACGTCGAGTTCGATACCGACGCCAACTACATGCCCCGCTTCCCTGTGCCGGAGGGCGAGACCGAGGAGACCTGGTTCATCGCCGAGGTCGAGAAGGGTCTGCACCACCGGTACCCGGATGGCATCCCGGATGAAGTCAGGAGTCGGGCGGAGTACGAGATCGGCGTCATCACCCAGATGGGATTTCCCGGCTACTTCCTCGTGGTCGCCGACTTCATCAACTGGGCGAAGGAGAACGGCATCCGCGTGGGGCCAGGCCGCGGTTCGGGCGCGGGCTCGATGGCCGCCTACGCCATGCGCATCACCGACCTCGACCCGATCGAGCACGGGCTCATCTTCGAGCGCTTCCTCAACCCCGATCGCGTATCGATGCCCGACTTCGACGTCGACTTCGACGATCGCCGCCGCGGCGAGGTGATCGACTACGTCACCGAGAAGTACGGCTCCGAGCGCGTCGCGCAGATCGTCACCTACGGCACCATCAAGTCGAAGCAGGCGCTGAAGGATGCCGGCCGCGTGCTCGGTTTCCCGTTCAGCATGGGTGAGAAGCTGACGAAGGCCATGCCGCCCGCGGTGATGGGCAAGGACATGCCGCTGTCCGGCATGTTCGACAAGGATCACCCACGGTACAAGGAGGCGAGCGAGTTCCGCTCCCTCATCGAGACCGATCCCGAGGCGAAGACGGTCTTCGATCGGGCCGTCGGCCTCGAGGGTCTGAAACGGCAGTGGAGTGTGCACGCGGCCGGTGTCATCATGTCCTCCGACCCGCTGCTCGACATCATCCCGATCATGAGGCGCGAGCAGGATGGCCAGATCGTCACGCAGTTCGACTACCCGTCGTGCGAGACGCTCGGGCTCATCAAGATGGACTTCCTGGGTCTGCGCAACCTGACGGTGCTCTCCGACGCGCTCGACAACATCCGCACCAACCGTGGCGAAGAGGTCGACCTCGAGGCGCTGCCCCTGGACGACCGCCCGACGTATGAGCTGCTGACCAGGGGTGACACGCTCGGCGTGTTCCAGCTCGACTCACCTCCGCTGCGTGCGCTCATGCGCCTCATGAAGCCGGATACGTTCGGCGACATCTCGGCTCTCATCGCGCTGTATCGTCCCGGTCCGATGGGCGCGAACTCGCACACCAACTACGCGCTGCGCAAGAACGGGCAGCAGCCGATCACGCCCATCCATGCCGAGCTCGCCGAGCCGCTCGCCGACATCCTGGAGGAGTCGTACGGGCTCATCATCTACCAGGAGCAGGTGATGGCGATCGCCCAGAAGGTCGCAGGATTCAGCCTCGGCCAGGCGGACATCCTGCGTCGCGCGATGGGCAAGAAGAAGAAGAGCGAGCTCGACAAGCAGTACGAGGGCTTCTCCAGCGGCATGCACGAGCGAGGCTACTCGGATGGTGCGGTGAAGGCGCTGTGGGACATCCTGCTTCCCTTCTCCGACTACGCCTTCAACAAGGCGCACTCCGCCGCGTACGGCGTGGTGTCGTACTGGACCGCGTACCTCAAGACGCACTACCCGGCCGAGTACATGGCCGCCGTGCTCACGAGCGTCGGCGACTCGCGCGACAAGCTCGCGATGTACCTCAATGAGTGCCGCCGCATGGGCATCCACGTGCTGCCGCCCGACGTCTCCGAATCGATCGGGTTCTTCGCCGCCGTCGGAGACGACATCCGATTCGGCCTCGGCGCGGTGCGCAATGTCGGTGGCGGCGTCGTGGATGGCATCGTCGCGTCGCGGGCGGATGGTCCGTACACCTCCTTCCACGACTTCCTGAACCGCGTGCCGATCACGGTGGCGAACAAGCGCACGGTCGAGTCGCTCGTCAAGGCGGGCGCCTTCGATTCGATGGGCGACACGCGCAGGGCGCTCATCGAGATCCACGAGGACGCGGTGGAGCAGGCCGTGCTCGACAAGCGCCGCGAGGCGACGGGCGCGGTCGGCTTCGACTTCGACAGCCTGCTGGGCGAGGACGAGCTCGCGACCGTGTCGCGGGTGCCCGAGCGCCCGGAGTGGACGAAGAAAGACAAGCTGGCGTTCGAGCGCGAGATGCTGGGGCTGTATGTCTCCGATCATCCGCTGGCAGGGCTCGAGGTTCCACTCGCCAAGCATCGGTCGATCTCGATCAACGAGCTGCTCACCAGCGAAGATCTCGTCGACGGCGACCAGGTGACGGTGGCCGGGCTCGTCACGAGCGCACAGCACCGCGTGGCGAAGTCGAGCGGCAACCCCTACGGCATGATCACGGTGGAGGACTTCGACGGCGAGGTCACCGTGATGTTCATGGGCAAGACGTACGCCGAGTTCCAGCCGATCCTGCATCAGGACTCGGTGCTCGTCGTGCGCGGGCGCGTCTCGCGACGGGACGACGGGCTCAACCTGCACGCGCAGTCCGCGTTCGTGCCCGACATCGGCAGTTTCGATGAGTCGGGTCCGCTCACGCTCGTTCTGCCGGAGCAGCGGGCGACCGAGCAGGTGGCTGCCTCGCTCGAGGAGGTGCTGCGCCGACACGAAGGAACCACCGAGGTGCGTCTCAAGATGCACAGAGGTCGCAGCGCGAAGGTGTTCGAGGTGCCGATGCCTGTGACGGTGTCTGCAGAGCTGTTCGGCGACCTGAAGGCGCTGCTCGGGCCGCAGTGCCTCGGTTGAGCGCCGACCCCAGGGCACAGGCGAGCCGAGCGCACTAGGATCAAGCAGAGACAACGGAAGGAACAAGGGTGTCTGACGAGAATCCCAACCCCGTATTTCCCCCAGCAGCACCCGACGCGGCGCCACCGAGCGCCGAGGCGGCGGCACCAGAGCCCGTCGCTCAGGAGTCGGTGACGACTGCGCCGACCGATGGTGTGCCTGGCATCGGTCCGTTCACGCTGCGTGAGCTCATCCTGGTCGCGCTCGGCGTGCTCGTGCTCGTGCTCTCGTTCGTCTCGCTGGCCGGCGGGCTGACCTACGTCTACGGCTACTATCCGGTGTGGACGACCGGTGTCGACTCCTGGGCGATCGGTGTTCTGCTTCCCTTTGCCGCGGTCGCGTTCATCGCCGTGCGCCGTCTGGCCCCGACCCTGGTGAAGAGCATCGGGTCGCTCAGCATCGATCAGTTCGCCTCGGTGGCGTTCTCGGTGGCGTTCGTCGTCTGGCTACCGCTCATCGGCCTGCGCTCCTGGGTGGTCTGGGTCGAGCTGGTGCTTCTGCTGGCGGGGATCTTCTTCACCGTCGTCGCGCCCTTCGTGCCGCCGTTCCGTGCCGACTTCGATGGACGTGACGAGACGGTCGCCACTCGCGCCGCACGCCCCGCGCGCGCGGTCGTGCACCCGCCGAAGCCGGTGGCGCCCGCTCCCGCCGGATGGCAGCAGGGCGCGCCGGGACAGGCGCCGTATGCGCCGCCGGGATACCCGCAGCAGCCGCAGTACGGTCAGCAGTATCCCGTGCAGCAGGGTCAGTCCGCATACGGGCAGCCGCAGTACGGCCAGCCCCAGTACGGCCAGTCCCAATACGGCCAGCCCGCGTATGGTCAGCCGCAGTACGGCCAGCCCACGTATGGTCAGCCCCAATACGGGCAGCCGCAGTACGACCCGCAGCAGTTCCAGGCGCCGGCCGCCGAGCAGGCGCCAGCGCAGCCCGTGGCCGCTGACCCGTTCGCGACCGGTGCGAGCAGCCCCTTCGCACCCGCACCCGCAGACGAGCAGCCGGAGGCGACCGCCGATGCGCCCGAGCCCGTTGTCGAGGGGCCGACCCTCGACGCGCCTGTTGCGGAGGAGCCCATTGCGGATGGACCGAGTGTCGAAGACGCGGTGACGCAGGAGCAGCCGCCGACTGACGGGGCCCCAGAGGAGGGCCACGGCGGCGTCGCAGAGCTGGCAGCGCTCGTCGGAGAGCCCACCGTCGACGAGTCGCCTGTCGAAGCGTCTGAGCTCGAGACTCCTGACCTCGAGGCAGCACCTGCGGTCGAGGAACCCGCTGCGGACGAGCCTGCTGTGGAAGCGCCTGCCGCCGAGGCGCCTGCGGCTGAAGAGCCAGCCTCGGAACCGGCCGCCGCTGAAGAGGCAGCGCCGCAGCCCGCACAGCCCTTCTGGGTGCTCGCGGCGACCGAACGCGACGTCTTCGACGAGTACGGCCGTCCGTTCTTCCGCATCGGACCGACCGCCTGGGCGCTCGTGCTCGAGGATCGGGGGACCGTCTACGTCATGCGTGACGACGATGGCCGCATCGGTTACCTGTATGAGCTGAACGACCTCACTCGCGGCTGACGCACTGCACCGTCCGTCGGGTGCACCGGTGTGCGCGATAATCGAAGGATGCGCACAATCGACCTCCGAGGCAGGCAGTTCACTGCCGCCGAGTGGCTCACCGTCGTTCCGCGCGCCGCCGAGGCGCTGGATGAGGCGGCCTCGGCGGCTGCCGAGATCGTCGCGGACGTGCGAGCGCATGGCGAGGACGCACTGCGGGAGCAGGCCGAACGATTCGATCGGGTCGCCGATCACGCCATCCGGGTGCCGAGCGAGCACCTCGAAGAGGCACTGACGTCGATCGAGCCTGCCGTGCGCGCGGCGCTGGAGATCGCCATTGCGCGGGTGCGCAGGGCCTCGCTCGCGCAGGTGCCCGCGCCCGCGATCACCCGGATCGATGAGGGCGCGACGATTGTGCAGCGCTGGCAGCCGGTGCGCCGTGCGGGCGTGTACATCCCCGGCGGCAAGGCCGTGTACCCCTCAACGGTGGTCATGAATGTGGTTCCCGCTCAGGTCGCAGGTGTCGAGAGCATCGCGCTCGCCTCGCCCGCGCAGGCGGACCAGGGTGGGCGCGTGCACCCGACCATCCTCGCTGTCGCCGCACTGCTGGGCATCGACGAGGTGTACGCGATGGGGGGAGCGGGTGCGATCGCCGCTCTCGCCTATGGTGTGCCCTCCCTGCAGCTCGACCCGGTCGACGTGGTCACAGGGCCAGGCAACAACTTCGTCGCCGCGGCCAAGCGTGCCGTCTCGGGCGACGTCGGCATCGACGCGGAGGCGGGTGCCACGGAGATCCTCGTCTCTGCGGATGACGAGGCAGACGCCCGCCTGATCGCCTACGACCTCGTCAGCCAGGCCGAGCACGATGAGCAGGCGGGCGCCGTGCTCGTCACCACCTCCGAGCGGCTCGCGACCGAGGTGGACGAGTGGACAGCGCGTCTCGCCGAGGCCACCGCGCACTCCGAGCGGGCGAGAACCGCGCTGGAGGGACCGCAGTCGGCGATCGTGCTGGTCGATGACGCGGCATCCGCCGAGGCATTCAGCAACGCGTACGCGCCCGAGCACCTCGAACTGCACCTCGTCGATGCGCAGGATGCCGCCGCGCGCTACACGAACGCCGGCGCGATCTTCATCGGGGCGACCTCACCGGTGAGCCTCGGTGACTATCTCGCCGGCTCCAACCACGTGCTGCCGACGGGCGGCACGGCGCGGTTCGCCGCCGGCCTCGGCGCCTCGGTGTTCCTGCGGCCGCAGCAGCTCATCGAATACGACCTCGATGCGCTCGAGCAGGTGCGAGACAGCCTTGTCGCCCTCGCCGGTGCCGAGCTGCTTCCCGCCCACGGCGAAGCGGTCTCTGCGCGCTTCGAGGAATGACCGCTTAGACTCGTCAGCGCCATGCACTGCCCCTTCTGCCGCCACGCCGATTCTCGCGTCATCGACTCTCGTACGAGCGATGACGGGCTCTCCATCCGTCGCCGCAGGCAGTGCCCGGAGTGCGGCGGCCGCTTCTCGACGATCGAGACGGCGAGCCTCAACGTCATCAAGCGCTCGGGCGCGGTCGAGGCGTTCAGCAGGGAGAAGATCGTCTCCGGCGTGCGCAAGGCCTGTCAGGGGCGGCCGGTGACCGATGCCGATCTCGCGCTGCTCGCGCAGTCGGTGGAAGAGACGGTGCGGCAGTCGGGGCTCAGCCAGATCGAGGCGAACGATATCGGTCTCGCCATCCTCGGACCGCTGCGTGAGCTCGACGAGGTCGCGTTCCTGCGGTTCGCGAGCGTCTATCAGGCCTTCGACTCGCTCGACGACTTCGAGCAGTGCATCGCCGAGCTGCGCGCGGACCATCACACCGGCTGACTCCGGGTCAGCCGACGGCGAGGCCGCGGTTGATGTGCGCGGCCCAGAAGGGCCCCGAGTAGATGAACTCCGTGTAGCCCTGAACGAGCGTGGCGCCGGCATCGAGTCGTTCGCGCACGTCAGCCGCCGTCTGCACGCCGCCGACCGAGATCACGCAGAACTCGGGGTCGGGAACGGCCCGCCGCACCAGGTGCAGCACCTCGAGGGAGCGCTGCTCCAGCGGCGCGCCCGAAAGGCCGCCCTCACCGGCGTTCACGACCGTGAGCGGGTCGGATGTCAGTCCGTCGCGCGAGATCGTCGTATTCGTCGCGATGAGCCCGGCGAGTCCGATCTCGCGCGCGAGAACGGTGATCGCCTCGACCTCGTCATCGGGCAGGTCGGGTGCGATCTTCACGAGAAGCGGGGTGTCGCCCGCGGCATCCTTCACCGCTTCGAGCAGCGGCCGAAGCGTCTCGACCGCCTGCAGGCCCCGCAGGCCAGGCGTGTTCGGAGAGGACACGTTCACGGCGAGATAGTCGGCGAGGGGCGCAAGGATGGTCGCGCTCGTCACATAGTCGTCGAGCGCGTCCTCGACCGCGACGACCCGGCTCTTGCCGATGTTGACGCCCACGACGGCGCCGCCGCGCCGCAGCTTCGCCAGGTGGCGTGCCGCCGCCTCAGCGCCATCGTTGTTGAAGCCCATCCTGTTCACGAACGCGCGGTCGTCGACCAGGCGGAACAGGCGCGGGCGCGGGTTTCCCGGCTGCGGGACGGCGGTGAGGGTGCCGACCTCGACGTGCCCGAACCCGAGGGCGTCGAGGCCTGCGACGCCGACGACGTTCTTGTCGAAGCCCGCGGCCATCCCGAATGGCGAAGGGAAGTCGAGACCGAGCGCGCGCACCCGCAGCGCCTCATCGGGTCGGGTCGCGGCGCGCACTGCCCATGCCAGCGGTTTCGATCCGAGCACGCGAATGGCCGTCATGCCCAGATGGTGCGCGGTTTCTGGCGTGAACCGGGTGAGCACGTGTCGGAAGAGGAGGTCGTAGAGCATCCTCGCCAGCGTATCGCGCCGCACTACTTCGGGTAGTCGCCGCGCTTCACCTGGGGCTTGGGCATGCGCATGAAGCGCAGCTGGACACCGCGCATCGCGGCGTACCAGCCGAGGCCCTTCTCGAGCTTGTCCTTGCCGAACTTCTCGGCCGCCTTGCGCTTGACGTTGTGCGCCAGGATGACGAGGTCGCCGATGGCGAACAGGATGTACACCCACAGCGCGATGAACGACCAGTACTGGAACGCGGTGACGGGCACCATCGAGGCGACGATGACGACCACGAGCGCCAGCATCAGCCACTCCGCGATGTGCAGACCGGCGTCGGTGTAATCGCGGGCGAATCGGCGCTGCGGGCCCTTGTCGCGCGCACCGAGGAACTTCTCCTCGCCATTGGCCATGCCCTGGCGCGCGCGTTCCTGCCTCGCGCGCAGCTCCGCGCGAGCGGCCTGCTTCGCCTCCTTGGTGTCGGCGACGAGCGGGCGCCGGTTCGCCGCCTCGCGCTCTGCGCGCGTGGGCGTCGCCCTGCCCTTTCCGACCGCCGTCGTCTCGGACGACGGCGCCTCGTCGGCGGCGGCGTCCTTCTTCTTCAGGGGGAAACTGACCATGGATGAACCTCAAGTGCGCGGGTGAAATCCTAAGATTACCCGCATGACCTCTGAAACAGCTTCCGAAACCGCGCTCCTCGATGCCGTGGAGGGTGGGATCCCGCAGGCGCTCGCCGACCTCGGTCGTCTCGTGCGCATTCCCGGCATCGCCTGGCCATCCTTCGACCAGGAGCAGCTGCCCCGCAGCGCGCAGGCGATCGCGGAACTCGCGCGGGGGACGGGCCTGTTCGAGCGGGTGGACATCAAGCGGTCGGCCATTCCTGGCACGGGCGAGCTCGGTCAGCCGGGGATCCTCGCCACGCGTGCGGCACGAAACGGGCGGCCGACGGTGATGCTGTACGCTCACCACGATGTGCAGCCGCCCGGCGACGACGCGCTGTGGCAGACGCCTCCCTTCGAGCCGACGGTGCGGGATGGCCGCCTGTACGGTCGGGGGGCCGCCGACGACAAGGCGGGGGTCATGGCGCACATCGCCGCGCTGCGCGCGTTGCGCGAAGTGCACGGCGATGATCTCGATCTCGGCATCGTGCTGTTCGTGGAGGGCGAGGAGGAGTTCGGCTCCCGATCGTTCACGCAGTTCCTCGACGACAATGCCGACGCGATGCGCTCCGATGTGATCATCGTCGCTGACTCCGGCAACTGGGACTCATCGACGCCGGGGCTCACCGTGTCGCTGCGAGGGAACGTGAAGTTCCACCTCACGGTGCGCACGCTCGATCACGCCTCGCACTCGGGCATGTTCGGCGGCGCGGTGCCCGATGCCATGCTCGCGACGATCAAGCTGCTGGCGACGCTGTGGGACGACACGGGAGCAGTGGCCGTGGAGGGCCTCGCCACGCGCGACGCCGAAACACCCGAGTACACCGAACAGACGCTGCGCGAGGAGGCGGGCTTGCTGCCGGATGTGCAGCCGACGGGAACAGGCTCGATCCTGTCCCGCATCTGGAACAAGCCGTCCATCACGATCACCGGCATCGACCACACCCCGGTGGCCGCGGCATCCAACACGCTGGCGCCCGAGATCACGGTCGTGGTGAGCGCGCGCGTCGCGCCCGGCCAGAGCGCGGATGAGGCCTGCCGCGCTCTGCAGGATCACCTGAGCGCGCACGCGCCGTTCGGCGCCGAGCTGAGCTTCAGCGAGATCGACTGCGGCAACGGCTTCCTCGTCGACACGAGCGGATGGGCGGTCGCCGAGATGCGTGAGGCGCTGCGGGATGGATACGAACACGAGGTCGTCGACCTCGGCGTGGGCGGGTCGATTCCGTTCGTCGCCGACCTCGTCGAGCGCAACCCGGGCGCGCAGATCCTCGTCACGGGCGTGGAGGATCCGCACTCGCGTGCGCACAGCCCCAATGAGTCGCTGCACCTCGACACGTTCCGGCATGCGGTCAGGTCGGAGGCGCTGCTGCTGGCGCGTGCCAGCGCCCGTACGGTCTCTGAGCCGTAGAATCGTGGAAGAGAAGCCACACGGCCATCCGGAAAGGATCACGTCATGACCGATGCGACACTGACAGATCAGGCGCCAGCGCGTGCCCACGGCGTGAGCCTGACCGCCGCGGCGAGCGGCAAGGTGCGTTCGCTGCTCGAGCAGGAGGGGCGCGACGATCTGCGTCTGCGGGTCGCGGTGCAGCCTGGCGGCTGCTCCGGCCTTATCTACCAGCTCTACTTCGATGAGCGCGTGCTCGAGGGCGACGAGACGGTCGACTTCGACGGCGTCGAGGTCATCGTCGATGGCATGAGCCTGCCCTACCTGGATGGTGCGGAGATCGACTTCAAGGACACGATCGCCGAGCAGGGCTTCACGATCGACAACCCCAATGCGCAGGGTTCCTGCGCGTGCGGCGACAGCTTCCACTGACGACACGCCGGACAAGCGCCCCGCATCGTTCCTGATGCGGGGCGCTTTTCGCATGTCACGGGTGAGCCTCAGTTGGCTGGCGCGCTGGGAGAGTGGCAGGAATCGGGTGAGCAAGTGCCATAGACTGGCAGTCGCAGCAAACACGTTCGGAAGGTGAATTCGTGCCGTCGAAGCGTCGAACCCGACTGGCAGCGATCTCGGTGATCGCTGTCTCCTCCATTGCCGCACTGACTGGCTGCACTCCCACGCAGCTGCACGGCTATCTTCCCGGCTGGGATGCGTCGGGTCAGCCGACGACCAACCAGACCGAGCGGATCTCGACGCTGTGGGTCGGCTCCTGGGTCGCCGCGCTCGTCGTCGGCCTCATCACCTGGGGCCTCATGCTGTGGGCGATCACGGTGTACCGTCGTCGCCGCGGCCAGACCGGCCTGCCCGTTCAGCTGCGGTACAACATGCCGATCGAGATGTTCTTCACGATCGTGCCGCTCATCCTCGTCTTCGGCCTGTTCTCGTTCACGGCCCGCGACCAGACCGAGCTGACGGCGATCGATGAGAACCCCGATGTGCAGATCACCGCGATCGGCAAGCAGTGGTCGTGGGACTTCCAGTACGGCGAGGGAGACGATGCGGTCTGGACCATGGGCACGCAGGCCCAGCCGGGCGCAGACGGCTCGATCGACGAGAGCGCGCTGCCGCAGCTGGTGCTGCCCGTCAACAAGACCGTCACGGTCGACATCGAATCCCGTGACGTCATCCACTCGTTCTGGATCATCGACTTCCTCTACAAGGAGGACATGGTCCCAGGCCACCCGAACCAGTGGAGCTTCACGCCCACGCGTGAGGGCACCTACAAGGGCAAGTGCGCCGAGCTCTGCGGCGAGTACCACTCGATGATGCTTTTCACCGTCAAGGTGGTCAGCGAGGACGAGTACGAGGACTACCTCGACGAGCTCGCCGCCAAGGGCAACACCGGCGATATCAACGACGAGTACGACCGTCTGTCCAATAACCCCGGCACGGATGGGTCGAACGTCGAGAGCGAAGAGAACACGGAAGAAGGTCAGTGATGGCGGACACAGCGACCGCGCTTCCCCCGCGCCAGGCCGCCCTCATGAGCGGCTCGCGCGTCGGCCACAAGGGCAACATCGTCGTGAAGTGGATCACCTCCACCGACCACAAGACGATCGGGTACATGTACCTCATCGCCTCGATGCTGTTCTTCGCCCTCGGCGGTGTGATGGCGCTCGTCATCCGCGCCGAGCTGTTCTCGCCCGGCCTGCAGATCGTGCCGACGAAGGAGCAGTACAACCAGCTGTTCACGATGCACGGCACGATCATGCTGCTGATGTTCGCGACGCCGCTGTTCGCCGGCTTCGCCAACGCCATCCTGCCGCTGCAGATCGGCGCCCCTGACGTCGCCTTCCCGCGCCTGAACGCGTTCGCCTTCTGGCTGTTCCTGTTCGGTTCGCTCATCGCCGTCGGCGGTTTCCTCACCCCGCAGGGCGCGGCATCGTTCGGATGGTTCGCCTATCAACCCTTGGCGAATGCGACGTTCACGCCAGGCATCGGAGGCAATCTCTGGATGCTCGGCCTCGGCATCTCCGGTTTCGGCACGATCTTCGGTGGGGTGAACTTCATCACGACGATCATCACGATGCGCGCGCCCGGTATGACGATGTGGCGCATGCCGATCTTCACCTGGAACACGCTGATCACGAGCATCCTGATCCTCATCGCGTTCCCCGTGCTCGCCGCTGCCATGTTCGCCGCCGCGGCCGATCGCCTCTTCCACACCCACGTGTACGACGCGGCGAACGGCGGCGCCATCCTTTGGCAGCACCTGTTCTGGTTCTTCGGTCACCCTGAGGTGTACATCATCGCGCTGCCGTTCTTCGGCATCGTCTCGGAGATCTTCCCGGTGTTCAGCCGCAAGCCGATCTTCGGCTACAAGACGCTCGTGTACGCCACGATCGGCATCGCGGCGCTGTCGGTCTCGGTGTGGGCGCACCACATGTACGTGACGGGTGCCGTGCTGCTGCCGTTCTTCGCCCTGATGACGATGCTCATCGCGGTGCCGACCGGTGTGAAGATCTTCAACTGGATCGGCACGTTGTGGCGAGGCTCGATCACGTTCGAGACGCCCATGCTGTTCTCGCTCGGCTTCCTCGTGTCCTTCGTCTTCGGTGGTCTGACCGGCGTCATCCTCTCGTCGCCCGCGCTCGACTTCAACCTGAGCGACTCGTACTTCGTCGTGGCGCACTTCCATTACGTCGTGTTCGGCACCGTGGTGTTCGCGATGTTCGCCGGGTTCTACTTCTGGTGGCCGAAGTGGACGGGCAGGATGCTCAACGAGCGCCTCGGCTACGTGCACTTCTGGATGCTGTTCATCGGCTTCCACATGACGTTCCTCATCCAGCACTGGCTGGGCGTCGACGGCATGCCGCGTCGTTACGCCGACTACTCCCTGGCCGAGTCGGTCGCCTGGGGATGGCAGAACCAGCTCTCGACGATCGGCGCGGTCATCCTGGGCGCATCGCTGCTGCCGTTCTTCCTGAACGTGTGGATCACCTCGCGCAAGGGCGCCAAGGTCACGGTCAACGACCCGTGGGGCTACGGCGGTTCGCTCGAGTGGGCGACCAGCTGCCCGCCGCCTCGCCACAACTTCACGTCGATCCCGCGCATCCGCAGCGAGCGTCCTGCGTTCGATCTGGCGCATCCCGAGGCGGCCGAGGTGCCGCATGCACTGCCCGCCGAGGCGGAGCTCGTGAACGCGAAGGAGAACTGACATGAGGGCGCAGACCGGACTGTGGGGGCTGCTGTGCGGCTTCTTCTTCCTCTGTTTCGTGACCTACGTGATCTGGGCGCTCGTCCTTGACGGAAAGATCGACTGGACAGGTAGCATCGCGCTGCTGTTCAGCGCCTTCATGGCTGGCCTCATCACGTTCTTCGTGCACCGCAATCACAAGGCGCAGCAGGGCATCGAGCTGCCGGAGGACGTGCTGACGGCGGACATCGACGACGCGGACCCCGAGCTCGGTGAGTTCAGCCCGTGGTCGTGGTGGCCGCTCGTGCTCGCGAGCGCGGCGGCGATCGCCATGATCTCGCTGGCGACCGCGCACTTCCTCATTCCTGTTGCCGCCGGCCTGCTGGTCGTCGGCCTCTTCGGCTGGGTCTTCGAGTACTACCGGGGCCGCTTCGCCCGTTGAGCTTTTCGGGGGCGCCGCTCGCGCGGCGGCAGTGCGCAGTGGTTTTGGCACCGAAACGCGCCTCAATCGGTGCGGGATGCACTGCGGCTCCACGTCTGCACGTCAGGTTCAGGCTGATGACGATGGCCGTTGGCGGGCGCGAGGTGCAGTGCCTGACGCACGGTTTCGGGTGCTCAAGGGGTGCGCAAGCCACTGCACCCCTGCGTGCGACGGCGGGGTGCAGTGACTTTGGCGTTTTTACGCGCGTCAAAGGGTGCACTGTGCACTGCACCCGCGCGGGTAGCGTGGGAGGCATGCAGATCGTCGAGCTGACCGCCAAGGACGCTGGGGAGCTGCTGACGCTGCAGCGAGCCGCGTATGTCACCGAGGCGCAGATCTATCGGGACGTGCTGCTCCCGGCGCTCACGCAGACGCTGGACGAGCTCGTGGCCGAGCTGAGCAGTGCGAGCGCACTCGGTGTTCGCGCGGAGGGCCGACTCGTCGGTGCCGTGCGCTGGCAGCTGAAGCACGGTGTCGCAGCCATCGGCCGGCTCGTCGTCGCGCCCGATCAGCAGGGGAGGGGCATCGGCACGGCGCTCCTGCGCGCAGCGGAGGCTGCGAGCGGCGCCTCAGCCTCCGAGCTGTTCACCGGGCACCTCAGTGCCGCGAACATCCGCCTCTATGAGCGCGAGGGCTACGTCACGACGCGTCGAGCGCCTCTGCAGGATGGCGTCGACCTGGTCTTCCTGCGCAAGACCCTGTAACGCGGTACGTCAGGTCGCGCTGAGACGGCTCGCCCGCGGTGAGAGGTCTTGCGCGCCGTGAGGCGGCTCGCGGCGTGGGCACGCTCGCGGTGCGCGCGCACTCTCACCGGTGGTACGCACTCTCATGGCGCGGGACAGCGAAGCGCCCCGCACCAGAACGGTGCGGGGCGCTTCGACAGGCTCACACTTCGACAGGCTCACACTTCGACAGGCTCACACTTCGACAGGCTCAGTGGCCGCCTGGCAGCGAGAACGGCGTGCGGTCGGGGCCGTGGTCGTGCAGCACGTGCTGCTGGTGCTCCAGCGACTCCTGGTACTCCTTCTCGGTGAGCGGAGCGAGACGGTCCTCGAAGAACCAGCGTGAGAACCAGGCACGGGCCTTCTGGCCGTTCGTGATGCGGCCACGGGCATCGGGGCGCACCACGAGCGGCTCGTACGTCTCGTAGTCGGCCAGACGCCAGCGCTCGTACTCGTCGACCGGCTTGTGCACCTCTTGGAACTCTCCGCCAGGCAGGCGCACGATGCGGCCGGACTCGTAGCCGTGCAGCACGATCTCGCGGTCCTTCTTCTGCAGCGCGATGCAGACGCGCTTCGTGATGAAGTAGACCACGATGGGGCCAAGGATGAGCGTGGCCTGCAGGAAATGGATCACGCCCTCCATGGTGAGACGGAAGTGCGTGGCCAGGATGTCGGACGAGGCCGAGGCCCACAGCGTCGCGTAGAACACCATGCCCGCGGCGCCGATCGCGGTGCGCGTGGCGGAGTTGCGCGGCCGCTGAGCGATGTGGTGCTCGCGCTTGTCGCCCGTGACCCACGCCTCGATGAAGGGGTAGACCGCGACGGCGACGATGAAGACCACGAGCACGAGCAGCGGTGTCATGATGCCCATCGACAGCGTGTAGTTGCCGAGGTGGATGTCCCAGTTCGACGGGGCGAGACGCAACGCGCCATCCGCGAACCCGATGTACCAGTCCGGCTGGGTGCCGGCGGACACGGGGGAGGGGTCGTACGGGCCGTAGTTCCAGATGGGGTTGATCTGCACGAAGGTGGCGATCAGCACGATCACGCCGAAGACGGTGAAGAAGAACCCGCCCATCTTCGACATGTACACCGGCATCATCGGGTAGCCGACCACGTTGCCGTTGGTGCGGCCAGGACCTGCGAACTGGGTGTGCTTGTTGACGATCATGAGCGTCATGTGCAGCACGACCATGGCGATGACCAGCAGCGGCAGGATCAGGATGTGCATCGAGTAGAGGCGACCGACGATCTCGGTGCCGGGGAACTCGCCGCCGAAGATCAGGTAGCTCGTCCAGGTGCCGATGATCGGGATGCCCTTGATCATGCCGTCGATGATGCGCAGACCGTTGCCCGAGAGCAGGTCGTCAGGCAGCGAGTAGCCGGTGAAGCCCTCGGCCATCGCCAGCACGAACAGCACGAAGCCGATCACCCAGTTGAGCTCACGCGGCTTGCGGAACGCGCCGGTGAAGAACACGCGCAGCATGTGCACGCCGATGCCCGCCACGAACACGAGGGCCGCCCAGTGGTGGATCTGGCGCACGAGCAGGCCGCCGCGGATGTCGAAGGTGATGCGCAGGCTGGAGTCCAGCGCCGCGGACATCTCCACGCCGCGAAGCGGCAGGAAC
>JASGDS010000337.1:0-14955 GCA_047607025.1 Microbacterium sp.
GTCCACTCGGTCGAGTTCAGGTCGACCGAGAACAGCCCGCTCTTGTCGAGCTGGTCCTTGATCTGCGCGTACTCGTCGGCAGAGCCGGGACCGTAGTGGTCGGGGTTGTACTGCAGCGAGAGCTCGACGGGCGTCTCGACACCGGCATCCGCGAGTGTCTGCGTGGCCTTGTCGACGTCGGGGCCGCCGCTCCCGTCGCCGTAGAGCTCCTTCAGCGACTGCGTGGCGCCGACGAAGCCGTCTGGCACGTACGAGTACAGCGGGGTGTAGGTGTCGTTGTAGACGTCGGTGGCGATCGACTGGCGATCGATCACGTCGGCGACGGACTGACGCACGGCGAGGGCCTTGTCGGCATCCGCGTCGTCGGTCTTGGCGCCGTACGGCTGCGTGTCGAAGTTGAACACGATGTAGCGGATCTCGCCACCGGGACCGTCGTGCACCGTGAGCGAGTCGTCCGTGGCGAGGTCGGCGACGTCGGATGCCGACAGGCTGCGGTAGGCGACATCCACATCGCCGTTCTGCACGGCCAGCTTCAGGTTGCTCGACTCGGCGAAGTACTGGAAGGTGACCTCGTCGTTGGCAGGCGCATCGATCAGGCCCTGGTAGTTCTCGTTCGGGGCGAAGTTGATGAGCTGGTTGAAGTCGTAATCGGTGATCGTGTACGGCCCGCCGAAGGCGTTGGCCGCGACGATGTCGTCATCGGTCGTGAGGGCATCCGCCGAGAACGACTCCTCATCGACGATGGCGCCGGGGAAGCTCGTGAGGATGAACGGGAAGACCTGGTCGTTCTCGCTCTTCAGGTGGAACACGACCGTGAGGTCGTCTGGCGTCTCGACCGAGTCGAGGTTGTAGAGCAGCGACGCTGCGCCGTTCGGGTCGTTGATCGCGACGTTGCGGTCGAACGAGAACTTCACGTCCGACGAGGTGAGGTCGTGGCCGTTGGCGAACTTCAGATCCTCGGGAAGTGTCACGGTGTACTCGGTCGGCGAGGTGAACTCGGCCGTCTCCGCCAGGTCGGGAACGACCTCCGTGCTGTTCGGCGCGGTGTTCACCAGGTAGGGGAACACCTGGGTCTGCACCGTCAGTGAACCGTTGTCGTACGAGCCGGCCGGGTCGAGGTGGGTGACCTTGTCCGTCGTGCCGATGATGATGGCGTCGCTGCCGCCGTCATCCGAGCTGTCATCGGCGGGATCGGCCGCACAGCCTGTGGCGACAAGGGCGAGGGCGGCGGGTACCGCGGCGATCCAGGCGCGACGTCGCGCGCGAGGCGTAGGAGAGTTCATGGAGTTGTCCTTTGGGTGGAGAGTGATTTCAGCATTCTGACACAGAGACGCGTTCTGGTCTGGGCACGATGTCAAACCGTGATGGTGCTTAACAGAACCGTCACACCCCGAGTGGCGCGGCTTCCACGGGGTGGCAGGCGCCTACGATCAAGGGCATGAGGGGGATCCGCCGAGCCGCGATCGTGTCGGTGGCGTGCGCGGTCGCGCTGCTGGCAGCCGGCGTGCCTGCTGTCGCCGACACGTCGACTCCCGAGCCGAGCGCGTCGGACACGCCGACGCCTTCGCCCACCGCGACGTTTGCGGCCGAGCCCAGCGTGCATGTCGTCGCCGCCGATCAGAGCGACCTGCAGGCGCGCGCCGCCCAGATCGTCGCCGCCATGTCTCCGGAGGAGCTCGCGGGCACGGTCGTGATGGGGTCGCTCTCCTCCCGCGATCTGCCGACGCTGCAGGCGTACATGAGCGACAGCCACCTGGGCGGATTCATCCTGATGGGGGCGAACGTCTCGACGGAGCAGCAGACGCGCGAGCTGACAGATGGCCTCGTGACCGATCCGGCGCTGCCGCCCCTGCTCGCGGTCGACCAGGAGGGCGGCGTCGTCAAGCGCCTGTACTGGGACCAGTACCCGGCAGCATCCGCGCTGCGCGTGGCGGGTCCAGGGGACGCGGAGGCCGCGTTCGCCTCTCGCGGCGCGCTCGTCGCGCGTGCAGGCATCGGCGTGAACTTCGGCATCATCGCCGACGAGACCGACAACCGATCGTCGTTCATCTTCAACCGCATCCTGGGCGAGACGCCCGCGGACGCCATGACGCGTGTGGCATCCGCCGTCATCGGCGAGGCGCCCTACGCGGCGTCGACCCTCAAGCACTTTCCCGGGCACGGCGCGCTGGCCGCGAATTCGCACTTCACGGTGCCCGAGACCGACATGGCGTTCGACCTGTGGCGCAATGGGCCCGCGCGCCCGTTCTCGGCCGGAATCGACGCGGGCGCGCCGCTCGTCATGATGGGGCACCTCGCCTACACCGCCGTCGACGACGGTCCCGCATCGCTCTCATCCGCGTGGTACGACGTGCTGCGCGACGACCTGGGGTTCACCGGCGTGGCCGTGACGGATGACCTGGGGATGCTCGTGCAGAGCGGCGACGACGCCTACGCCGACATCGCCCAGGATGCCGTGCTGGCGCTCGCGGCCGGGGCCGATCTCGTGCTGGCGATCGCGACGACCTCGCCCGAGACCGCCGGTCAGATCGTGCAGGCCATCCAGAACGCCGTGACCACCGGCGCTCTCTCCGAGGACCGACTCACCGATGCGGCCATCCACTGCGTGGCCCTGCGCTTGCAGCTGGCTGGCGCCGGCCGCGGCGCCGTCCTCGCCACCGAGTGATCCTCCGCTCCCACACTGCGCGTGCCACGTGCTGTCTGAGAGCCGCCGTGCTGTTTCAGGGAGAGCGCACCGCCGGACGACACGTGCGCTCGCAGGATGCCTGAATGCTCCGGGGCAGCGTCTCCGCTCCCACACTGCGCGTGCCACGTGCTGTGTGGGAGCGGGGGTGCTGTGCGCGAGTGCAGGTGCGGTTTCGGTTCCTGTGGCGTGCGCGTGCGCTCGCAGACGGCGTGAAAGCTCCGGGGCAGCGTCTCCGCTCCCACACTGCGCGTAGCACGTGCTGTGTGGGAGCGGGGGTGCAGTTTCAGCCGAGCCAGGCGGTGAGGATGGCGGCGCGCAGGGCGTTGCCGCGCTCGGCGAAGGCGCGCTGACGGCGCACATACTCGGTCTTGCCCTCCGGTGTCTCGATGCGCACGGGCTCGACGCCGAACGTCTCCAGATCGTAGGGCGCGGCCTGCATGTCGAGCAGTCGGATGTCACGCGCGAGTTCGAAGGCGTCGAGCAGCAGCTCGCCAGGCGCGAGCGGGCCGAGCTTCACCGCCCACCTGTACACGTCCATGCCCGCGTGCAGGCAGCCCGGCTGCTCGAAAACCGGCTGCGTCTCGCGCGTGAGCCGCTCGCGATTGCGGGGCACGGCCTCTGGTGTGAAGAAGCGGAATGCGTCGAAGTGCGTGCACCTGATCTCGTGCGCTTCCACGACGGCATCCGTCGCCGTCTGTCCGAGGCGCAGCGGCTGCGGATGGCGGTGCTCGCCCTGCCGGTAGACCATCGCCCACTCGTGCAGACCGAAGCACGTGAACTGCGCCGGGCGTTCGGCTGTGCGGCGCAGCATGATCTCGATCAGACGTGCCAGCTGCGGCTTCTCCCGCGCGAAGGCGGCCGCGTCCGGCACGGCGGAGCCCCGCGTCTCGCCGGGGGAGTACCCGCGCCAGATGAGGCGCTCAGCGGCATCCTGCAGCTCGACGCCTGCCCCGGGATGCCAGCGGCGCAGCAGCGACGGCTTGTACGCGTAGTAGGTGAAGAGGAAGTCCCACACCGGATGCGCCTCGCCCCGCCGCGCCCGTTCTCGGTGGTCGGCCGTGAGTGCGTCCGCCCGCTCGGCGTGCGCGCGCTCGCGCTCGCGCCACGAGGTCGAGTCGAGTGTGCGTGCGTGCGCGAGCGCGGAGAGCATCAGGCGTTCAGCACCTCGGTCATCGCGCGCGCGAGGTACCACGGGTCGATGACCGCGGTGAGCTCGCGCGCGGAGTGCATCGACAGGATGGGAACGCCGACGTCAACCGTGCGGATGCCGAGCCTGGTCGCCGTGATCGGCCCGATCGTCGAGCCGCACGGCACGTCGTTGTTCGACACGAACTCCTGCACGGGAACGCCCGCCCGCTCGCACGCCGCGTTCCAGGCTGCAGCCCCTGGCCCGTCCGTCGCATAGCGCTGGTTCGCATTGATCTTGAGGATGGGCCCTCCGCCCGCGACGGGGCGGTTCACCGGATCGTGACGCTCGGCGTAGTTCGGGTGCACGGCGTGACCGACATCGCTCGACACGTGCAGCGAGGCCGCGAACGCACGGGCGCGCTCGTCGGCATCCGCGCCCAGAGCTCCCTGGATGCGGGAGAGCACGTCTTCGAGGAACGGCCCGCCCGCGCCCGAGCGGGTATCGCTGCCAACCTCTTCGTGGTCGAACGCGGCGAACACCGCAATGCGGTTGGACGGCCGTGCCTGGGCGACCGCGACCGCGGCGGCGTGCGTGGAGAGCAGGTTGTCGAGCCTCCCCGACGCGAAAAGCGCGTCATCCGCCCCGAACACGCGCGGCGGCTGCGTGTCGGCCATGACCAGGTCGAAACCGCGGATGTCGGCCGCATCGACGCCCGCCGATGCGGCGACGGTCGCGAGGATGTCGGCGTCATCGAGGTCACCGAGGCCCCAGACGGGCTGCGTGTGGCGCTGCCGGTCGAGCTTCAGCTCTTCGTGCACCGAGCGGTCAAGGTGGATCGCGAGGTTCGGGATGCGCAGCAGCGCGCCGGTGCGGGCGAGGTGCGTCGTGCCATCGGCGAGCACGAGGCGCCCGGCGATCTCGAGTTCGCGGTCGAGCCAGGTGTGCACCAGCGGACCGCCGTACACCTCGACGCCGACCTGACGCCATCCGCCAGGGCCCGCGGTCGTCGGCTTCGGCTTGAGCTTGAACGAGGGGGAGTCGGTGTGGGTGCCGACGATCGAGAACCCGGTCACCGCATCGGCCGACTCGGGCAGCGCGAAGGCGATGACCGAGCCGTCGCGCACCACGAGGTACCGCCCGCCAGGAGCGATTGCCCATGCATCCCGTTCGTCCAGGCGCTCGAACCCGGCGTCCACGAGCCGGGCGGCCGCGGTCTCGGCGGCGTGGAAGGACGAGGGAGAGGCGGCGACGAACGCGCCGAGGTCATCGATGTGGGAACGGGCTGCGGGGTCGGAAGGCATGCCCTCCAGCCTATGCGCCGTGTCTCAATCCGGCAGGTCGATGAGCTGCAGCACCTTCATCCCCGGCCATCCGATCGTCTCGGTCAGCTGCACGGGCTCGTGCACGTGCCCCAGCACCCAGGCGGCATAGTGTCGAGACTCGAGCTGTTTCACTGTCGTGGGAAGGCAGGCGGCATTGCTGTGTTCGCCCGTCACGCTGGTGTGCAGCACGCCCACGTGTCGCGGCTCCTTCGCCTTCGGGAACAGCTTCACGACACGTCGGGGGTCGGGATTGGAGGCGACGGAGAGCGCGTGGATCGTGTAGCCGCCGATCTTCATGTCGAGCACCTCGTCGGAGGGGGCGACCGTGATGCTCGGCGGCACGATGTCGAGCTCGGGCAGGCCGACCGACACGTCGTGGTTGCCCCAGACCAACAGCATCGGCACCTCGACCTGCGCCGCATGATCGAGCAGCCTCTCGCACCATCCGATCACCTTCTTGTTCGCGCGCCGGTGCGCGATCAGGTCACCCGCGAAGATCAAGACATCGGCATGCTTGCGGGCGGCGCGATCGACGGCCTTGCGCGCCCAGCCGAGACCTGGCGAACCGCCCCCACCGAGATGCAGATCAGAGAATGCGGCGATGCGCATGAGAGTGTCGTCGTGACGTGGATCAGCGGATGGGCCAGCTGCCGTCGAGCTGCTCGGCGGGCGAGATGCGACCGATGCGCACGAAGTACTCGGTCAGGCTCTCGGCCTGCTCGCGCGCCCAGGCGATCTGCTGCGTGTGCAGCACGGCGGCGTCGTCTGGCACCTGATCGCGGAACCGGTCGGCGATCGCCAGCGCGAGCCTACCGGCGGCGATCGCATCGGCCGACGCCTCGTGTGCGTCGTCGAGCGCCACGTCGTAGTGCGCGGCGACCGTCTCGAGCGTTCGCTTGCCCTTGCGGAACCGATCGAGGCGCTTGTCGACGACGAGCGGGTCGATGACGGGCGACGGATGCTCGATCGCCGCGATGCCGTGACGGTGCGCCTCGTTCTTCAGCAGCGAGAAGTCGAAGGGTGCGTTGTAGGCGACGACAGGGATGCCCGCCTGGAGGATGACCTCGAGCGCGTGCACGATCTCGGCGACCACCTCGGCCGCATCCCGCCCCTCGGCGCGCGCCCGCTCGGTCGTGATGCCGTGGATCGCCGCCGCGCCCGCGGGGATCGACACACCGGGGTCGGCGAGCCAGTTCTCGTCGTGGATGACCTCGCCGCGTGCGTCGAGCAGCCCGACGTAGGCGGTGACGATGCGATCGTTCTCGACATCGACGCCCGTGGTCTCCAGATCGAACACGCCGATCCGGTCGCACCATCCCTTCTGGCACTCGCCCTCGGCACGAGGATCTGATTCGAACACCATTGAAATCTCCTCGTCGCTGCTGCCGAAGGAATCGAGCCACGAGCAGGTCTCGCCCGCGTCGTCGAGATCGAACAGCGGTGGCGGGTCGGGCCAGGATGTCGCCATGTGTCGAGCGTACGACACATCACCGACATTGCGTGTGCCCGGCACGCATCTGCAGGGCTGATCCGTAACCGCCTTTCGTAATATGGGTGCCGTGCCAGAGCCATCCCCGTTCACCGCGCAGCTGACCCGCACCCGCGTCACGCGGCACGAGGTCGACGTGGATGGCCTGCGCACGGCGTACTGGGGGTACGGTCAGCCGGACGCGGAGACGACCATCCTCGCGGTGCACGGCTTTCGCGGCGACCACCACGGCCTGGAACCGCTCGCCGCCCACCTCGACGGCTACCGGGTGATCGCCCCCGACCTGCCCGGCTACGGGCAGACGCCTCCCGTGCCCGGCGTCGAGCAGAACCTCGACGCGTTCACGGGATGGCTGAGGCGCTTCGGCGCACTCGTCGCGCCAGGCGCCGTCGTGCTCGGCCACTCTTTCGGATCGATCGTGTCGTCGGCAGCCGTCGCCGACGGCATGCCGACGCCCCGGCTGATTCTCGTCAACCCCATCGGGGCGCCCGCCCTCGAGGGGCCGCGCGGCGTCTTCACCCGCCTCGCCGTGTTCTACTACTGGCTCGGCGCGAAGCTGCCGGCATCCATCGGCGGGGCGCTGCTGCGGATGCCGCTGATCACGAGAGTGATGAGCGTCACGATGGCGAAGACGCACGAGCGGCGCCTGCGCCGCTGGATCCACGAGGAGCACGAGCGCTTCTACAGCGGGTTCGCGAGCCGCGACAGCGTCTATCAGGGCTTCGTCACGAGCGTGTCGAACAACGTGGGGGATGTCGCGGAGCGGATCGCCCAGCCGACGCTGCTCATCGCGGCGCAGCATGACGACATCACGCCCATCGAGAAGCAGCGCGAGCTCGCCTCACGCTTCCCGGATGCCCAGCTCGTCGAGATCGCCGACGTCGGCCACCTCATCCACTACGAGACGCCCGAGATCGCGGCTGGCACCATCCGTCGCTTCCTCAGCGCTCCCGACGAGCGAGACCCATCAGGCCGCTGACGCGGTACGGCACCGCCTCGCTCATCACGAGTGACGTCTCGGCGCGCTCGACACCCGCGATCGCGAGGATGCGGGCATCCACGTCGAACAGGTGTCGCGCATCGCGGCAGGCGACGAGGGCCAGCAGATCGGTGTCGCCGGACACCCCATGCACCTGCACGATCTCGGGGATGCGGCGCAGCTCATCGACGATCGCCGGGATCTCAGGCTGCCGCACGCCGATGGCAAGGAACGCCTGCAGCGGGAATCCCAGCCCCTCCGGAGAGATCGCGCGCTCGAACGATTCGAACACCCCGAGCTTCTCGAGCCTGGCCATGCGCGCCTGCACCGTGTTGCGTGACAGGCGCAGCTTGTCGGCGAGGGCGACGACCGTGGCCCTCGGATCCTCGGCGAGCGAAGCGAGCAGTTCGAGATCGACGTGATCGAGGGAGGTCATAGGGCAGAACGTATCATCCCGCGCGTACCGCGATTGCGCATCATGCTCAGTCGTTATCTAAACGATTGAGCGAGGTGTGTGAAGGGGGCTTGAAGACTAGGCGGAACGCGCCATGCGCTCGTCGCGCAGACCATCCGGAACATGCTCGAACGTCTCGTCGTCGACCAGGATGTCGTGCGCCGAGCCGTTGACGATCGGCCCGAGGCCGTGACCGCCTGCCTGCTCCAGCGCGACGCGGATGAAGGCGCCGTGGGCGACCGCGATGACGGGGCCCTCGTGGTGCGCGGCGATCTCGCGCAGCGCGGGCACGGCGCGGGCCGCGACAGCCGCATCGTCCTCTCCGCCAGGCGGGCTGCGGAAGAACGCACGAACGGTGAGACCCCGCTCGGTCATCTCGCGCTCGATGTCGGCATCCGACATCCCCTCTCCGATGCCGTAGTCGCGCTCGATGAGCCCGGGATGTGCGAGAGGGGCGTCGAGACCGAGCTCGGTCGCGATGATCGACGCGGTCTCGAACGCGCGCGAGAGCGGGCTCGCCACGACGAGGGTGTGGCCGCGGTCGAGCAGGCTGGCGGCGGCGTCACGCGCCTGATCGCGACCGGTGTCGTTGAGCGGGATGTCGGTGCGGCCCTGGATGCGACCGTTGAGGTTCCAGTCGGTCTGGCCGTGGCGTACGAGGGTGATGAGGGTCACTGCTCGATCCTAAGCGCTCGCGCCTATGAGGCTGCTCAGGATGACGTCGCCGCCAGCGCGCCCGCGAGCCCGGTGAGCACGTCGCTCGTGCCCGCATCGATCTTCACGCTCGCGCGTCTGTCGCCCCGCGTTTCGCCGCGGTTGACGATGACGATCGGGATGCGGCGCCGGTGCGCGCGCTCCACAAGGCGCAGGCCCGAGTTCACGACGAGCGAGGAACCTGCCACCAGCAGCGCCTCGCTCGAGGCGACCAGCTGCTCGGCCTCGCGGAACTTCTCGGCGGGGATGAACTCGCCGAAGAAGACGACATCGGGCTTCAGCACCCCGTCGCACACCGTGCACGAGGGAATGACGAAGCCGTCCGACGAGGCGGGCAGCACATCGCCATCCGGACCCAGCTCGACGTTCTCCGGCACCGTGATCCACGGGTTGTCCTGCTCGATGCGCGTGCCGATGTCGCGCCTGTCGAACACCTGCGCGCAGACGGTGCACACGACCCGCCGCATCGTGCCGTGCAGCTCGACAACGCTGCGCGAGCCCGCCCGAAGGTGCAGTCCATCGACGTTCTGGGTGATGACGCCATCCGCGATGCCGCTCGCCTCCATCCTGGCGATCGCCTCGTGCCCGGCGTTGGGGGTCGCCGAGGTGAACGCGCGCCAGCCGAGGTGGGCGCCGACCCAGTATCGGCGCCGCGCAGCCTCGCTCGCGAGGAACGTCTGCGCGGTCATGGGCGAGCGCTTCGGCGCACCCTTTCCTCGATAGTCGGGGATGCCGGAATCGGTGGAGACGCCGGCCCCCGTGAGAATGCTGAGGCGACGACCGGCAAGGGCATCGACCGCCGGTGCGAGCCTCGCGTCGATCGCGGACTCCTGCGAGCGGCTGAGAATCATGTCGCCTCCTGCTGGTGAGTCTATTCGCGCCAGTTGTCGTGCATGTTACGGGGGACAATGGATCAATGCCGCAGATCACCGTGACCGACCCGGCCGACGAGCGGCTGCACGACTATCGCGACCTCACCGACGTCACCCTGCGCCGCGTGCGCGAACCCGCGGAGGGGCTGTACATGGCCGAATCGGCCAAGGTCATCCGCCGAGCGATCGACGCCGGCCATCGCGCCCGCTCTGTGCTCACGACCGAGCGCTGGCTGGCGGATGCCACGGCGCTCGTCGACGACGACGTTCCCGTCTATCTCGTGCCGGACGAGGTGGCCGAGAAGGTCACGGGCTACACCGTGCACCGAGGCATGCTGGCGGCGATGGCGCGGCCGGTTCTGCCATCCGTCGCCGAGGTGCTGGATGGCGCGCGCACGGTGCTCGTGCTGGAGGACATCGTCGATCACACGAACGTCGGCGCGGCGTTCCGCGCGGCGGCAGGGCTCGGCGCCGATGCGGTGCTCGTGAGCGAGAGGTGCGCCGACCCGCTGTATCGGCGCAGCGTCAGGGTGAGCATGGGCACCGTGTTCCAGGTGCCGTGGACGAGGCTGCCCCCGTGGGGCGAGGCGCGAGGGCTGTTCGCCTCGGCACGCTTCCACCTGGCGGCGCTCGCGCTGGCCGATGACGCCGTCGACCTGCGCGCCTTCGCGGCGACCAGGCCCGATCGGGTGGCGCTCGCCATGGGCACGGAGGGCGATGGCCTCAGCCGCCAGGCGCTCGCGGCGGCGGACAGCGTGGTGACCATCCCGATGGCGGGCGGCGTGGACTCGCTCAACGTCGCCTCGGCCGCCGCCGTCGCCCTGTGGGCGCTGACCTGACGCCCGCGCTCAGTCTTCGCGGTCGGAGACAGACACCGGATCGGGGAACTTCGCCGTGACGTGATCGCCGGATGACTGGTGCCGGAGGCGCCGCAGCACCCACGGCACGAGGTGCGCGCGCGCCCATACGAGGTCGTTCGAGCGCGCCTCGCGCCAGGTGGCGTCGGGCGCCGGTTCCGGCTCCATCGGCTGCAGGTCGTTGTCGACGTTGAGCGCGCGCAGCACCATCCTCGCGACCTCGTGGTGCCCGAGCGGATTCATGTGCAGGCGGTCGTCGGAGAAGAACCGCGGATCCTGGATGGACTTCAGCGCCCACTGGTCGGCGACGATGCAGTCGTACTTCTCGGCGATCGCGCGCACGTTCTCGTTGTAGATCGCGACCTTCGAGCGGAACGGTCGGAAGATCGGGGTCCAGGCCACGTCGATGCCGGTGAACACGACGATCGCCGCGCCATCCTTCGCCAGGCGGGCGACGGCGGCGTCGAACAGCTGGCCGATCTCATCCGGATCGGTGCCGGGCCGGATGACGTCGTTGCCACCTGCGCAGAACGTGATGAGGTCGGGCTTCAGGGCGATCGCGGCATCCAGCTGCTCGTCGACGATCTGGCGGATGAGTTTGCCGCGCACGGCGAGGTTCGCATAGGCGAAGTCCTCGCTCTGCGCGGCGAGCACCTCCGCCACGCGGTCGGCCCAGCCGCGCCATCCGTTCGGACGGGCAGGATCGGGGTCGCCGAAGCCCTCGGTGAACGAGTCGCCGACGGCGACGTAGCGATGCCAGGGATGCTGGCCCTGATTGGCGACGAATGGTTCGCGTGGCGGCATGAGTCGGTTCCCCCGATGCAAGAAGACGTTCTTCGCAGACTATCCCCGTCGGATGAATGGACACGACGTCAGGTCTTGGGTCGCTGAGCCTGTGGGTCGCTGAGCCTGTGGGTCGCTGAGCCTGTCGAAGCGTATCGTTGTGTCTCGTGCTCAGTCCGTCCTATCCGCAGCGCGCCCCGTGGGGCACCGCCGATCGGCTGCGAGCCTGGCAGCAGGAGGCGCTCGAGGAGTACTTCGCCGTGCCCGATCGACGCGACTTTCTCGTGGCGGCCACACCGGGTGCAGGCAAGACCACGTTCGCGCTCACGCTGGCGAACGAGCTGCGTCACTCGCGTGCGATCGATCGGGTGATCGTGGTGTGCCCGACCGAGCACCTGAAGACGCAGTGGGCCGACGCCGCCGCTCGCCTCGGCATCCGGCTCGACCCGCGTTTCACGAACGCGCATGATCGGCCATCCCGTCAGTATCACGGCGTCGCGGTGACATATGCCCAGGTGGCGATGAAGCCGGCCGTGCACCGTGACCTTACGCGCTCTGCCCGCACGCTCGTCATCCTCGACGAGGTGCATCACGGGGGAGACGCGCTCAGCTGGGGCGACGGAATCCGCGAGGCGTACGGGGCTGCGACGCGCCGACTGTCGCTCAGCGGCACACCCTTTCGCAGTGACGACTCGCCCATTCCATTTGTGGAATATGCCCCGGATGAGACCGGGCTTCGCACGTCGATCACCGACTACAGCTACGGCTACGGGCGGGCGCTCGCCGACGGCGTCGTGCGGCCCGTGCTCTTCCACGTGTACTCGGGGCAGATGCAATGGCGCACCCGCGCGGGCGACGAGCTCGAAGCGAACCTCGGGCAGGACAACACGAAGGACATCACCTCGCAGGCGTGGCGCACGGCGCTCGACCCGAAGGGCGAGTGGATGGCGCAGGTGCTGAGGTCGGCGGATGCCCGCCTCGCCGAGATCCGCCGTCATGTGCCGGATGCCGGTGGCCTCGTGATCGCGACCGACCAGACCGTCGCGCGTGCATATGCCGAGATTCTGCGCACCCTGACAGGGCAGCGGCCGACCGTGGTGCTCAGCGACGAGGCGGAGGCGTCCTCTCGCATCGAGCGGTTCTCGGCGTCCGACGAGCGCTGGATGGTCGCGGTGCGCATGGTGTCGGAGGGCGTGGATGTGCCGCGCCTCGCCGTCGGCGTGTATGCGACGAGCTCGTCCACGCCGCTGTTCTTCGCGCAGGCGATCGGGCGCTTCGTGCGGGCGCGGCGCAGGGGAGAGGCGGCGAGCGTCTTCCTGCCGAACGTGCCCGTGCTCATGGGGCTCGCGGCGGAGATGGAGCGCGAGCGCGACCACGTTCTCGGCGCCCCCAAAGAGCACCAGGAAGGCTACGAGGACGAGCTGCTGGCGGCGGCCGAGCGCGAGGACAAGGCATCCGATGCACTGACGGACGAGTTCGAGTTCCAGCCGGTCTCGTCGGTCGCGCACTTCGACAGCGTCGTGTTCGAGGGGCGCAGCTTCGGGCAACTCGCGGTGCCCGGCACCGAGGAGGAGCACGAGTTCATCGGCCTGCCGGGGCTGCTGGAGCCCGAGCACGTGCACGAGCTGCTGATGCAGCGCCAGTCGCGGCAGTCGAAGCACCGCGTGGCACGCGAGGCGCGCGAGCGCAGCACGGGTGCGGAGCCCGCGCTTCCCGCCCCGCTGCATCGCACGCTGAAGGAGCAGCGGCAGCTGCTCAACAGTCTCGTCGCCGTCTACGCGCACCAGTCGGGCGAGCCGCACGGGGCCATCCATGCCTGGCTGCGCAGCTCGTGCGGCGGGCCGCCCGTCGCGCAGGCCACCGTCGCGCAGCTGCAGAACCGCATCGACGTGCTGCGCCGCCGCGTGCGCTCCTGACACTGCACACGTGCTCTCAGACAGCGCCCCGGCTCCCGGACTGCGCGGTTGCTCTTACACAGCGCGCGGCACGCGCTGTCTGGGAGCGTTGGGTCTGGCTGCGAGCGGGCGTGCCTTCTGCGAGCGTTCATGCTGCGCGGTTGCTCGCGGACAGCGCCCCGGCTCCCGGACTGCGCGGTTGCTCTTACACAGTGCGTGCCACGCGCTGTCTGGGAGCGTTGGGTCTGTCTGCGAGCGGGCGTGCAGTATGGTCGGTGTCCATCCGGGGCGGTTGCTCGCGCACTGCACCTTCGCTCGTGCGCGGTGCGGTTGCTCCGGGACTGCGTGTGGCACGCGCGGGCGGCGAGTGGGCGTGCAGTTCGGGTGTCCTAAATGCTGGCAATGTCGCCGGATGGTGCGGAGCAGGGTGGGTGCGCTGGATACGGTTGAGAGGTGCCGCCGACCCAGAAGGAGCTCCTTTGAGCGCGCCCGCAGAGCCGACAGCAGCCGACCGCAAGCGGTGGGCGCAGTATCTCGTCGACGAGCGCGCGGAGGCATCCGTCTATCGGTACCTGGCCGAACGTAAGAGCGGCATGGAGCGCGAGGTGCTGCTGAAGCTCGCCGACGCGGAAGGGCGGCACGAGCAGCACTGGATCGGCCTGCTCGGCGGCGTGCCCGACCGGCTGCCCCATCGCAGCTTCCGCAACTGGGTGCTCGTCTGGATGGCCAGGCGATTCGGCGCGATCTTCGTGCTCGCCCTCGCACAGAACGCCGAGGCGCGCTCGCCCTACGATGACGACCCGTATGCGACGCCGCAGATGCGGGCCGACGAGAAGATCCACCATGAGGTGGTGCGGGGGCTCGCAGCGGACAGCAGGCGGGAGATGTCCGGCTCGTTCCGAGCCGCCGTGTTCGGCGCCAACGACGGGCTGGTCAGCAACTTCGCGCTTGTGCTCGGTGTCGGCGCATCCGGTGTCAGCTCGACGTTCATCCTGCTCAGCGGCATCGCCGGCCTGCTGGCTGGGGCCATGTCGATGGGGGCGGGGGAGTTCGTCTCGGTGCGCTCGCAGCGGGAGATGCTCGAGTCGACCGAGGCGAACGACTACGCCAACGACTCGCTGCCCGATCTCGACCTGGATGCGAACGAACTGGCGCTCGTGTTCCGTGCACGGGGTGAGAGCGAGGAGAGCTCGCTCATGCATGCGCGCTCGCTCATCACAGACGCGAAGCGGGGGAGGGTGCCGGAGCAGGCGCGTGCGAGTGACACGTCGGATGTCGTCGGCAGCGCGTGGAAGGCGGCCGCCGCGAGCTTCTGCTTCTTCGCGTCAGGCGCGATCATTCCCGTCCTGCCCTGGATCGTCGGTTTCTCCGGCGCGGCGGCGGTGATCGTTGCGGTGGCGCTCGTCAGCGTCGCGCTGCTGGTCGTCGGCGCGTTCGTCGGTCTGCTCTCGGGCGGTCCTCCGTTGCGCCGAGCCCTGCGACAGCTCGCGATCGGCCTCGGTGCGGCCGCCGTCACGTACATGCTTGGCCTGCTGTTCGGGGTGTCCACCTCCTGACGCGCCCGAGTGCCATCCTGGTTCGTCATGAGCCGCACCAGGTGGTAATGTTGTCTCTTGGTTCGCTCGCCGGTCTGACTGGCAGAGAATCACTGCGCGGGTGGCGGAATAGGTAGACGCGCTAGCTTGAGGTGCTAGTGCCCGTATTAGGGCGTGGGGGTTCAAGTCCCCCCTCGCGCACAGAACGAAAACAGCCCCTCACCAGGGATTTTATGTCCA
>JASGDS010000338.1:0-4398 GCA_047607025.1 Microbacterium sp.
ATCGGGATAGAACAGCGCCAGCCCCGCAACCAAAACGACCGGCAGCCCCGAGTCCTCAGAGCCGGGGCCGACCGAGAACCAGAGCCTCGCTCCATCAGCCGTCATCGCGTAAGTCATGTGCTCATCGTCGCACCGACCACCGGCATCCCCCCACGAGGGTCATGTCTCAAGAACGTGCGGCAAGCGGCCTTCTCACCGCGGGTTCTTAAGACATGGGAGGGCAGAAGTTAAGACGTGCCGTGCAGGAGGGTGGCGGGCGAGTCGGTGCAGAACGCCTCTGCGCCGGCGGCGGCCAGCTCGGCGGCGTGCTCGGGGTCGTTGACGGTCCAGACGAAGGCTTTGAAGCCGGCGTCGTGGATGTGCCCGATCCGCTCCGCGTCGACGCCCATGTCCCAGATCGACAGGCCCTCTGCCCCGACCTCGGCGGCGAAGCTCAGCGCTTCGTCGAACGCGATGCCGTCAGTGAGCACGTAGATACGCGCATCGGCATCCAGCCTGCGCAGCTCGGTGAGCGCCGTCCAGTCGAACGCCGAGGCGAACCATTTCAGCGACGGAAGCCGCCGTGCGGTCTCGAGCACGAGCGGCACGGATTCCGGCGCCTTGATCTCGATGTCGACCTCCGCGTCGTGGCTCGCCACGAGCTGCAGCACCTCATCGAGCGTCGGGATGAGCTCGCCGTCGCCCGCGTCCACCTCGCGCAGCTGCGCGAGGGTCAGGTCGCTGACCGCACCCGTGCCGCTCGTCGTGCGGTCGATCGTGTCGTCGTGCATGATCACCGGCACGCCGTCCGCGCTCAGCGCGACGTCGAGCTCGACGCCGTCTGCGCCCTGCTCCAGCGCGCGAGCGAAGCTCGCCAGGGTGTTCTCGGGAAGTTCGGCCAGGGCACCGCGGTGCCCGAAGATCTTTGCAGTCACCTCACCATCCTGGCTCAACCGAGCCGTTCGCTCCGGCGCGATCGCCGTGGACAGGCCGAATCCCCAACCGACGGTCGCGCGGTGAGGTCTGCCACCCGAACCACCTCCAGTTCGCGCACGGTGATGGAGAAGACGTCGATGGGCCGGAGACTGCGTGCCATGGTGCTCACTTTCGGATCGTCGGCCGGGCAGGTCTCCGTCGCAGAGAATTGGTCGACCTTGCTTTGATCCGACCTTGTGATTTAGCCTTGCCTAAGCCGAAAGGAGTGGCCCGATGGCGAAGCGTGGATTCAATGGCGCCCTCATGCGCGTCTCGGGCGCGAAGGACCACGAGATCGAGGTCACGGGAGCCGAGATGCTCACCCCGCACTTCCGACGCGTGAGGTTCCGGACGGACAGCCTGTTCGACGAGGTCGAGAACACCCCCACCGCCTGGATCCGCATCTGGTTCCCCGCCGCCGACGGTCGCGACTTCGAGTACCAGCGCGCCTACACGTTCAGCGAACTCAACCTCGACGCGGGCACCTTCGCGCTGGACTTCGTGCTGCACGAGCCAGCAGGACCGGCGTCGACCTGGGCCAAGCAGGCCGAGGCGGGTCAGACGCTCAGCGCGACGAGCCTGGGGTCGTCGTCCTTCGAAGTGCCCGACGAGGCGCCGGCCGGGTACCTTCTCATCGGCGACACCGCCGCGATCCCCGCATTCAGCAGCATCATGCGCACGGTCCCCGCAGACATTCCGATCGAGGCATATATCGAGCAGCATTCGTCGGAGGATGCGCTGATCCCCCTCGCTGACCATCCCCGTGCCAGCATTCACTGGGTTCCGCGCGACGGCACCGAGTCGCTCGCGGCCGCCATCGAGGCACGCGACTGGTCGGACTGGCATGCGTGGGTCACGCCGGAGACCGGATCGCTGAAGCACCTGCGCACGCGTCTGAAGGACGAGTTCGGCTTTCCGAAGGCCGAGCTGCACGCCCAGGCGTACTGGGTGGAGGGTCGCGCGATGGGCAAGGACCGTGCGGTTCCCGAGGCCGAGTCCCTTCGACAGGCTCAGGGACCGAGGCAGGCTCAGGAACCGGAACCTGCCCTTCGACAAGCTCAGGGACCGGCGCCTGCCCTTCGACAAGCTCAGGGACCGGGGCAGGCTCAAGGGCCGGCGCCGACCGAACCGGTGGAGACAATGGGATCATGGCGGGCGCAGGCCGGGTCGCGACTGATCAAACCGCTGACGTCGACGTTCATCGCGGCCGGCGTGCTGCAGGCGATCGTCTCCCTCATCGAGCTCGCCCCCTCTGTGCTGCTCGTCGAGCTCGCCAGGCGCATCCTCGCCGGCGACGACGCCTCACGCCTGTGGTCCGTCGGTATCTGGGCGGTCGCGCTGCTCGGCATCGGCACGCTGCTCGGCACGGCGCTCATGCTGTGGCTGCACGCGTTCGATGCGCGCTTCGAACGC
Organism: Microbacterium sp.; assembly: GCA_047607025.1. Taxonomy (GTDB): domain Bacteria; phylum Actinomycetota; class Actinomycetes; order Actinomycetales; family Microbacteriaceae; genus Microbacterium. Next base: position 2,368 of record JASGDS010000338.1, read on the forward strand.
GAACTGCGTGGCCGACTGCTGGGCAAGCTCGCGCGTCTGCCGCTCGGCTGGTTCACCGACCGCTCTTCCACGCAGGTCAAGCGCATCGTGCAGGACGGCACGCTGTCGCTGCACTACCTCGTCACGCATGCCGTTCCCGATGCTGTTGCGGCGATCGTTCCGCCCATCAGCGTGCTCGTGTACCTCTTCATCGTCGACTGGCACCTCGGACTCATCCTGTTCATTCCGGTTCTGGTATACGTCATCACGATGTACGTCATGTTCCTGCAGTCGTACGACACGACGCCCAAGGCGATGCGCTGGGGCGAGAAGATGGATGGCGAGGCGGCCGGCTTCCTCGAGGGACAGGGCGTGATCCGCGTATTCGGGCAGCACGCGTCGACGTTCCGCGCGCGCCTCGACGAGTACATCGCCTTCCTGCGCGACTGGCAGCAGCCGTACACCAAGGGCAAGACGCTGATGGACCTCACGACGCGTCCATCGACCTTCCTGCTGCTCATCGTCGTCTTCGGCACGCTGTTCGTCGCCGGCGGCACGATGCGCCCGGTCGAGATCCTGCCGTTCCTGTTCCTCGGCACCACCTTCGGCGCCAGGCTGCTCGGCATCGGCTACGGCCTGTCCGGTCTGCGCGCGGGCATGATCGCGGCGCGCCGCGTGCAGGTCACCCTCGATGAGGAGGAGCTTCAGGTGCGTCCTCACGACGGAGCCGCCGAGACACCGAGCACGACGACGGGCCTCGTCCAGTTCGACGGCGTCTCCTTCGGCTATCGTCCGGGCGTCGACGTGCTCAGCGGCATCGACCTGCAGCTGCGGCCGGGCACCGTGACCGCGCTCGTCGGTCCTTCCGGATCGGGCAAGTCGACGCTCGCCGCGCTGCTCGCACGATTCCACGATGTCCGCGCAGGCGCCATCCGGATCGACGGAACGGATGTGCGCGAGCTGTCGACGGAGCAGCTTTACGCTCGCGTCGGCTTCGTCTTCCAGCAGACGCAGCTCGTGGCGGGCACGGTGCGCGAGAACATCGCCCTGGCACGGCCCGACGCCGCGCAGGAGACGATCGAGCAGGCGGCGCGCGCCGCGCAGATCCACGAGCGCATCCTGCGCATGCCGGATGGCTACGATACCGTGATCGGTGCGGATGCCCCGCTCTCGGGAGGCGAGATGCAGCGCCTCACCATCGCGCGCGCCATCCTGACGGACACCCCGGTGATCGTGCTCGATGAGGCGACGGCGTATGCCGACCCTGAATCCGAATACCTCGTGCAGCAGGCGCTCGGGCGCCTGGCCGCGGGCAGGACGGTGCTCATCATCGCCCATCGTCTGCACACGATCGTGAACGCCGACCAGATCGTCGTGCTCGACGCCGGCCGCATCGTCGAGCGCGGCGTGCATTCCGAGCTGCTGGCGATGCGCGGCAGGTATCGACAGCTGTGGGATGCCGGTCATGCCGCACCCGCGAGCGAGGTGAACGCACGATGATCCGCACGATCCTTCGTCTGCTGCCCGCCGAGAGCACCTCGACGCTCACCGGTCATCTCCTCCTGTCGCTTGTGAGCGTACTGCTGCGCGCAGGAGGCGCCGTGGCGCTCATTCCGCTCGTCACCGCCCTGTTCGGCGACACCCCGAGCGACGCCTGGCCGTGGGTGGGTCTTGTCGTGCTGCTCACGCTGGGTGGGTGGATCGTCGACTGGACGGTCGCTCGCTTCGCGTTCCGCCTGGGGTTCACCCTGCTCGACACCACGCAGCGCGATATGGCCGAGCGTCTCTCGCGCACGCACCTCGGCTGGTTCACGCCCGATCACACGGCGACCGCACGCACCGCCATCGCCGCGGCCGGCCCCGATCTCGTCGGCGCGTTCGCCTACCTCGTCACCCCGCTGATCGGCGCGATCGGCATGCCCATCGCCATCAGCCTCATGCTGATTCCGGTCTCGTGGCAGCTGGCCGCAGCAGCCGCGGCGAGCATCCCGATCATGCTCGCCGCCTTCTTCGCCACTCGCCGCATCTCGCGATCGGCCGATCGCGGCTTCG
>JASGDS010000339.1:0-4095 GCA_047607025.1 Microbacterium sp.
CGGCCGCCCGGCTGCCCCCCGGGCGCGTCAGCGCGGTGTTTTTCGTGTGCACCGTTCCGTCGTCCCCGGCGCCGGGAACGACGGAACGGAGCACACGAAAACCACCTCGCTGACGCGCACGGGGCTCAGCCGGGCGGCCGCGCGTACTCGGTGCCATCCGGTCGCCGCTCGACGAGGCCGCCGTCAACGAGGGAGCGCCGCCTGGACGGCGACAGTCCGCTCGCCGCCTCCACGAGTGGCTCCCCAAGTATGAGGCGCGCGGCGTGCCTCGGGGTTGGCGAGCGCCGCGATGACCGGGCGCCACGTCAAGTTCACCGGCACCGCGCGAGCCTATCGCCGCCGCCCCGTGCCGCCGCGCGACCGGAGGAGCGCGAGACAGCCCCGCGGACACGTCCGCCCAGCGGCGGCGATCAAGCCCGCGAGCCGGCGAAGCGCGGGCCAAGCGGGTCAGGCACCCGCGGCGAGCTCGCGGGCGCGCGCGACCGCGGCGTCGGACGCTCGCACGAACAGCTGCGACAGATCGCCGTCCTGCAGCACCGCGATCGCGCGCTCGGTCGTGCCCTTCGGGCTCGTCACGCGACGCCGCAGCTCGGCAGGGTCTTCACCCGTGGCATCGAGCAGCGCGGCCGCGCCGATGAACGTCTGCTCGGCCATGGCACGGGCATCCGCCTCGCTGAACCCCTGCGCGATCGCGGCCGCAGTGAACTGCTCAACGAGCAGAAAAACGTAGGCGGGGCCGGAGCCGGAGAAGGCACTGAGCACGTCGATGCGGTCCTCCTGCACCTCGATCACGCTGCCGACCGTCTCGAAGACAGCGCGCACGAGTGCCACGTCGTCGGCGGTGGCGGATGGCCCCGCCGCGAGCCCCGTGACCCCCTTGCCGACATTCGCCGGCGTGTTGGGCATCGACCGCAGCACATGGGCATCCTGCCCCAGCGCGTCGGCGAAGGTGGCGAGGGTGACACCGGCCGCGATGCTCACGACGATCGCATCATCGCGCAGCACGGGCGCGATCTGACGCAGCAGGTCTGGCACCATGGCGGGCTTCACACCGACGATCACGATGCGCGCCGATGCCGCGGCGCGCAGGTTGCCGTCCGGTTCCGTCTCCAGGGCGATCGACTCGACACCGACGAGACCATCGAGCTCCGCCGCCTTCGCGGGGGAGCGGTTCGTGGCGAACAGTCCGCCATCCACCTCTGCGCCGCTGGCGACGATTCCGCGCAGGATGGCACCGCCCATCGAACCGGCACCGAGGAACGCGATCGAGGGCAGTTGAGTAGCCATATTCCGATCTTACGCAAGGACACCTCGTAGACTCAGAGCATGAGTGCATCGGGTGGCAGCAAGGCGATCATCGCGGCGTTTTCGGCGAACATCGGCATCGCGCTCGCGAAGCTGATCGGATGGCTGATCTCGGGCTCTGCGTCGATGCTCGCCGAGGCCATCCACTCGCTCGCCGACTCGGGCAACCAGCTGCTGCTGCTGCTGGGTCGCAAGAAGTCGACGCGTCGCGCCGACCGCGAGCACCCCTTCGGCTACGGACGCGAGCGGTTCGTGTACGCGTTCGTCGTCGCGATCATCTTGTTCTCGGTCGGTGGCGTGTTCTCGATCTACGAGGGCATCGAGAAGGTCAGCCACCCGCACGAGCTCGAGACCGTCTGGCTGCCGATCATCATCCTGCTGGTCGCGATCTGCCTCGAGGGCTACTCGCTGCGCACCGCGATGAAGGAGATCAACGAGGTGCGCACCAAGGGGCAGTCGCTGTTCACCTTCATCCGTCGCGCGAAGGCGCCCGAGCTGCCGGTCGTCGCGCTCGAGGACACCGCCGCCCTCCTCGGCCTCGTGCTGGCGCTGCTCGGTCTGGGCCTGAGCGCCATCACAGGCAACCCCGTCTTCGATGCGATCGGCACCATCTGCATCGGCGCGCTGCTGGTGCTCGTGGCGATCGTGCTCGGCATCGAGACGAAGAGCCTGCTCGTCGGCGAGGGGGCGAGCGACGAGGACTTCACGAAGATCCTGAGGGCGATCGAGCAGGGGCCGGAGGTCGAGAAGCTCATCCACATCAAGACGCTGTACCTCGGCCCCGACGAGTTCCTCGTCGCGGCGAAGATCGGCCTGCCGAAGGACATCTCGGTGGCGGACGCGTCGCGCGACATCGACGCCGTCGAGGCACGAATCCGCGAGGCGGTGCCCGCAGCGCGCGTGATCTATCTCGAGCCGGATGTCTACCACGCGCCGACCGCGGAGCAGCCGCCCACCGAGACGTTCATCCTGCGCTCCGCGGACTGAGCCCGAGGTGCAGTGCACGAGGCACATACCGGGACGCCTCAGCGTGCTCAACTCACTGCGCTGCGCGACCTCAGGCCGCTGACATCGCGGCAGGCTGATGACGATGGCGCCGCACCACGCGGTGCAGTGCACAAGGCACCGTTTCTGGTGCCAAAAGGTGCGCAAGTCACTGCGCCCCGAGCCTCGGCGCGAAGGCGCAGTGACTTCAGCACCGTGACGAGGCCCAAACGGTGCTCAGGGCACTGCGCCTCAGGCGGCGGCCTTCTCACGGGCGCGAGACCGCAGCCGGCCGATGCCGACGATCAGCAGGGCGATGATCAGCAGCGAGTAGATGACGATCGGGATGGGCCCCGACACGAACGTCGAGTACTGGCCGCCGGATGACAGCAGCGCGTCGCGCATGCTCGACTCGGCGAGCGGGCCGAGCACCATCCCGATCAGCAGCGGCGCCAGCGGCACCTCGTGCCGACGCATGGCAAAGCCGAGCAGCCCGACCGCCAGCAGCACGAGCAGGTCGAACACCGCGCCGCTCGACGCATACACGCCGAGCCCGCACATCAGCGCGATGCCGCCGTAGAGGTAGGGGCGAGGGATGAGCAGCAGCTTCGCCCAGACCTGCGCGAACGGCAGGTTCAGAACGAGCAGGACGATCATCGCGAGGAAGAAGCTCGCGAGCAGACCCCAGACGAGGTCGGGCGAGCGCTCGAACAGCAGCGGGCCCGGCTGCAGTCCATACTGGCGGAACGCGGCGAGCATGATCGCCGCGGTCGCCGACACGGGCAGCCCGAGGGCGAGCAGCGCACCCATCGCGGTTCCCGTGGTGGCGTTGCCTGCCGCCTCCGGTGCGGCGAGACCCCGGATGGCCCCTCGCCCGAACTTGGGCGTCTTGCGTCGTTTGTCGAGCTGCTTCTCGGCCGAGTACGCGATGAAGGTGGGCACGTCGGCGCCGCCGACCGGGATGACACCGAACGGCAGCCCGATGCCGGTGCCCCGCAGCCACGCGGGCAGCGCCTCGCGGACCTCCGCCTTCGAGAGGAAGGGCCGTCCGCCGCTGCGCAGCAGGCGGCTGGTCGGGTCGCGCCGGATGCGGCTGGCGACGTGGAACACCTCGCCCAGCGCGAGGAGCGCGACCGTGACCGTGACGAGCGAGACGCCGTCGAACAGCTGCGGCACGCCGAAGCTGAAGCGCTCTGCACCCGAGACCGAGTCGATGCCGATCGTCGCGATGCCGAGGCCGAGCACGAGCGCGGTCAGACCCTTCAGTACCGAGTCGGAGACCACCGACGAGGTCGCGACGAACGCGAACAGGGCGAGCGCGAAATACTCGGCGGGGCCGAACGCGCTGGAGAACGTGGCAAGCGCGGGCGCGAGGAACACGACGACGACGCACGAGACCATCCCGCCGATGAAGGCGCCGATCGCGGCGGTGGCGAGGGCCTGCGGCGCGCGGCCGGATCTCGCCATCTTGTGCCCCTCGAACGTGGAGGCGATCGATGAGGCCTGCCCCGGAGTGTTCAGCAGGATGGCCATGGTCGAGTCACCGAACAGCCCGCCGAAGTAGACACCGGCGAACATGATGAACGCCGCCGACGGATCGAGCGAGAACGTCATCGGCAGCAGCAGCGCCACCGCCATGGACGATCCGAGGCCGGGCAGCACGCCGACCGCGGTGCCGAGTAGGCAGCCGACGACGACGAACAGCAGGTTGAACGGTGAGAAGGCGTGGGTGAAGCCCTCCATCAGGCTTGCGAGCGCATCCATCACAGTCCTCCCAGCAGCCCCGAGGGCAGATTCAGTCCGAGC
>JASGDS010000340.1:0-6174 GCA_047607025.1 Microbacterium sp.
CGAAGCCGAGCGCGCCACCGCGTACGAGAGCTGGCTCCACCATTACAATCACCACAGACCCCACACCGGCATCGGCGGCCAAACCCCATCGCAACGCGTTCACAACGTCACGAGGAAGTACAGCTAGTTCGCCGCGAGAAGCACCGTGGCACAAGCGGTCTCACCGTCGGGAAGCGGTTTCGCGCGCAATAGGCTGATCGGAGAAGGGAGCGCGGGTGGCGAGCACCGAGTCCGAACGGCTGAACATCCGCAAGGTCGCCGACCTTGCAGGAGTCTCACCCATGACGGTGTCACGCGTGCTCAACAACCGCCCCCATATCAAAGATGCGACGCGTCGTCGCGTGCTCGAGGTCATCGAAGAGCAGGGCTTCCGCCCGAATCAGGCCGCGCGAGCCCTCGCGACCAGGCGCAACAGCCGCATCGGTGTGATCGTCGAGAGCGCGGTCGAGTTCGGGCCGACGAGCATCGTCCGCGCGGTCGAGAACGCGTCGCGCACGGCGGGTTTCGCCGTCTCGACGCTGGCGCTGCACGGCGGCGATGAGCTGACGCCGCAGGATGCCGTCGACACCCTGATTGCACAGGGCGTCGACGCCCTGTGCATCGTCGCTCCTCGTTCGAGCTCGATCTCCGCGCTGCGAGAGACCTCCATCGACGTGCCCGTTCTCGTGGTCACGCCCGAGAGCGACCCGTCGTTCCTCGCCGTCGCCATCGACCAGCGGGCGGGAGCGCTGCTGGCCGTCGATCACCTCGTCGAGCTCGGTCACCGCGACATCCTGCATCTGGCCGGTCCGCTCGACTGGTTGGATGCCCGTGCGCGCGAGCGCGCGTTCCACGACCGCGCGCTCGCGCTGGGCATCCGCGAACCGCGGGTGGTCGTCGGCGACTGGACGGGCGACTTCGCCTACGACGTCGCCCGCGGCATGAGGGAGATGCCACAGGTCACCGCCGTCTTCGCTGCGAACGACGATATGGCGATGGGGCTCATCCATGGGCTTCACGACCTCGGCATCCGCGTGCCGCAGGACCTCAGCGTCGTCGGCTTCGACGACGTCCCCGTCGCCCGCCACTTCATCCCGCCGCTGACCACCGTCAGGCAGGACTTCCGGGCGCTGGGATCGTCGGTGCTCGACATGCTGCGCGCGGCGATCGACGACCTCGAGCTGCCGCACGCGACCCTCATCCCGCCCGAGCTCATCGTGCGTGCATCCACCGCGCCACCCCGGTGAGACGGCCTCGCTGCGGCAGTCTTTCCGCCGAGAGCGGACATCGTCCTCTGGTGGGATGTGAATGTCTGAGGTCGGTGTCATGATTGCTCAGTGCTCATCCGCATCCTCTCCCGCTATCTCGGCCGCTACAAGTGGCTGCTGCTCGGCGTGCTCGCCTTTCAGTTCGCGTCGGCGGTCGCCGCGCTGTATCTGCCGCGCCTGAACGCAGACATCATCAACGTCGGCGTCGCCAGCGGCGACACCGACTACATCATGGGCAGAGGCGGCTTCATGCTGCTCGTCTCGCTCGGTCAGATCATCTGCGCGATCATCGCGATCTTCTGCGCCGCGCGCGCCGCGATGGCGGCCGGTCGCGACATCAGGCACGACGTCTACGCCAAGGTCTCCGACTTCTCCGAGCGCGAGGTGTCGCACTTCGGAGCCGGCTCCCTCATCACCCGCAACACCAACGATGTGCAGCAGGTGCAGATGGTGGCGATCATGGGTGCCAGCATGCTCGTGCAGGCGCCGCTGCTGGCGATCGGCGGCATCATCATGGCGATCAGGCAGGATGCCCATCTCAGCTGGATCCTCGCCATCGCCATCCCCGTGCTGCTCGCGATCGCCGCGGTCATCATCTCGCGGATGGTGCCGCTGTTCCGCTTGAATCAGGGGCGGCTCGACAATATCAACCGCATCATGCGCGAACAGCTCACCGGTGTGCGGGTTGTGCGCGCCTTCGTGCGCGAGCAGATCGAGCGCGACCGCTTCCGCCTCGCGAACCGCGACATCATGGATGCCGGAAAGCGCATCGGCTCCCTGTTCGTCATCATGTTCCCGATGGTCATGCTGGTGCTCAACGTGACCGTCGTCTCGGTCGTCTGGTTCGGCGGCGTGCAGGTGAACGGCGGCGACACCGAGATCGGCACGATCTTCGCGTTCATGCAGTACGTCGGTCAGATCCTCGGCGGCGTCATGATGGCGAGCTTCATGTCGATGATGATTCCGCGCGCGACGGTGTCTGCCGACCGCATCGGCGAGGTGCTGCAGCACGAGTCGTCGATCGTGCGTCCCGAGCGCCCCGTCACCGACTTCCCGACGCCGGGATCCGTGCGTCTCAACGACGTGTCCTTCACCTTCCCCGGCGCCGCGGCTCCCGTGCTCGCTGACATCACCTTCGAGGCCGCGCCCGGTGAGACCGTGGCGATCGTCGGGTCGACGGGTGCGGGCAAGTCCACGCTCATCTCACTCATCCCTCGCCTGTTCGACGCGACGGATGGCTCGGTCGAGGTGCACGGCGTGGATGTGCGCGAGGCAGACCTCGACAAACTGTGGAGCGGCATCGGCCTCGTTCCGCAGCGCGCGTTCCTGTTCGCGGGAACGATCGCCTCGAACCTGCGCTTCGGGCGGGAGGAGGCGACGGACGACGAGCTGTGGCACGCGCTGGAGATCGCACAAGCCGCCGAGTTCGTTCGCGGCAAGGCGGACGGGCTTGACACAGCCATCGCGCAGGGAGGCACCAACCTGTCGGGCGGGCAGCGGCAGCGCCTGGCGATCGCCCGCGCCATCGTGCATGCCCCGAGCATCCTCGTCTTCGACGACTCGTTCTCGGCCCTCGATCTGAAGACGGATGCCAGGCTGCGGCAGGCGCTGTGGCGAGAGCTGCCACAGGTCACCAAGATCGTGGTCGCGCAGCGCATCTCGACGGTCACCGATGCCGATCGCATCGTCGTGCTCGAGGATGGCCGAGTGGCCGGCATCGGAACGCACGACGAGCTGCTCGAAGCGAGCACCACGTACCGAGAGATCGTGGAATCGCAGTTGGGTGTGCAGTCATGAGCGACGCATCGCAGACGAGCACGACCGTCGACGAGACCGCCGTCGACGAGGAAGAGGCCCCCAGCTCGGGTGGCTGGGATTCGATGCCGACGGGCAAGCCGAAGAACTTCGGGCCGAGCTTCAAGCGGTTCATCGGACTGCTGCGCCCGCACGCCTGGGCGTTCGTCCTGGTGTCGCTGCTCGGTGCCGTCGGCGTCGTGCTCTCCGTCATCGCTCCGAAGGTGCTCGGTGAGGCGACGAACATCATCTTCGAGGGCGCGATGTCGCTCTTCCTGTCCCAGCAGTTCCCCGACGGCACGAGCCAGGCCGATGTCGTGACCGCGCTGCACGGCGCGGGGCAGACCGATCTCGCCAAGATGGTCGCCGCGATGGAGCACTTCCAGATCGGTGCGGGCGTCGACTTCGACCAGCTGCGCGTGGTCATCCTGACCGTGCTCGCGATCTATGTCGTCGCCTCGCTGCTGCAGTGGATTCAGGGCTACGTCGTCAACGTGATCATGGTGCGCACCATGTACGGGGTGCGAGAAGAGGTCGAGAACAAGATCCATCGGCTTCCGCTGTCGTACTTCGACCGGGTGCCGCGAGGTGAGATGATCTCGCGCGTCACCAACGACATCGACAACATGACGCAGACGCTGCAGCAGGCGCTGAGCGGCGCGATCACGTCGGTGCTCACGGTCATCGGAGTGCTGGCCCTGATGTTCTCCATCTCGTGGAAGCTCGCGCTCGTCGCGCTCATCGCCCTTCCGCTCATCGGCGTGATCACCTTCATCATCGGGCCGCGCTCGCAGAAGGCCTTCCAGACGCAGTGGAAGAAGGTCGGTCGACTCAATTCCCGCGTCGAGGAGTCGTTCTCCGGCCACGCGCTCGTGAAGGTGTACGGGCGAGAGCAGGCGATGCTCGACGCGTTCGAGGAGGAGAACGAAGAGCTCTACCAGGCGGCGTTCAAGGCGCAGTTCCTGTCGGGCACGATGATGCCCAGCATGCAGTTCATCGGATCGCTCACCTACGTAGGCATCGCGGTGCTCGGCGGCATCATGGTGGCGAACGGCCAGCTGCGCATCGGTGATGTGCAGGCGTTCGTGCAGTACTCGCAGCAGTTCACGCAGCCGCTGCAGGAGCTGGGTGGCATGCTGCCGATGGTGCAGTCGGGCACGGCGAGCGCCGAGCGCGTGTTCCAGCTGCTCGACGCGGAAGAGGAGGAGCCGGACGCCGAGGACGCCCCCGCCGTGCCGGGTGGCGCGGGCGTCATCGAGTTCCGCGACGTCGCCTTCTCCTACACCGAGCACCAGCCGCTCATCACCGACCTCTCGTTGCGCGTCGAACCGGGTCAGACGGTCGCGATCGTCGGCCCGACCGGTGCCGGCAAGACCACGCTCGTGAACCTCATCATGCGGTTCTACGAGGTCGGAGGAGGGGCCATCCTGCTCGATGGGCAGAACATCGCCGAGCTCACCCGCGATGCCGTGCGCAGCAGGACCGGCATGGTGCTGCAGGACCCGTGGCTGTTCTCCGGGACGATCCGCGACAACATCCGCTACGGGCGCGAGTCGGCCACGGACGACGAGATCATGGCGGCCGCGAAGGCGACCTACGTCGACCGCTTCGTGCACTCGCTTCCGGATGGCTACGACACGGTTCTCGAAGAGGATGCGGCGAACGTGTCGGCGGGCGAGCGTCAGCTCATCACGATCGCGCGCGCGTTCCTGCGTCAGCCGAGCGTGCTGATCCTCGATGAGGCAACGAGTTCGGTCGACACCCGCACCGAGCTGCTCGTTCAGCACGCGATGGCTGCGCTGCGCAAGGGGCGCACTTCGTTCGTCATCGCGCACCGGCTCTCGACCATCCGCGATGCCGACGTGATTCTCGTGATGGAGCACGGCGACATCGTCGAACAGGGCAGCCACGACGAGCTGATCGCTGCGCAGGGCGCCTACTGGCGACTGTACGAGTCGCAGTTCGAGGGCGTGGCAGACGAAGAGGCGTGATGGCCGATCTGATCATCGGTGAGGATGGTCTGGCGCGGCCCACGTGGGCGGCGACGAACCCCTTGCTGCGCGAGTACTACGACACCGAGTGGGGTATGCCGGTGCGCGACGAGCGCGGGCTGTTCGAGCGGCTGAGTCTCGAGGCGTTCCAGTCGGGGCTCAGCTGGGCGATCGTGCTGCGCAAGCGCGAGGCGTTCCGCGCCGCGTTTCGCGGGTTCGATCCGGAGGTGGTTGCGGCGTTCGGCGACGCCGACGTCGAGCGGCTGCTCGCGGATGCGGGCATCATCCGCAACCGGGCGAAGATCGCGGCGACCATCCAGAACGCGCAGGCGACGATCGATCTGCGCACGGATGGCGGCCTCGCCGAGTTCATCTGGTCGCACCGGCCGCGGGCGACCCCAGAGCCGGGCACGCTGGCCGAGATTCCGACGACCTCGCCCGAATCGCTCGCCCTGTCGAAGGCGTTGAAGAAGCGCGGCTTCCGGTTCGTCGGGCCGACGACGATGTTCGCGCTGATGGAGGCCGTCGGCATCGTCGACACTCACCTCGTCGGCAGTCATCGCCGCGGCACGAGCGGCGTCTGGCACTGACCTGCCCCCTCAGACTGTGGAAAGTGGAGCGTCGATCGCCCGCCAACCCGGATTCTGTGGAGAGTGAAATTCACGGATCCCGAGAACGTGACAAAGTCGCGTCATTCCCCGACACTAGGAGGTATGACGATGACGCAGCCACAGGTCTGGGTCTTCATGGGCCTGTTCGCCACCTTCGCCTTCGGCGGGCTCGGATGGATGACGACGAGCCTCAACCGCACCATGAGCATGGGCTTCAAGGGTCTTGAAGCGACGGTCGACGCGAAGCTCGATGGTCTTGAGCAGAAGTTCGAGGGCAAGTTCGACGCCCTGGATGCCAAGTTCGAGGGCAAGTTCGATGCTCTGGATGCCAAGTTCGAGGGCAAGTTCGATGCTCTGGATGCCAAGTTCGCCGGCAAATTCGACGGCATCGATGCGAAGTTCGACGCGATCGACGCGAAGTTCGACGCCGTCGATGCCAGGTTCGTCGGTCTCGACAAGCAGATGGAGAGTCTGCGCCATGAAATGGGCAGTCTGCGCGGCGAGATGGGCAGCCTGCACGGCGAGATGGGC
>JASGDS010000341.1:0-7417 GCA_047607025.1 Microbacterium sp.
CTCGAACGAGCTGAGCGCCGTCGCCGCGTACCGTCGTCTTGCCAGGCTCGAGAAGCACCCTGCCCTCTCGCCGCTGTTGCAGCGGATCGCGCAGCAGGAGACCCGTCACGTCGCGTTCTACTCGTCGCAGGCGCGCGACCGGCTCGAGAAGAGCAAGATCGCCCGCAAGCTCACGCGCTTCGCGCTGACGAAGGCGTGGGAGCCCGTCGGCTCGTCGATCAGCGAGCCCGACGACGTCAAGCACGTCATGGGCCACCTGTTCGCGGGCGACGAGGGCATGAAGGAAGTGCGCCGTATCGACTCGAACATTGCGCGTCTGCCCGGCATGGATGGTCTCACGATCGTCGAGGACTCCCTCATCAAGAAGGGCGTCGCCCCCGCCCGCATCGCCGCCTGACCCACGGCCGTGGCCAGCCTCACGAGCGCGGCATCACGCGTCGCGAACACCGATGAGAAGATCTTCGCGACGACGATCGAGCTGCTGCGCAACGGTGGGCTGCGTGCGGTGACGGTCGAGGCGGTGTCGTTCCGCTCCGGCGTCGCGAAGACCACGATCTACCGGCGCTATGACGACCGCTACGAGATGCTGCGGGCCACGATCGAGCACTTCATCCCCACCGACATGCTCGAGGTCGACAGCACCGATCCTCGGCGGTGCCTCATCGACGCGCTCAGCGCCGTCGGGCGCACCGTCGACCTGTATGTGGGCTTCTCGGTGGCAACCGCGCTCACCGCGAAAGACGACGATCTCGCCGCGCAGCAGGTGCGCGAGCGCATCGCAGAGCCGCGCCTGCGGCAGTTGGCAGGATGGCTGGCCGAGTGGCGCCGCGACGGTCTCGTGCGCGCCGATCTCGACATCGACACAGCCCTGTCGACCATCCTGGGCGCCACCGGGGCGACCTTCGTGCGGCACCGCGGCTTCCCCGACGGCTGGGCCACCCGCGTCGTCGACTTCATCTGGCCCGTCCTCGCCCCCGGTGTCTCGGGGCGTCCCTAGACTCGAAGGATGCCTGTGGAACCGGACGACGAGTGGGTGCCGCCCGACGCGCCCATCGACGACGGCGCGTTCGAGGTGGACTATGACTACGTACCGCCGTTCTCGGTCCCTGAGCCTGTCTTGGTCCCTGAGCCTGTCTTGGTCCCTGAGCCTGTCTTGGTCCCTGAGCCTGTCGAAGGGCCGACCGTCGAAGGGCGCACACCGCGCGACGTTCTGCGCGAGGTGTTCGGGTACGACGAGTTCCGAGGCGAGCAGGAAGCCATCATCGACGAGGTCGTGGCCGGTCGCGACGCGATCGTGCTCATGCCGACCGGCGGCGGCAAGAGCCTCTGCTACCAGATTCCTGCGCTCGTGCGCGAGGGCACAGGGCTCGTCGTCTCGCCGCTCATCGCCCTCATGCACGACCAGGTCGACGCGCTGGTGGCGAACGGTGTGCGAGCCGCCTACCTGAACTCGACGCAGAGCCAGGATGAGCGGCGCGCGGTCGAGCGGGCCTACCTCGGGGGCGAGCTCGACCTGCTCTACGTTGCGCCCGAGCGCTTGAACTCCGAGGCGACGCTGCGGTTTCTCGCGCAGGGTCGCCTGAGCGTCATCGCGATCGACGAGGCGCACTGCGTCAGCCAGTGGGGTCACGACTTCCGCCCCGACTATCTGGCGCTGGGCGGTCTCGAGGAGCGTCTGCCCGGCATCCCGCGCATCGCGCTGACGGCGACGGCGACTCTCGAGACGCGCGCCGAGATCGCCGAGCGTCTGAACCTCACCGGGGCGCGGATGTTCGTGTCGAGCTTCGATCGCCCGAACATCCGGTACCGCATCGAACCGAAGGTCGACGGGCGCAAGCAGCTGCTGCAGTTCATCTGGTCGCAGCAGCAGGGCGCGTGCGGCATCGTCTACGCGCTCAGCCGCAAGTCGGTCGAGGCGACCGCGGAGTATCTGCAGAAGCAGGGCGTCGACGCGCTGCCGTACCACGCGGGCCTCGACGCGGGCACGCGGGCGAGGAACCAGGCGCGGTTCCTGCGCGAAGACGGTGTCGTGATCGTCGCGACCATCGCGTTCGGCATGGGCATCGACAAGCCGGACGTGCGTTTCGTCGCGCACATCGACCTGCCGAAGTCGGTCGAGGGCTACTACCAGGAGACGGGGCGTGCGGGGCGGGACGGCCGGCCATCCGCCGCCTGGATGGTCTACGGCCTGGGCGACGTGGTGCAGCAGCGCCGCCTCATTCAGCAGGGCGACGGCGACAGGGCCATCCAGCTGCGTCAGGGGCAGCACCTCGATGCCATGCTCGCGCTGTGCGAGACGGTGCAGTGCCGCAGGCAGAATCTGCTCGCCTACTTCGGCCAGCAGGCGGAGCCGTGCGGCAACTGCGACACCTGTCTCGAGCCTCCCGAGACGTGGGATGGCCTGATCGCGAGTCAGAAGCTGCTCTCGACGATCGTTCGGCTGAAGCGCGAGCGCAACCAGTCGTTCGGCGCCGGTCAGCTCATCGACATCCTGCGGGGCAACGACACCGAGCGGGTGCGCAGGTTCGGCCACGCGCAGCTGGCGACTTACGGCATCGGCGATGAGCTGAGCGAGCAGGACTGGCGAAGCGTCATCCGGCAGTTGCTGGCGCGCGGGCTCATCTCGGCCGTGGGCGAGTACGGCACGCTCGCGACGAACGAGGCATCGACCGGCGTGCTGCGCGGTGAGACACCTGTTCCGCTGCGGCGCGACGTGCTCGGACGCAAGAGCTCGACGCGGCCGCCGAGGGTCACGGCCGCCGAGACCCTCAACCCGGAAGACGCCGACCTCTTCCAGAAGCTGCGCGCCTGGCGGGCGGAGCAGGCGAAGGCGCAGGGTGTGCCCGCGTACATCATCTTCGGCGACGCGACGCTGCGCGCGCTCGCCGAGCACCGGCCATCCAGCACCGCAGAGCTGGGTGGCATCACCGGCATCGGCGCGAAGAAGCTCGAGGCGTACGGCGATGCCGTTCTCGAATTGATCACGGTAGATAATTTCAACCGCCTTCACCCCTGATTCACCCTAAGCTGGTGCTGAGCCAAGTCAGATGGGGCAACGGGGCACCACACAGCGGACGGCAAGCTGCCGGTCTGGAGAGAGTCCGGTGCAGTACGGGGTGAAGAATGAGCGTCAGCGACAGACGACAAGCAGATGCGGCGGAGCGGGGTGATGACGGTCTGCCCTTTGCGCCGGATCTGCAACGGGCCATCGACGAGATCATCGAGTGCTACCAAAGGGGTGACTATCGCGCACTGCTGACGCTGCTGCGCGTGTACTCGATCGAAGTGTGGCTCGGGCTGCGCATCGACCGGCTGCGAGGCATGCTTCAGCATGTGGCGGCCACGGGTGGCGAAGAAGGGCGAGAGGCGCAGCACCTGTGCGACACCGTCTGGGGCGACAGCGCGACCGGTGCCCGTTCGATGATCTCGGCGCTCTGCCCGCAGGATCCGCGCCTTGAGAAGCTCTGGCAGGTCAATGAACTGTGGATGAGTGGCCGGTCGGTCGATGCGGTCGCGCTGCTCGACCCGCCGCGCCTTGCCGCCCATCCGGTCGCCGCAACGCTCGACCCTTTCACGGGCTGGAACCTCATCTGCATGAATCAGTACGGCATGGTGCACATGCTCTCGAACGATCCGGCCGCGTCGCTGATCTATTTCACGGCCGCGCAGCTGCAGCCCGTGCAGCCGACATTGGCTTCGCTCACGCGCAGCGCGTACGTCAAGCACGCGCTGGTGCACGCGCTGTTCGGGGACCGCGAAGCGTCGAGGCGATCGCTGGTGCGAGCGAATGCCATTGCTCGCACGTCGAGCTGGATGGAGCCGTCGCTCGATGCAGAGTCGGTGCTGGCGATGGCGGTGCTCGAGGAACACAGCGTGGACGAGTCGGTGGAGATGATCGATTCCATTCCGCTGTCCGATATCGGCACATCCTGGTCGTACTACATGGTGGCGATGGTGCGCATTCTGCTGCGGGCGGGGATGATGGAGGACACACTCGAACGACTCAAGGAGCTCCAAGCAGTGGGCTTTCCCGGTGAGCCCGGGTGCGGACTCGAAGGAAGCATCTTCCCGGTCATGCACTGCTACACCCGCCTCCGCCTGGGAGAGTTCGACGGCGTGAGCGCGCTGCTCGATCAGGCCGACCCTGACTGCCCGCTCACGATCTGCGCGCGGGGGCAGGTCGCCATCGTGCAGGGTGAATTCCGTCACGCAATGGAATATGCGGTGCAGCTCGAGAAGGTTTCGGACGGTCTTGCTCAGATGCGTTCGGCGGCCCGATCGATCGCCGCATCTGCCCATGTCGGTCTGGGCAACGACACCGAGGCCATCCGCGTGCTTGAGCTGCTCGCGTCGACCCTCGATTCCTACAGCATGCAGTACCTCGGAGTGCTCTCTGCAGAGGCGCGTGCGTTCGCCCAGTCGCGCGTCGACGGATGGCAGTCCCTGGATCAGTCGCTGCCGCCATCCGCTCGCACGCAGCCGCTCATTCGGCTGACGCGCCGCGAAGCCCAGGTGCTCGCCCTGCTGGCGACGGACGCCACGCGCGCCGAGATCGCGGAGGAGATGTTCATCTCGGTCAACACGCTGAAGTCGAACATCGCGACGCTCTACCGCAAGCTCAGCGCGGCGACACGAGACGAGGCGCTCGAGAATGCATACAGGATCGGGCTGTTGGGCGATGCGGCTGGTGTCGTGATGCGGCGTGACGCCGCGCGCACGGCCACGGGGTGACCAGGACCCCTCGAGGGTGAGTCGAGGGTGAGTGACGGACCAATTAGTGGGTGAGAAGTGGCACCGACCTTCTGTGCGGCGCAGCTCGTACCTACGCTGGGGGCAGCGGGCTCGTGTGAGAGCGGGCCTTGCTTGGTGGGGATTGGGGATGGCTCGTCACATCGTGGTGACGTGACGGCCATTCGCAATATTTGGCGATAATTGTCGCGCGCACTGGATGATATTCAGTGCGTTTTTGTGCGCCATAAAATCCCAGGTCCGAGGCCTTTTTCTCGGCTGAATGATAACAATTTGAATTCATTCGGCATTTCCTTCAGATTTGCTGGACCAGGGTGCTTCTTCTGCGACATACTTCTTTCAATGCGCGTGTGAGAGCGCGCAGAGACGCAGCAAGCGCGTCGAGGGGAGGGGTTCCCGTCGGTGCAGCGTCGACTACGCCAACGATGACGGGGGTCACCTTGACTAAGACGAACCGCACACCTGCCGGGGCAGGTCGTTCCGGGAAACTGAGCCGCCTGCGCGCGATGCTGGCAGGACTCGCCACGACGAGCGTCGTGGTCGCCGCCGGCGCCTTCGGTGCCGTCGGCGCGAATGCCGCGACGATAGACGACTCCGAAGCGCTGGGCGCGACCATCGTCGCAGACCTCGCGACTGGAGACGTGCTGGATACGACGAACGCTCTGACTGGCTATCCGAGCGATCCAGGCCCCGTGAATACGCCTCTCGACGTCGATGCGTTGAGTGCGCTGGAGATCGATCTTGGCGGCGGTCTTGTGATCCCGTTGGTTTCGACGACGGCTGGCGATGGTGGCCTGCTTGATCTTGGCGAGGTCGGCGCACTCAGTTCCTATGCCAGTTCACCGTCACCCGTCACTTCGACGGCGAGTGCGGGCGCGGTCGGCGGCGATGGTGCGATTGACATCGACCCGGACGACACCGGAGATTACGGGCCGGCGGTTGTCGACCTGACATCCTTGCTCGCTCAGCTGGACCTCGATGCGCTTACCGATGACATCGTCGATGAGCTCTCGCTTGAGATCGGTGCGGCGGCGTCGACCGCCTCGGAGACGAGTGGCACTGTCACGTCGGACTACGTGGTCGCCGGCGCTGACATCAACCTGCACTCACCTCTCGTGGGCGGACTGGGGACGACGGTTGTCGATTCGGTGGAAGGCGTGGGCGACACCGTGGACGCGGCGGTGGGCGACGGTGGAGTCGTTCAGGTGGCGCTCGATGGTCTGAGCACAACCATCAATTCGACACTCAGCGCACTCGGACTTGTTGATCTGGACTCTCTTTCGGTGCAGATCACTGGCGTCGACGACGCGCTGAGTGCCCTCGCGAACACGATTGTCACAGAGCCGCTGATCGACGGCACGACGGAAGACGACAGCATCGTGATCATTGATCTCGCATCCGGAACAGTGCGAGTGAACCTGGAGAATGCCGTTGACGGGGGCCTCAACGGACAGCCCGCGAATACAGAGGTACTTTCTTCCGGCACGATCACCAACATCACCACTGCGATCGCCGACGCGCTCGGAACGCTCACCTCGAAGGTGACCACCGGTGTCGAAGGTGTTCTCAATAACGCCACGGTGCACGTTGAGGCAGACGTGACTGCCGGGCTCACCCTCCCCATCGTCGGGACCGAGGTTGATGTCGCGACGATCGCTCTGACGATCGACGGCACTTTGGCCCAGTTCACTGGTGTCGATGCAACGGATCCAGTGATCGACACCTCAGTGACGTTGCTCGATGGTGCGAGTAACCCGGCTATCTCGGCTCTCGTTCAACCGCTGATCGACAGCGTCGTCGGTGTGCTGGTGGATACGATTGCGCCGTTGATTCTGGACACCCTCGGGGGAGTCCTTTCCGAGCTCGTCGACGATATTGGTGAAGGCCTTGCAGACACGCTTGGATCCGCGATCGATCCTGTGGTCGAAGGACTGAGCGGGGTCTTCGAAGTGCTCAACCAGGTTGTGACTCTCTTGGTCAATGAGCAGTTCGTCGATGGCACCTACTACCTCGAGACTCCGGCATTTACGGTGAACGCGGTGAGCCTCGGACTCTTGCCGACGACGGTTGGCGGTGCGGGTTTGGTGAACGTCGACCTCGCCTCGTCTACGGTTCGGGCGCTCGACGAGTACCAAACCGAGTTGACCGCTGACCCGTCTTCGGTGGAGCCGGGTGGAGTGGTGACGCTGACGGGTTCTGGCTTTGAACCTGGTGAGACGGTGACAGTGGAGTTCCCGGATGGGACGACGCAGGAGGTGACGGCGACGGGTACCGGTGAGCTGCCTGCGGGCATCACGTACACGGTGCCGGATGACGCGGAGGATGGTGACGTCCTGACGTTCACCGCGACAGGCGCGACGTCGGATACTCCGGCGGAGGCGACGTCCACGGTCACGGTCGAGCAGGTGTGGGACACGACGCTCACGACTGATCCGACCTCGGTGGAGCCGGGTGACGATGTGACGTTGACGGGTTCTGGTTTCGAGCCGGGTGAGACGGTGACGATCGTTCCGTCGGATGGTGGCGACCCGATCACGGTGACCGCTGACGATGATGGCAACATCACCGCGACGTATACGGTCCCTGATGACGCGGAGCCGGGTGATCTGACGTTCACCGCGACCGGTGACACGTCTGACACGCCCGCAGAGGCGACCGTCACGGTCGA
>JASGDS010000342.1:0-30355 GCA_047607025.1 Microbacterium sp.
CGCGCAGGAGACGTTCGTGCGCGTCGTCCGAGGCGTACACCTCCGCGAGCGCACGCAGCTCGGAGTTCGAACCGAACACGAGGTCGACGCGTGTGCCCAGGCCGTGCACCTCACCCGTGACGTCGTCTGTCGCCTCGAAGGCGTGCCCTCCCGGATCGAGCTGCTTCCAGGTGCGGCCGAGGTCGAGCAGGTTCACGAAGAAGTCATTCGTGAGCACACCGGGACGGTCGGTGAACACGCCGTAGGCCGAGCCGTCCCAGTTCGCACCGAGCACGCGCAGGCCGCCGACGAGCACCGTCATCTCTGGCGCGGTGAGCGTGAGCAGGTTCGCCTTGTCGATCAGCAGGTGCTCGGCCGGCAGCACGGCATCCGGCCCCGCGTAATTGCGGAATCCGTCGGCGATCGGCTCCAGGTACCCGAAGGACTCGACATCCGTCTGCTCCTGGGTGGCGTCCGTCCTGCCGGGATGGAACGGCACGACCACATCGATGCCCGCGTCGGCTGCCGCCTTCTCGACGGCGGCGTTGCCCGCCAGCACGATGAGGTCGGCGAGCGAGACACGCGTGCCATCCGCCTGCCCGGCATCGAAGTCGGCCTTGACGCCCTCGAGCACATCGAGCACCGCGTGCAGTTCGTCGGGTCGGTTGACCTCCCAGCCGTTCTGCGGCGCGAGCCGGATGCGCGCACCGTTGGCCCCTCCCCGTTTGTCTCCCCCACGGAAGGTGGACGCAGCCGCCCAGGTGAGCGACACGAGCTGCGACACGGTGAGTTCGGTGTCGAGGATGCGCGCCCGCAACTGCGCGGCCTGCTCATCCGTGATGAGCGGATGGTCGACGGCGGGCAGCGGGTCCTGCCAGATGAGATCTTCGCTCGGCACCTCGGCGCCGAGGTAGCGGGCCTTCGGCCCCATGTCGCGGTGCGTGAGCTTGAACCAGGCGCGAGCGAACGCGTCGTCGAGTGCCCGCTGGTCATCCTTGAAGCGACGCGAGATCTTCTCGAACTCGGGGTCGACGCGCAGGGCGAGATCGGTGGTGAGCATGCGCGGCTCGCGACGGCCATCCGAATGCGCGAGCGGCACCATGTCGGCCCCCGCGCCGTCCGTCGGACGCCACTGGTGCGCGCCGCCCGGACTCTGCATGAGCTCCCACTCGTAGGCGAACAGAATGTGGAAGAACTCGTTGTCCCAGCGCGTGGGATGGTAGGTCCACGTCACCTCGAGACCGCTCGTGATCTGGTCGTCGCCCTTCCCCGACCCGAAGGAGTTGCGCCATCCGAGACCCTGCTGCTCGAGCCCTGCGGCCTCGGGGTCGGCGCCCTTGTGCTCATCGGGCGCCGCACCATGCGTCTTGCCGAAGGTGTGGCCGCCGGCGATGAGTGCCACGGTCTCCTCGTCGCTCATCCCCATCCGCGAGAACGTCGTGCGGATGTCGCGCGCGGCGAGCAGCGGATCGGGGTTCCCCTCCGGGCCCTCCGGGTTGACGTAGATGAGACCCATGTGGGTCGCGGCCAGTGGCTTGTCCAATTCGCGATCGCCGTGGAAGCGCTTGTCGCTGCCGAGCCAGGTCGTCTCGCCTCCCCAGTAGACGTCGTCATCCGCCTCCCATTCGTCGACGCGTCCACCGCCGAAGCCGAAGGTCGTGAAGCCCATCGTCTCGAGCGCGACGTTTCCGGCGAGGATCATGAGGTCGGCCCAGCTCAGCGCGCGTCCGTAGGTCTTCTTCACCGGCCACAGAATGCGGCGGGCCTTGTCGAGACCGACGTTGTCGGGCCAGCTGTTCAGCGGCGCGAATCGCTGCTGCCCCGCTCCGCCGCCTCCTCGACCATCCACCGCGCGATAGGTGCCCGCGCTGTGCCAGGCCATGCGGATGATGAGCGGCCCGTAGTGACCGAAGTCGGCCGGCCACCACGGCTGCGAGGTGGTGAGAACCCGGGCGATGTCGGCCTTCACTGCGTCGAGGTCGAGGGCTTCGAACGCCGCGCGATAGTCGAAATCGGCGCCGTACGGATCCGCCTCGACCGGGTTCTTCGCAAGCATGCGCAGGTTCAGCTTCTGTGGCCACCAGCGCTGGTTGGCGGAGCCGGCGGTCGGGACAGGCAGGGCGTCCTGCGGGGCGGCGGATGGTCCGTCATGCAGAACGGGGCATCCTGTGGTGGTCTCGGTGCTCATCTCATGTTCCTTTCGGTGGGCGGTGCGGAGCACGGCGTGCGGGTACGCCGAGACAGCGCTGGGGTCGGGATGGTTCGGTTCAGGTGGCGGCGCAGGCGGGGCAGACGCCCCAGAAGGTCACTTCCGCCGATCGGATCTGGTAGCCGTGGTCGTCATCCGGCTGCATGCACGGCGGTGCTCCGTGCACGCAGTCGATGTCGTCGATGCGCCCGCAGCGGGTGCACACGACATGGTGGTGGTTGTCGCCGACGCGCAGTTCGAACAGTCCTGGATGCCCGGCCGGCTCGATGCGTCTGGCGACTCCTGCGTCGACGAATGCCGACAGCACGTTGTACACGGCCTGCGGGCTCGTGCTCGAAAGCGTCGTGCGCACGCGCGAGAACACCTCGTCCGCCGAGGCGTGAGGCAGCGCGGCGAGCGCGTCGTACACCGCTCGCCGAGGCTCGGTCACGCGCAGACCGGCGGCGCGGATGGCGCCATCCGCGTCTTGTGCCTGGACTGCGTGTGCCATGACCTCAGCCTAGCGCTTCTTTTGAGCAATTCAAAACAACGGGTGATGAGTGACCTGCGAGGATGGAGGCATGAGCGACACCTCCCCGTCCCCCTTCGCCTCTCGTCTCATCGCCGAAGGCATCGGCACCCTGCTGCTCGTCGTCGGCATGATCGGCACGGCGCTGTTCGCCTCGCACTACGCCGACGAGGCGGGTGCGCTCGCACCCGGCGTCGTCTATCTCGCCGTCTCGCTCGCGATCGGCCTGGCCGTCTTCGTCGGCGCATCCGCCTTCGCCGGTGTCTCGGGCGCACACTTCAACCCGGCCGTCACGCTGGGGCTCGCCGCGGCCGGCCGCTTCGCGTGGGCCGACACCTGGAAGTACATTGCGGCGCAGGTCGTCGGCGGGGCCATCGGCTCGACGCTGCTGGTGCTCGTGGGGCTGTTCGGCCCCAGCAACTGGCTGAAGCTGGCGCAGGATGGCGGCTTCGCCAGCAACGGATGGGGGTCGGCCTCACCCGGCGGGTTCGGGATGCCTGCCGCGATCATCGTCGAGGTGCTGTTCACGGCGATCTTCGTCATCGCCATCCTCGGCATCACGCACCCTGGCCGCGAATCGCCGAACGCGCCACTCGCGATCGGCCTGACGCTGACGCTCATCCACCTCGCCACGATCGCCGTCGACAACACATCCGTGAATCCCGCCCGCTCGATCGCGACGGCCCTCTACGGCGGAGGGACCGCGATCGCCCAGCTGTGGGTGTTCATCGTGTTCCCGATCGTCGGCGCGCTCCTTGCCGGCTTCGCCTACCGGGCGCTCTTCCCCACAACCGCTCGCCCCTGACAGATTGCGGGAGCGCTGACACACCGCGGGAGAAACGGCCCACAGGTCCCGCAACCTGTCAGGTATCCCGCAATGCGTCAGCATGACGGCAAACTGACAGATCGCGGAACATCTGACGGACCGCGGGCGTCACGGCCCCTCACGACCGCAGTGCGTCAAGTCTCCCGCCAAGCGTCAGGATGTGTCAACGGGCGAGGGCGGCGACGCGGTCGTTCTCGAGGCCAAGGGCGCGAAGCTCGCGGTCGCGACGCACGGCGACGACCGCGCGCACAATGGCCTCGGGTGGCGCGTCCGGCGGCGCGGGAGACACGTGCGGACGCAGCGCCTCGACGAGCTCGGATGCCCGCTTCGCGCGGGCACCAGGCGCCATCCGGTCGGCGCCGTGCACGAACTGCGACAGCCTGCGCCCCAGCCTCTGCGGCAGGCGGCCGACATCGGCCATGGCCGCCCAGGTCTCCATGCCCCAGGGCATCGTGAAGTCCGCGGCGGGCAGCTTCGGGGTGCGGGTGCGCTGCGCGTAGGTGCCTGCAACCAGGTCGCCGAGCCGCTGCGCGCGCGGCGTGAAGATGCCCACGAGCAGCGCAAGCGAACCGAAGAGCATGTAGATCTCCAGCACGCCGACGAGCGAACGGATGAACGCGTGCCGGAAGCCGATGGCGCCGCCATCCGCCCGCACCACACGACTGCCCACGGCGAGCTTGCCGAGGCTGCGCCCCTTCGTCACCGTCTCGATCGCCGTCGGCGCGACCACAATCACGAGCACCGTCAGCACGACGATGCAGATCGGCAGCGTCGAGTCGTCGATGAGGCCCCAACCCCACAGGTAGCTCAGCAGGAGACTCGCGACGAACAGCAGCAGGTAGCCGAGAACCATGTCGATCGCTGCGCCTGCCGCGCGCAGGATGAGTCCGACGGGCTGGATGTCGAGGGCGATCGCTTCGCCCGTGAGCACCTCGTCGTCGTACACCGCCTGTACGGTCGGCCTCTGAACGGATGGAGCCTGCATGCGTATAGTCAACCATTGTGGACCTTGATGCGCTGCAGACAGCCCGCGCGCGCGAGTGGGCGAGGCTCGATGAACTCTCGTCCTCTCGCCGCCTGAACGGCGCCCAGGTCGATGAGCTCGTCGCCCGCTACCAGAGCGCATCGGCCGACTTCGCCGACATCAAGACGACCGCCGGTCGCACCCCGCAGGGAGATGCCGTCTCGGTCATGCTCGCCCGCGCCCGCCTGCGCCTGACGGGAGCGCCGGAGAACATCCTTCGACTCATCCCCCGCTTCTTCGCGGTGCAGCTGCCCGCCGCGCTGTACCGCGTGCGCTGGGCGACCCTCGTCGTCGCCCTCGTCTCGCTCCTCATCATGGGCGTGATCGCCGCCTGGATCGCCGGCGACCCCGCCGTCATGCGGGCGCTGGGCCCCGAGGATCAGCTGAAGTACTACGCCGAGCACGACTTCGTGGACTACTACAGCGACAACCCGACGGCCGTGTTCGCCGGGATGGTCTGGACCAACAACGCGTGGCTGGCCGCGCAGTGCGTGCTGTTCGGCATCACCGGCCTCTGGCCGCTGTACGTCATCATGTCGAACGCTGTGAACGTCGGCATCTCCATGGGCGTCATGATCGCCTTCGGGCACGCCCACGACCTGCTCTACCTGCTCCCCCACGGCCTGCTCGAGCTCACGAGCATCTTCGTCGCGGCCGCCGCCGGCCTGCAGATCTTCTGGTCGCTCGTCTCGCCCGGCCCCCGCACGCGCCTGGAGGCCGTCGCCCGGGCGGGCAGCTCGCTCGGCACGGTCGCGATCGGGTTGATCCTCTCGCTTGCGCTCTCCGGCTTCATCGAGGGCTTCATCACCCGCCAGGCCTGGCCGTGGCCCGCGAAGATCGGCATCGGCGCGCTCGCGCTGGGCGTCTTCCTCTTCTACATGCTCGTCGTCGGCGGCCGGGCGGCGAAGGCCGGCGACGATGGCGGCCTCACCGAGTACGAGGGCGGCACGACGAGACTCGTCGCCGGCTGAGCTCCGAACCAGAACGCAGAACCAGAGCGCAGAACCAGGGCTCAGAACGGGAAGTCGTCCGGCGCGAGATCCCACGGCTCGCGACCCAGCCACTGCGCGGCGGCGTGGAACACGACGCTCTCCACGATCAGCCGACGCTGCATGTCATCGGCGTGGGCGACGCCCCGCTCGCGCCTGACCTGCCCGATGCGCTCGACCGGCACGCGATAGATGATGATGCGGTCGTGCGCGCGGTCGAGGTACCAGCGGGGCAGCTCGCCGTCGACCTCGTGCTCGGGCACGCCCGCGATCTCGAACCGCACGTCGCGCAGCTCGGGCCAGGTGGCCCGCAGAAACTCCGATGCCGAGCCGACCGCGACGTCGAACCGCTCGTAACGGGTGTCGACGGAGGGCACGGGGGGCCTCGTGAGGATGCTGCGCCCCGTGCGACCGTGCCGTCCGTGGCGGGCCGTCGACCCCGGCTTCACGGGAGCGCGCCCCGCACGCTGCCACCATCTCATGCGTCCCAGCCTATCCGCGCGCCTCGCCCGCCGGTGCGCCATCCGACAATAGGCTGGCGGAGATGAACGCCCGACTGTGCTCCAAGACCGCGTGCGCCCGTGAGGCCGTCGCCACGATGACCTACGACTACACCGATCGGATGGCGGCCGTCGGGCCGCTCGGGCTGACCTCCGACCCGAATGCGCACGACCTGTGCGCGATCCACACCGAGAGGCTGTCGGTGCCAGCCGGATGGCTCGTCGTGCGTCACGAGACGCTGCGCACGAGCTGACCGCTCAGGGGTGCACGGTGACGGGAGTCGACGCCGCGGAGTCGGGGATCACCGGGATGGCCGCGAGCGCCCCATCGCCCGAGTACGTCACGGCGGCGTTCACCGCACCGTCGACGTCGACGGTGTAGACGCCAGGCCCGCCGAACACGGGGGATGAGACGTATCCGCCCGCGGGCACGGCGACGTCGGTGGCCGTGCCATCCGGCGCGGTGAGGGTGACGGTCGCATCGGCATCCGACGAGTTCACGAACGAGAAGGCCCCGCCTGGTCCGTTGGGAACGGCGGCGAGCGCGGTTCCGGTGATCTGCTGGGTCGACGGGTACCAGGCGTAGTCGGAGCCCTCCCCCATCCCCGTGGCCTGATAGACCCCGGCGACGAGCGGATCGTCGGCGTCGACGCGCACCGCGTACGTCCCCGCCGTGAGGCCATCCAGCTGCACCGCGACGGGCACACCCGCCTCGAGCGGCACCGTCTCCGGGTCGCGGACGGGCGTGGCGGATCCGGCCGCCGTGATCGTCACGGTCGCGGTGCCCGCCGTGGTCGAGAGCAGGCGCAGCTGACCTGTCACCGAGTCGGTGTCGACCACCGTGACGCCGCCGATCACCTGGGTGCGATCTGCCGCGACGGCCGACTGCAGGTCGACTCCCGTCGGGGTGAGCGTGCGCACCATGCTCGACTGCAGGGTCGTGCGCACGGGGGCGCCGGTCGCGGTGATCCGCAGCACGGGGCTCTCCTCGCCGCCGACGAGCCCGGCCAGCGGCAGCACGACCTCCGTCTCGCCCGGCACGGCGATCGCGCTTCCGCCGGCCGCCGACTGCTCGCCCGAGGCGCCGAAGACGCTGATCGAGACGGTCGCTGTCACCTGGGTCGGGTTCGCGATGCGCAGGATGCCCGTGCTTCCCGTCGTCGTGTCACCGCCGACGATCCACGACTCCATCGCACCGGGCAGACAGGTCGACGCCGCGAAGCCGGAGAGGTCGTCGTCGGTCATCGTCACCGAGCCGGCCGCGGCGACCGCGACCGGCGTCGTGCCGTCCGGATCCTGCCAGACGAGCGGCCAGGAGGCGCCGTCGATGCCCGTGACCGGCTTGTCCGCGCTCTCCGCCGCGTCGCCCGCGGAGTTGCCCGTCACGACGCCTGGTCCGTTGGTCACGGTCAGGGCGCTCGCATCATCGGCATCGCGCCCGAGTGCGAGGATCTGCCCGTCGCACGCGAGCAAGGTGCGCGCCGCCTCCGGCGTGACCTCGATCACGGGTGCGACCTGGGTGAGCTCGGGGATGGGCAGGGTGCGCAGCGTCACCACCGCACCGACGGCGGCCACCGAGACGATGGCCCCGGCGAGAATCCGCGCGCCCAGCGTGATGCGACTCATCGCTCCTCCTCGAATCCGCCGCCGATGACCCTCGTGCGCCTGCGTCCATCCCTGATCGAGGCGGGCGTCGGCACCGCGAGCAGCAGCGCGACGATGATGGCCCCCAGCTGGATGAGCCAGATCGTGCGGGCGACGGCCTGCGCGGAGCGGGCGAGATCGGTGCGCGGCGTCACCTCGGTCGACACGCGCCACAGGTCTCCCCGGTCGGTGTGACCGACGCGCACCATGCCCGCACGCTGATCGATCGCGCCGCTGGCGCTCAGCTGCAGCTCGTGACCGGCATCGGTGCCGTCGGCGAGCAGCACGAACGCGATGCCCTTCGCGGCGAGATCACCGGGAGCATCCGTCGCCGAGCCCGAGACGAGATCGGTGGCCAGCTGGGCGATGGCCCGCTCGCCATCCGTCGCCGTGCTGCCGGTCGACCGCAGCGTCGACTGTCCGTCGAGGGTCTCGCTCTCGCCCCAGACGACCTGTGCGACGAGCGATCCGTCGGGCTGCGGCTCGAGCAGCAGCGTGCCTTCGCTCGCCGTGCCTGCGGCGACGATCGCCGGCAGCGTCGACCCGCTCGCCTCGTGCAGCTCGGAGGTGCCGAGGTGCACGGCGAGCAGCGAGGGCACGGCCGTGAGCACGACGGCCGTGCCTGCAGCGACCGCGACGATGCCCTTCGCCGGCCGCGGCGCCGGACCCACATCAAGGGTGACGGCCGCCGCCAGAACGGCGCCCAGCCACGCCAGGCCGAGCGCGGGCCCGGCCCAGACGCCGACCGGGTCGGCACCCGCCGTCTGCACCTGTATGCCGCTGAAGGCATATGCGGATGCGAGCCCCGCGACGGCGAGCACCACGAGGCCGATGCCGAGGCGCCAGCGGCGTGTGAGCGGCGCGAGAACCGCGAGCACGGCCACCGGCGCGAGCAGCAGCGGCAGCCACCAGACGGGAAGATCGAGACCGATGCGCGCAAGGAACTCCGACGCCCCCGCGGCGTCCGGCGTGGGGAAGCCGAGCAGCACGTCTGCGCGGCTGGCGCCCGCGGATGCCCATGGCAGGCCAGGATCGGCCAGCAGCCCCCAGATCCTCCCCCGCTTCAGCTGCGCGAACACGATGGGCGCGGCGAGGCAGGCGGCGGGGATGACCGTCCAGATGATCCTGGCGATGCCGCGCGGGTGGAAGGCGATCGTCAGCACCAGCCCGAGCGCCCAGATGACCACGAGCGGCACCGCGAGTGAGGGCGCGCACGCCACGATGGCGGCGAACACGATCGAGGCGGACGCGCTCGACCCCCACGAGCGATGCGCGGCCGCACCGGCATAGAGCAGCCAGGGCAGCAGCAGGTGTGCGAGCACGGCTGCCGGACGCGGATCGACGAGTGCGGCGAGCAGGCTGGGCGACGCGCCCCACAGCACGGCGACGAGGATGCGGTATCCCGAGCGGTCGGTGACACGGGTCGCCGCGAACCAGCCGCCGAGCACGGCGAGCGGAAGCGCGAGCAGCCACAGCACGAGCAGAGCGAACGAGGGGTTGGCGGGAGAGAGTGAGCCGAGCACGGCGACGACGCCGGAGAACGGATCGGCCGCAGCCGCGCCATCCAGCCCCTCGGCCGGCAGCCCGTACCGAGCATTCGCCCACAGCGCCCGCACGGTCGTCGACAGCGGAAGCAGCGCCCCGCCGCCGACGCCCTTCCAGGTCAGCAGGGCGAGGAAGGCGACGACGCTGACGACGAGCGCGCCCAGCACCGTCCATCCGCCGCCGCCGGAGAAGAAGCGCAGCTCTCCCCTCTTCGCCGATCCCGCCTCCTGGGAGCGCTGCTCCCGCAGGAAGTCGGTGTCCGCCCGCAGCGCTTCCACATGCACCCACGAGGCGGTGCGGCTGCGTCGGATACGGCGGCGCGAGCGCACGACGGCGCCCGGTCGGAACATGGCGACGAGCGCCGCACCCCACTCGCCCGGCACGAGCGCCGGATCCTTCGCGATGAGCCGCAGCACCGTGCGCCACAGGGCGATGGGCAGCAGGCTCAGCCAGTGCAGCGGCAGCGCCCACGCCTTCGCATAGACGAGGCGACGGTGCAGCTGCGCGGTGCGCGCGCGGAACGACTCGCGCACGCGCTTGCGCTTCGTTCTGGCGGGCACGAGCAGGCGAGCGGAGGGCACGAGGGCGACGCGCCGCCCGGCGAGGTGGGCGCGTACGCCCATGTCGAGACCCTCATCGGCCCCGCGCAGGGCGACATCGGGCACGAGAGCGCGCACCGCGTCCGCGCGCACCAGCATGCCGCGCACATCGGCGCCGAGCACGTCGTCCGTCGCATCGAACTGGCCCTGGTCGAACTCGTCGGCCGCCATCTCGATCGAGCGCCCGTACCTCGTCATCGTCTGCCCCAGCGACACGATGCGCTCGGTGTCTGCGCTGTCGACGAGTTTGGGCGCCGCGATCGCGAGGGATGGTCCACGCTCCAGCGCGGCCGCGAGCGCGGCCAGCGCCTCGGGTGCGGGTTCGCAGTCGTCGCGCAGCAGCCACAGCGCGGAGGTGTCATCCACCCGGCGCAGGGCGATGTGGACCGCCTCGGCGAACGGCGTGGACGCGCGAGCGGAGACGATCCACTCGGCTCCGGAGTCGGCGACGACGTCGTGCACGCGCTCGACGTCGCCGCAGACGACGATCGTCAGTGCGTCGACGGGCCGCGTCTGGGCGTGGATGGCCGCGAGCGCGCGCTCGAGCGACGCCGCGGACGCGGGCGTGGTTCGAGTCACCAGAACGGCGTGAATGGGGTCGGGCATATCGCGGGCAAGACTACGGCCCAGCACCGCGCTCGCCTCGCGCCACGCGCCGACGCGTCACGGATTCTCAGGCTATGCGGTCACTGTGGCGCCCACGGATGCAGGAGCCTCGAACATCTGCAGGATCAGCGCCGCGAATTCGTCCCGCAGCGGTTGCAGGCTCCTGCGGCTGTCGCGGGTCAGGAGGCGCGGCGCTTCAGCTTGCGGCGCTCGCGCTCGCTGAGGCCGCCCCAGATGCCGAAGCGCTCATCGTTCTGCAGCGCGTACTCGAGGCACTCGGCGCGCACATCGCACGTGGTGCAGATGCGCTTCGCGTCGCGGGTGGAGCCGCCCTTCTCGGGGAAGAACGCCTCGGGGTCGGTCTGCGCGCACAGCGCATCCGCCTGCCAGGCCAGCGCACTGTCGTCTCCGATCCCCGGTCTGACTCCCGGCACGCCCAGGTCGACGGGGTCGACGAACCAGTCGTCGGGTACGCTGCTCCGGTACTGTGCCATTGGACTCTCCCACCGCTCGATGATTCCCCCACACGGGTGGTGTGTGCCCTTAATTACACCCGTGTCATTCGCTCAGGTCAAGTCCGAGATAGTAAACCCTGAAGTCGAGATTGAAGGTTCACTGGCCGCTTACGGCGTGTCGTGGCCGCCTCTCTCGCCCGGCACGGCGATGAACGCGGTGCCAGAACCCGACAGCCGCAGGTCGTCGTCTCCCGTGCTGAACACGGCTTCTCCCGGCACCAGATCGACGCTCGAAGCGCCATCCGACACCGTCACCGCACCCTGCGTCACCACGATGATCGTGCCGGCCGGCGGGTGCGCGGCCGGAAGCAGAGCGTCGTGATCGGCCTCGACCTGCGCCTTGAGCAGCCGGAAGTCGTCGACCGGCACGGGGTACTCGTCGATGCCCCGTGCACCGTGATCGGTGGGAACGGGCAGGATGACGGGCACCCCTCCCGGCGTCGGGTCGAGAATGCGCAGCAGTTCGTCCACATCGATGCGCTTGGGCGTGAGCCCCCCGCGCAGCACATTGTCGCTCGCGGCCATGAGCTCGACACCGAGGCCGGCGACGTACGCGTGCAGCATGCCCGCGCGCAGGAACAGCCCCTCTCCCGGATGCAGCACGATGTAGTTCATCAGCAGGGCGACGACGACACCGGCGTCATCGGGATAGCGGGCGGCGATGCGCCTGGCGTTCGCGAGGTCGGGGGCGAACTCCGTCGAGGCGACGCCATCCAGCGACGAAATGATCTGCACCGCGGTGGGATGGCCCTCGTCGCTCAGCAGCCATCCGATCGCCTGCCGCAGCCCCTCGGCGTCTGTCAGCCGCTCGGCGAGCGGGTCGGCGGAAGGCCCGATCGCGGCGAGCAGGCGACGGGTCGCCGCCAGCTCCCGCAGCCCGCCGAGCGCCTCGAAGCGGTCGCTCAGCGCGACAATGATCTCGGGCTTGTGGTTGTCGTCGATGTAGTTGATGTGCGCGCCCGCCTGCTCCTCACGCGCGAAGCCCTCCTCGGCCTGCTGCCTGGTGGGGTGCGCCTGGATCGACAGCGGCGCGCCTGCCGCCAGCAGCTTCAGCAGGTACGGCAGCCGGGCGGGAAGGATCTCGTCGAGCGTGCCGCCGGAGGCTCCGAGCACATCGGAGGGGTCGGACGGATGGTCGCCGAACCACACCTCCGCCTCAGGACCATCCGAGCGATCCCGCCCCTCGAGCTCTGCCAGCAGCGTGTGAGAGCCCCAGGCGTAGTCGCGGGGCGCGTTCGTGATCGGTACCAGCACGCGATCCACACTACGGGTTTTCCCGCGCGCGCCGAGTAGCCTGGATGGCTATGGCGAGAATCAGCAGCCACCCCGTGGGTCCGGCGCCCACCGCGCCCGAGCGCGAGACGATGAGACACCGCTCGATTCGCGCGTTCGCGACGTTCCTGCTGTTCTCGGCTCTCGGCCACGCCATCTGGTACAACCTGCTCGGCTACATCGGCACGCTCATCCTGATGTCGCTGCTCATAGCGGGCACCCTCGGCATCTGGGTGCCGCGTCTCGTGCGCTCGCGCCGCGAGGCGGCGTTCCCCTGGCGGCGCCTTCCCTGGGTGGCGCTGGGCTACCTCGCCTACGCGATCGCCTCCGTCTTCTGGTCGGGATGGCCCGAGGCGACGCTCGTGACGTGGGCGGCCCAGTTCGCGTTCACGATCGCGGCGCTGTTCATCGCAGACACGCTGTCGTGGCGCGAGCTCGCCCGCGCGCTCGAGGTGGCGCTGCGCTGGATCATGGGCCTCTCCGTCGTCATCGAGCTGTGGGTGGCCGCCGTGCTGCGCCATCCGCTGCTGCCTGACTTCTCCGACGCGCCGGCCAACCCCGACCCGCACTGGTACTGGGTGCGGGGCAACCTGTTCACCGGGTTTCTCACGGGCGACCGCATCCAGGGCGTCGTCGGCAACTCGAACCAGCTCGGCTTCCTCAGCCTCATCGCCCTGTTCGTCTTCGCCCTGCAGCTGGCCGATCGCCGCACGCGTCCGCTGACGGGATGGCTGTGGCTCGTCGTCACCGGCTACCTCTTCATCCGTGCCGAGTCGGCGACGGCGATCGTCTCGGGCCTCGTCACGCTCGTCGCCCTGGCCGCCGCGCTGCTGCTGCGCCGCGCGTCGCGCGCGGAGGCGCGCACGAAGCTCTACGCCCTGTTCGGCGGGGTCATCGTGGCGGGAGTGATCTTCGCCGTGCTCGCCCGCGAAGAGCTGTTCGCGCTGCTCGGTCGCAAGGACACGCTCACCGGCCGCACCCGCATCTGGCAGGCCGTCTGGGAGCGCGCGATCACCCATCCCGTGTTCGGCAATGGGTTCTCGAGCCCCTGGGTGCCGTGGGACAAGGCCTTCGACGGCTGGATCATCGACCACGGCACGACCGTGTTCCACGCGCACGACATGTGGCTCGACGTGTTCATGCAGCTGGGTGTCGTCGGTGTCGTGCTGCTGGCAGCCGCCTACCTGTCGCTGCTCTGGCGCTCCTGGTTCTTCGCGGTCGACCGCCCCCGGTGGGATCTGCGCGATGACCGCCCCTTCCAGGCGCTGACGCTGCTGCCGCTGCTCGTCGTGGTCTCCGCCCTCACCCGCGGCCTGGCCGAATCCAGCCCGATCATGCTGTGGGGCTGGATGATCCTCGTGATGCTCACCTTCAAGATCAAGTCGGCGCCGCTCGTCGGCCACGACGAGACCCGTCAGGTCGCACCGGATCTGCGCGAGCTGCAGCTGCGGTCGGGATGAACGACTACGCGCCGCGTCGCCTCGCCGCCGGCCTGCTGCGGTCACCACGACTGGGCAGGGCGTTCTCGGTCACCTCGCTGCTCGTCGCCTTCTGCACACCCGCCATCCGCCAGACCGCGGGCAGGGTCACCCTCACCACGATCCTCATCTGTCTCGGTGCGCTCGCCCTCGCCATCCTGCTCGCCAGACGCCGTGCCATCCGCCCGCTGTCGATCGCGCCGACGACCCTGCTGGCCTTCGCCACGTGGGCGCTCATCTCGACGATGTGGTCGTTCAACGACGCCGCGTCGCTCGGCGGATGGGTCTCGCTCGTCGGCTACGGGCTGCTCGCGGTGTCGATCGCGATCGTGCGCAGCCAGCAGAGCCTCATGCACGACCTCGCCGATACGCTGCGCATTCTGCTCGTCGCCTCGCTCGCCGTCGAAGTGCTCGCCGGCGTCTTCGGCGTGACCTTCTCCACGCTCGGAGTGTCGGGCGGGCTGCTAGACGGCGGCCCGCTGCAGGGCGTGTTCGTCACCCGCAACCTGCTCGCCCTCGTCACCGTGATCGCGCTGGTGACCTTCATCATCGAGTGGCGCTCGGCCACCATCGCACGCCTCACCTCGCTGTGGTCGATCGCGCTCGCCGCCTTCCTCGCCGTGTTCTCCGGATCGCCAACCGCCGTCGTGCTCGTCACCGCCGTCGTGCTCGCCCTGGTCGCGCTGCGCATCGTGCGCGGCGCGACTCCCGCGGCCCGCAACGTGCTGCAGTGGGTGTTCGGTACGCTCGTCGTCGTCGGCCTCGTCACCGCCTACCTGCTGCGCCATCCCATCCTGCGCTGGCTCGACATCACGGCCGGCTTCTCGCTGCGCGCCGACCTGTGGAACGAGATTCTCGACTGGGTGCGGCTGCGGCCGGTGCAGGGGTTCGGATGGCGCGGCGTCTGGGCGAGCGACGACTACCCGCTGTACGTCATCAACCTGCTCATGAAGCAGTCGCACGCCTCGGCGCTGAACGCGTTCTTCGACGTGCTGCTGCAGCTCGGCTGGGTGGGGCTCGTGCTGTTCCTCACCCTGTGCACCGTCGCCTTCGTGCGCGCCTGGCGATCGGCTTCCACGCATCCGTCGATCGCGTTCGCGCTCACGCCCATCCTGCTGGTCACGCTGCTGGTCGACTCGATGTTCGAGAGCTTCACGATCTCCGAACCGGGATGGCTGCTGCTCGCGCTGTGCGCGTGCCGTGCGTCGCTCACCAGTTCGTGGCGCGAACGCCTGGTCGCCGCCGGGCCGGGCGAAACCCGCTCTCACCCAGGGAGCGCAGGGTAGGGTCGTTGAGGCCCCCTCGCCCCTCTCGTGGAGTAAAACCGCCGTGGCACACGTCCTTCAGAGCGTCGTCTTCCCGCTCGATCGCGACCCCGACCTTCTGCCGCTGTACGTCGACCCCGAGACGTGGTCGACGATCGACGAGGAGCCGGTGCGCGTGTCGCAGATCGCACACCTCGCCGATGTGCGGGGTCGCACCACCGCCCGCATCCCCGCCGAGACGCGCGTGTCGTTCGCGACCTATTTCAACGCGTTCCCCGCCTCGTACTGGCAGCACTGGACGAGCGTGCGCAGGGTGCGCCTGACGGTGCGCACCGAGGGCGAGGTGACGATCGTCGTCTACCGCTCCACCGGCGGCGCCGCGCAGCAGCGCATCGACACGAAGGATGCGACGGGCACGGCTGCCACCTCATTCGACCTCGACCTGGTGCACTTCAGTGACGGCGGATGGATCTGGTTCGACATCATCGCGAGCACGCAGGACGCTCTGATCACGGGCGGCGTATGGGAGACGGAGCAGGAGCCCGCGCGCACCGGGCGGGCCAGCATCGGCATCACGACGCTCGACAAGCCCGACTACTGCACCGAGACGCTGCGGGCGCTCGCGGATGCCCCTGAAGCGCTCGCGCTGATCGACCGCATCTTCGTCGTCGACCAGGGAACGGACAAGGTCGCCGCCCACCCCTCCTTCGACGAGGTCGCCGCACGCCTCGGCGAGACGCTGCGGGTCATCGACCAGCCGAACCTCGGCGGCTCCGGCGGCTTCGCGCGGGCCATGCACGAGACGCTGGGGCGCGAGCAGAGCGATTTCGTGCAGCTGCTCGACGACGACGTGCGCATCGAGCCGGAGTCACTGTTCCGCTCCATCACCTTCGGGCGCTTCACGACCGAGCCCGTTCTCGTCGGCGCGCACATGTTCGACCTGCTCAACCGCCCCACCCTGCACGGCTGGGCCGAGGTCATCGACGAGGACCCCTTCATGTGGCGCAACCTCTACCAGGAGGAGATGCCGCACGACTTCCGCCGCTCGAACCTGCGCCAGACGCCGCTGCTGCACATGCGCATGGATGCCGATTACAACGGCTGGTGGATGTGCCTCATCCCGACCGAGATCATCCGCACCGTGGGCCTCGCACTTCCCGCGTTCATCAAGTGGGACGATGCCGA
The DNA here is from genome assembly GCA_047607025.1 of Microbacterium sp. Taxonomy (GTDB): domain Bacteria; phylum Actinomycetota; class Actinomycetes; order Actinomycetales; family Microbacteriaceae; genus Microbacterium. The sequence continues at coordinate 16,145 of JASGDS010000342.1, forward strand.
GTTCTGTCTGCGGGCACGGGATGCCGGCTTCGCGACCGTGTCGATGCCCGGCGTCGCCCTGTGGCATGTGTCCTGGGTCGGCAAGGACGACTCGATCGACTGGCAGGCGTACTTCCACGCCCGCAACCGCATCGTCGCAGGGCTCCTGCACTCGAGCCTGCCGCACGGCGGCCGCCTCATCGTGCACTCGCGCCGCGCCGACCTCAAACACCTCATGCAGATGCAGTACTACCCCGCCACGCTGCGCAATATGGCGCTGCGCGACGTGCTGCGCGGGCCATCCCACATGCGCGAGAACCTCGCGACGGCGCTGCCGGCCGCCCGCTCGCTCGCTGCGCAGTTCCCCGAGACGACCGTGCACCGCGACCCGAACCTGAAGGTGCGCTCGCGTCATGGTCGGCAGGTGTTCAAGCTGCTGCACACGAACGAGTACGACAACCCGACCGGATGGCGGCTGGCGCTGTTCACCGCGAAGACGCTGGCCAAGCACTGGATGCATCGGCCCGACCCGCGCAACATCGAGACGCCGCAGGTCGAGTTCAGCAAGCTCGACGCGCACTGGTGGCGCACGCCGTCCTTCGACTCGGTGCTCGTGAGCGCGGCAGACGGCTCGGGCACGAACATCTACACCCGCGACCGCGGGCTGTTCCGCACGCTGCTCGTCGACTCGGTGCGGCTGCACGCGCAGCTGCGCAGGCGCTGGCCCCAGCTCGCGCGCGACTACCGTGACGCGCTCGGCGAGCTGGCGAGCGACGAGGCGTGGGCCGCGACGTTCGAGGCGCAGGCATGAGCGCTCCCGCCTACGATCCGGCGCAGTTCGATCCGGCATCCGCCACGATTGTCGCCGTCACCTACAACCGCTCCCACCTGCTGTCGAAGCTGCTGGCATCGATCGCCGTGATGGACCCGAAGCCCGGCCACGTCGTCATCATCGACAACAAGTCGACCGACGACACGACCGAGGTCGTCGAGGCCGCGTCCCGGTCCCTGAGCCTGTCGAAGGGCGGGACCGAGATCGTGTACCGGCGACTCGACGAGAACACGGGCGGCTCGGGCGGCTTCAGCGCCGGCATGCAGACAGCCTATGAGCTGGGATCCACCTGGATCTGGCTCATGGACGACGACGTCGAGGTGCTGCCGGATGGCCTCGCCCGCATGGGCGCGTGGGCGCCGCGCTTCCGCAGCGTCCAGGGCCGCCGCTACGACTACGACGGCAGCGAGTTCTACTGGCAGTATCGGCTGTCGATCCCGCTCGGCATCCCGATCCCCTTCGCACCGGCTGGATTCGACGCGAGCGGCTACCGCGAGATGAACTCGGGGTGCTTCGAGGGCATGTTCATCCACCGCGACATCGTGCGCCAGATCGGCCTGCCGGACCCACGGTTCTTCATCTACTGGGATGACTCGGTGTACGGCTGGCTCGCGTCGCTCAAGACGCCGAGTGCGATCGTCGACGAGTTCGTGCTGCGCCGCACCCGCGAGGTGAAGCAGTGGGACATGGGCGTGCGGCACCTCAACGCGTCGAGCAACGCCTACCGCTACTACATCATGCGCAACCGCGGAATCATGAAGCACTACTTCGCCGCGAACGGCGCCTACCGCCCCGTCCGGTTCCGTCTCGGCTCTGCGCTCACGTTCATCAAGGAGATCATCCGCCTCGTCGCCGTCGAGCACACCGTGCGCGGCACGAGCAACCTCTTCCGCGGGGTGCGGGATGGCCGCCGCATCGCCCGCGACAAGACCTTCGAGGTCATGCAGCCCCTCGGCTGATCCCGCCGCCGTCGCGTTGGTCAGGCGTCGGCGGCGCGCTCGTCTTCGACGACCTCTTCGAGCGTCGGCTCGGGGGTGCGCGGCTTGTAGACGACAAGCGCATGGAACGCGTATCGGGCGATGAACGCCACGAACAGGGTGATGGCGGTCGCGATGACGCTCGAGATGTGCCAGGTGCCCACCATGAGCGCCATCACCGGGATGCGGATGACGGCCTCGCCGTTGTTGAACGCGAATGACTTCGCGAAGCGCGACCATCCGCCCGATGCCTCGCCCAGCATGTCGCGGAACACGAAGTGCTCCTGCAGCAGGAAGTTCGCGATCATCGTGGTCTCTGCCGCGATGATCGCCGCCACGATGTAGTTGACGTCGAACACGTCGGTCAGAAGCCACACGATGGCGATGTTGGCGATCGCACCGAGCGCGCCGATCACCGCGAAGATGCTCATCTTGCCGAAGCGCAGCGCCGCCAGCTGGGTGAGAAACCGGATGCCCTGGGCCAGGCTGGCCTTCGAGCGGCCGGCGAAGCGGTCGGCGAAGGTGAAGGGGATCTCCGCGACGCTGTGCGACTGACGGGCGAGGATCTCGACGAGGATCTTGAACCCGCGCGGCTGCAGCGCGTCGAGGTCGATCGTGCGCCTGTCGACGAGGAAGAAGCCGGTCATCGGGTCGGAGCAGCCGCGCATCCGCCACGGGAACATGGCCTTGGTGAGCCCCGTCGAGGTGCGCGACACGATCGTGCGCAGCACATCGGAGAGCCCGGCGGAGGATCCGCCGCGCACGTACCGCGATGCGACGACGACGTCGTAGTCGCCGCTGCGGTACTTCTCGTACAGCGTGGGCACGTCCTCCGGCGGATGCTGCAGGTCGCCATCCATGACGACGCAGATGTCGGATGACGCCGCGCGGAACCCGGCGATCACCGCGCCGGCGAGGCCGCCGACGGACACGTCGCGGTGCAGCAGACGCACGGGCACGGGCACGGTGCCGGCGACGCGCAGCACTTCCTGGGGCGTGTCATCCGTCGAGTCGTCGACGAAGAGGATCTCGCGGGCGAGGCCATCGGTCGCGGCGATCAGACGCTCGACGAGGCGGGCGATGTTGGGCTTCTCGTTGAACGTGGGGACGACGATCGTCAGATCGATCATCTGCTCGGTCATGGTGACGGTTTCGTGCTCTTCTGTATCGTGCGATCGGGGATGGCCTGTTCGCGTCCCCCGTCGATCTTGCCATGTCAACCCTCTGAACGACACTTCAGCGACCTGTGGAGCGGCCTGTGAACCGGCGTCACGAGCCGTTCGTTTCGTCCCACTATGATCACCGCGTGTTCATCCAGGTGAAAGGAGCCGGCGAGTGAAGCGCCTGGCGATCGTCGCTCACTATGACCCGCGCGGTGAGGCCGCCGACCACCTGCTGCGGCAGCTCGACCAGCTCGGGACGGTGTCCGACCAGATCGTCGTCGCCTCTCCGAGCGCGCTCACCTCGCAGGCGTCCGCCGAGATCTCTCGGCGGGCCATCCTGCTGCGCCGCGAGAACTTCGGGCACGACTTCGGATCGTGGCGCGAAGCGCTCGAACAGCTCGACTGGGCGCAGGGGTATGACGAGCTGCTGCTGACGAACGACTCCTACGCCGGATTCTTCCGCCCGCTCGCGCAGATCATCGACGAGATGACGTCACGCCCCGTCGAGGTCTGGGGCATGACGAAGTCGTGGCGCCACGGCGAGCACGTGCAGAGCTACTTCCTCTTCTTCACCCGCCCGGCTCTCGCCTCGCGGGCGTTCCGTCGGTTCTGGGCCGACACGAAGCCCGCGACGGACAGGTTCACCGCGATCGCCCATGGCGAGGTCGGGGTGAGCAGGGCGATGGCGCAGTCCGGCTTCGCGCTGGGGTCGTACTTCGAGCCGACCCCGGCAGAGCGTCGGCGCGCGAACCGCAGGGGACTGCACTGGCTGCGTCAGCGGCAGCGCGCCTTCCCCGCGCGCTTCGACACCCTGGATGACCCGTACTTCGACGCCACGCGGGCGAACGACCCCGCGGCGGCGGACGGGCTGAACTGGTCGTCGGCCTTCGCCGATGCCGCGCTGCCGGATGGCCGTCTGCCGCTGATCAAGTTCGACACGCTGCGATACGACCCGTACTGGCTGGGTTCGGGCGTGCTGCTCGACCGGCTCGAGCAGCGCTGGCCGGAGCAGCTGGCCGGCGTGCGCGACTTCCTCGCGGCGACGGCGCCGTTCTACCCCGCGCGGGCGTGGGAGAACGGGAGACCGGCCAGGCTTGCTCCCCTCTCCGCCCGCACGTACGGGTACGCCGCCCGCCGACTCGCAGGGACCGCGGCATGGTGAGCTCACGCGTGCGCGACATCTCCCGCGCCGTACGGCGGATGCCGGGAGTCGGCCGCCTGCTGGAGTCGAGCGACCCGCAACGGCGCGCGCGCCTCATCGCCGACAGCGGGCTCGTCGACACCGAGCTGTACGCCGCCCAGCTCGGCGTCGAGGCGATCACGGTGCCACAGGCAGCCTGGCACTACGCGACGGAGGGCTTCCTCGATGGGCTGACCGTCAATGTGCTGATCGATCCTGCGATCGTGCAGCGCGAGCTGTTCCGCACCGACCGTCCGGCGATCTACGACTACCTGGCCGCCCGCGCCTGGCGCACCGAGGTCAGCGAGCTCTGGAGCGTCGCCGACTATCTCGACGCGCATCCGGGTGCGCTCGAGGCTCCGCTCGGACCGGTCGGCCATCTCTGGCAGCGGCTGCGGGCGGATGACCGCACGCTGGTGACGGTGCTGCCCGGTGGCAGCAGGCGGCTGCCGTGGCACGAGCTGCGCCCCGTGCTGCGGGAGGCCAGTGCCGAGCAGGCGGCGCTGCTGCGCGGCAGGCGGGCACGGCACGCGCGCACCGAGCAGCAGCACCCTCGCGATCTCGGCGAGGTCGCGATTCCGGCATCCGGCGTTCTCGTGTCGATCGTGCTGCCCACCTGGAATCGAGCGGGCGGCCTGCGGCGCGCCGTCGAGTCGGTCATCGCCCAGTCCTGGCCGTGGTGGCAGCTCATCATCGTCGACGACGGCTCGTGGGATGACACCGCGGACATCGCGCGCCTCGTCACCGAGCGCGATGAGCGGATCGAGTTCGTGCCTCGGGTGCATGAGGGCGTGTGCGCGACGCGGAATGCGGGCATCGCACGTGCGACGGGCGAGTACATCGCGTTCCTCGACAGCGACAACGCGTACCAGCCGCATTTCCTGCGAGACATGGTCACCTCGCTCGTGGCTTCGGGCGCCGAGAGCGCATTCGCCACGACCGAGATCGTGGATGGCGATGGCACCGCACGCTTCCGGTACGGGTCGCCGAGCATCGAGAGCCTGCGGGAAGGCAACTCGATCGACCTGAACGTGCTCGTCGCCAAGACCTCTGCCGTGCGCGAGGTCGGCGGCTTCGACGAGGCCCTGCGCCGGGCGGTCGACTACGACCTGGTGCTGCGCCTCGCCGCACGCTCGACCCCGGTGCACGTGCCGACGATCGGTGTGGTGTACGACAACGCCGAGGACGCGGACGATCGGATCTCGGTATCCGAGGCGCTCGGCTGGAACACCGAGGTACGGCTGCGGCACGCTCCGGGTCGGGCGGCAGGCGAACGCCAGCAGGGGACGAGCGTCATCCAGCTGACCCAGCCGGGCGACCCGCAGCTGCGGGCGAGGCTCGAGGTGCTGGCGGCACCCCGCGACGACGTGCAGATCGCCGCGGTGGGCCCGCTCCCCCACGAGTGGCGGGCGATCGCGGTGGCGTCGCACGGCCGCGCGCACCTCGGCGCGCACCTGTTCGCGCAGGATGAGCCGTGGGCGTACGTCGCGAACCTGAGCGCGCGCGCCGCCACCCGGGACCGGCTGCTGTTCCTCGACGCCTGCACCTGGCCATCCGGCGAACAGCTCGACGCGCTGATCGCGGCTGGCGCCTCGACCGGCGCCTTCCAGCCGGTGACCAGCGCCGTGAATGGCACGATCGCGAGCGCGGGCTCCGTCTTCGTCGGCCCTCAGCGCACGCCCGCGCGGCTGCTCCTCGGCCATCCGGTCGAAGACGCGCAGGCGCGAGGCGACGCGCACCCGGTTCCCGCCCTGTCCGGGCGCACGCTCGGCCTCGACGCCGCCGCATTCGAGCGGGCAGGCGGTTTCGATCCGATGCTCTTCAATGCGTTCGAGGCGGAAGGGCTGAGCCTGCGGCTGCGCGCGGCCGACGACGCGGCGACCTTCACGCTGCTGCCGCACGTCGTGCTGCATCAGGCGGCGCAGCCAACCGCGTTCACCGTGACCGACGAGCGCGGAACCGCCCAGCAGCTGCGCACGATGACGCGCGCCGCCGCGCCATCCGACATCGAGGAGCACTACGCCCCGACCGGCCTCGTGGCGCACGCCTGGCGGCAGGACGGTGCCGGGATGCTGCGCCCCACCCTCACCCGTCCCAGGCGCACGATCGTGCTCGATGACGGCACGGTCGCGCCTCGGCTGCGCTGGTCCATCCGCACCGCCGCCCCTGCCGGACCCCACGGCGCGGGGTGGGGCGACACGCACTTCGCCTCGTCCCTCGCCCGAGCGCTGCGGCAGCTGGGGCAGGACGCCGTCGTCGACGCGCGCGAAGCGGATGAGCGCCCGACCCGCTCGGTCGATGATGTGCGCGTCGTGCTGCGCGGTCTCGACGCGGTCGCGCCCGCCCCCGGCCAGCTGAGTCTGATGTGGGTGATCAGCCATCCCGACCTCGTCACGAGAGCGGAAGCCGCCGCCTACGACGGGGTCTTCGCCGCGTCGCTGTCGTGGTCACGCACGCAGTCCGAGAGGTGGGGCATCGACATCGCGCCGCTGCTGCAGTGCACCGATCAGACGATCTTCCATCCGCGTGGTCTGCCCAGGGGCGGCGACATCCTGTTCGTCGGCAACAGTCGCGGCATCCCGCGCCCGACGGTCATGGCGGCGGTGCGCGGCGGCATCCCCCTCGCGCTCTACGGCGGCGACTGGGAGCGGTTCGTCCCGGCCGAGGCGGTGACGGGCGAGCGCGTCGAGAACAGCGAGCTCGGCACCAGGTACGAGCAGGCGGGCGTCGTGCTGAACGATCACTGGGCCGACATGAAGCGCGAGGGCTTCATCTCCAATCGCGTGTTCGACGTCGTCGCCGCGGGCGGTCGCGTCTTCAGCGACGAGGTCGACGGCATCGACGAGATCTTCGGCGCCGCCGTGCACACCTTCTCATCCGTCGGCGAGATCGCGCCGGCCCTGAGCGGCGATCTGGATGGCCTGTTCGGCTCCCACGAAGAGCTCGCGGCGATCTCGGCGCGCGTCCGTGCCGAGCACACGTTCCAGAGTCGGGCGCGCACGCTGCTGGATGCCGCGATCGCGGCGGGCGTCTGATCAGCCGATCGCGTCGAGGATGGCGGTGCGGAGAATGCCGCCGAGGTCCTGGGAGAACTCCTCGGTGAAATGGGCGCCGTCGGCCTTCATGAGGGTCGTGCCGACCTGGTCAGGACAGATGCCGTCGTCGGTGCACAGCCACGGCGTCGTGTCGACGACGGGAATGCCGAGCGACGCGGCCTCGTCGAACTTCGCCTGCTGCAGCTCGAATGTCCGGTTCGTGTCCAGGTCGGGTGCGCAGTCCTGTGGCGACGACAGGATGCCGTTGGCGGCGCAGTTCGCCTTGGGCGGGCTCTCCAGCACGACGACGGCGCCGACGCCCGTGCCCTGAAGCTGAGCGAACCCGTCGTGCACGCCCTGACGGTAGGCGGCGACGCGCGTGGCACGATCGCCGTCGACGAGCATCCTGCCGTAGGAGCCCGCCGTCGTGTCTGACGCGATGATGAGGTCTGGCGGGTCGGCCGTCAGCAGCTCGATATTGTGCGCGTTGTGCGTCGCGCACTCGGTGAACTCCGTGTCGACGCCGACCGTGCGCACGGAGAAGGTCGCGGGCGGGCACTCGCCCAGCGTCATCACCTCGATGCGGTAGTCGTCGCCGAACGCCTCGCGCAGCGCCGGCAGGAAGTGCGTGGCGAACGAATCGCCGACGAGCACGATCGTCTTGTCGGCATCCGGATCGCCGTAGACGCAGCGCTCGCGCGCCTCGTCGGTGTCGACGTCCTTGCAGTCGTCCTTGATCCATTCGTCCACGAATGCGTCGCGGTTGGGCAGCTGATCGGGGAAGGGCCAGGTCCGTGTGGTGAGGGTTTCAGCGACGGCATCCTGCAGCTGCGCCACCGAGGTGAACTCCGTCGTCTCCTCCGCTGCCGCCGTCTTGACATCCACCACGAGCGTGGCGGCGAGGCACGCGACGGCGACGGCGGCCATCCCGCTCGCGGCGAAGCCGTAGCTGCGGCGACGAGGACGCCAGCGCGACGCCGTGCGGAACGGGTCTTCGATGAAGCGCTTCGACAGCCACCCGAGCACAAGGCTCGCACCCACGATCGCCAGGCCGCCGACGAGGCCTGCATCGTCGCCGCTCAGCACGGGGAAGAGAATGACGAGCGGCCAGTGCCACAGGTAGACGGAATAGGAGACGTCGCCGATGAACTGCACGGGGGCGACGCCGCCCGCCACGGTCGGGCTCAGCCGGCTGTTGCTCTGCTCGGCCCAGATGAAGGCCGCCGCGCCCAGCACGGGCAGCAGCGCGATCACCCCGGGAAACGACATCGACTCGGTGAAGAAGGCGAGAGCTGCGGCGATGAGCGCGAGTCCGCCCCAGCTGGCCGCAAGATGCACGCCGGTGCGCACACGCTCGGTCCGTGCCAGCTGCGGCAGCGTCGGCAGGAAGGCGAGGAGGCCTCCCGCGGCGAACTCCCATGCCCTCGTCGCGGTGGAGAAGTAGGCGCCGGCGGACGCACGGTGCGTCCAGACGACGGAGGTCAGAAGCGACAGCACGAAGACGATGCCGAGGGCGATCCCCAGCGTGCGCCGGATGCCCGTGTGCCGGCGGGTGAGGAGGAGGGCGAGCAGGATGAGCAGCGGCCAGGCGATGTAGAACTGCTCTTCGACCGACAGCGACCAGAAGTGCTGCACGAGGCTCGGCACGTTCTCGGCGGCAAGGTAGTCGACGGAGTCGCTGACCAGACGCCAGTTCTCGACGTAGAGCGCGGCGCTGCCGATCTCTCTCCAGTTCTGGAACCACTGGCCCCACGGCAGCAGCAGGGTCGCCGCCGTGCACACCGCCAGCACCGTGAGCGAGGCGGGAAGCAGGCGCCGGATGCGGCGCGCCCAGAACTGGGTGAGCTTGATCGTGCCCGTGCGGTGCACCTCGCGCACGAGGTGCGAGGTGATCAGGAACCCCGAGATGACGAAGAAGATGTCGACGCCGACGTACCCGCCGGGAAGGGCGGCCGGCCACACGTGGTACACGACGACGGACAGCACGGCGACGGCGCGCAGCGCCTGGATCTCGTGCCGTGTGCCCCGCTCATCGCGCGCGTTCGTCTGGGGCCTGTCTGACACTCGGGCGAGACTACCGCACGCAGTTGGGCATCCGCTTCCCGTCGCACTACCTTGGTCCCTGAGCCTGTCGAAGGGGTCCCTGAGCCCGTCGAAGCGGTCCCTGAGCCTGTCGACAGGCTCAGGAACCGGGAGCGGGGGCGCCGATGTCGAGGTTGTACCGGGCGATGACCTCACCGATCGGGGCATCCATCACGAGGCGATGGTCTCGGATGTACAGACCGCGCGTGCAGAAGCGCTCGAGATCCTTCTCGCTGTGGCTGACGAAGAACAGCGTGCGCCCCTCGGCGAGCATCTCGTCGATGCGGGCGTAGCACTTCGCCCTGAATGCCTTGTCGCCGACGGCGAGCACTTCGTCGACGAGCACGATGGGCGCGGGCAGCCGCGAGACGACGGCGAACGCGAGCCGCACCTTCATGCCGTTAGAGAGGTGCTTGTAGGCGGTGTCCTGAAAGTCGCGCAGCTCGGCGAAGTCGATGATCTCGTCGTAGCGCGCCGTGATCTCGGCCTTCGACATCCCGTGCAGGCCCGCGGCGAGCCGGGTGTTCTCGCGCACCGTGAGGCCGCCGGAGAATCCGCCCGTGATCTCGATCAGCGGCGCCACGTCGCCGTTCACCTCGACGTGTCCCTCGTCGGGCAGCAGCACGCCGGCCACGAGCTTCAGCAGCGTCGACTTGCCCTGGCCGTTGCGTCCGATCACGCCGATCGCCTCGCCCTGCGAGACGCGGAACGACACGTCGCGCAGCGCCCAGAACTCACCCGATGGCATCTTGCGGCGGGAGCTCGCGAACATCGCCTTGATGCTGCGGCGCCCGCGTCTGGACCTGCGGAACCGCACGCCGAGACCATCCACCACGATCGCCGCTTCGACAGGCTCAGCAACCATGGTCACAGCTCCTTCAGCACGGCGGGCTCGAGCCGCCTGAAGACGAACACGCCGAGGGCGAGGATGGCCACGCTCATGACCGCGCTCACCGTGACGGCGAGGGTGTTCCAGTCCTCGGGGAAGAAGCCGACGCGGTACAGCGACACGATCCCCGCGAGCGGGTTGAACGCCGCGGCCGTCTCGAACCCGCCGGGCAGCCTGTCGATCGAGTAGATGATCGGCGTCGCATAGAACAGCGCGCGAAGGATGAGCTTCGTCGTGCGCTCCAGGTCGCTGAACAGCGTGCACAGTGGAGCGAGCACGAGGCCCATCCCCACCAGCAGCACGCCCTGCAGCACGATCGCCACGGGGAAGAGGATGAGCTGCCAGTGCACCTGGGCGCCGCCGAAGACCGCGAACAGCACGATGACGGGAATCGAGCAGAGGAACTCGATGCCCTTCGACAGCACGATGCGGTTCACCCAGATCGACCGAGGGATGTTCGTGGAGCGGACGAGTTTGCCATCCTTGCTGAACGCCGTCGTGAAGTCGTTGATCGACTGCTTGAACCACATCCACGGCAGCATCGCCGAGATGAGGAACACGATGTAGGGCTCCGGCCCCACCCGGTGGAACACCCGGGTGAAGACGAACCAGTAGATGACCGTCATCACGAGCGGGTCGAGCACGCTCCACAGGTAGCCGAGCCAGCTGGTCGCATAGCGAACCCGGAGATCGCGCGAAGACAGCAGCCACAGCGAGTGAAGGTATCGCCGCGGGGTGCCAGGCGCGCCGACGGATGCAGAGGCGGCGGTGGTCACTCCTCGAGCCTATCGGGCGCCGCGGGTAGGGTGAGGAGCGTGGTCGACCTTGTGAGTGCCTGGCTTCCGGCTCTCTGGCCGTTCCTGGTCTTCACAGTGCTGCTGTATGCGCCCGGGGGCATCGCCTGCTGGCTGCTGGGCCTGAGGCCGACCGCCGCGCTCGGCTTCGCGCCGATCGCGACGACGGCGATCATCGGGGCGGGGGCGGTCGTGTTCGGCCTGCTCGGTGTGCCGTTCACCGTCGTGTCCTTCCTCGGCTGCGGGGTGGTGGCGTGCGCCGTGGCGTTGGCCATCCATCGCCTGACGCATCGCTCGCCCGGCCTGCTCCTGCGGCCCGTCCGTCCGACCGCGGCCATCGGATGGCGGTGCGCCGGCCTCGTCGTGAACGCCCTGGTCGTCGCGATCGTCTATGTGCGGCACATCCCGGGCGCCGAGGCGCCGTCGTATGAGTACGACACGCTGTGGCATCTGTCCGCCATCAAGTGGCTCATGTCGACGGGCGACTTCTCATCTCTCGATGTCGGGCTGCTCGACGGCACGAGCGGCGGGCACTTCTACCCCGCCGCCTGGCACGGCCTCGTCGCGCTGACCGCCGAGCTGACGGGCGCGAGCATCCCTGCCGCCGTCAACGGGGCCGTGCTCGCCCTCGTGCTCGTGGTGTGGCCGCTCGGAATCGCGGCGCTCACCCGTGAGCTCTTCGGGCGTTCGCGGCTCGTCGGTTTCGCGGCGTGCGCGCTGTCGTTCCTGCCCGCCGCCTTCCCCATCGGCTTCGTCACCTTCGGGCTGCTCTACTCCAACCTCTTCGGCTATGCGCTGCTGCCTGCGGCCGTCATCGTGACCGTGCGCGTGCTGCGCTCTCTCGGCGATCGACGCCCGATCGGGATGCCGCGCGCTGCCGCCTGGACGCTGCTCGCGCTCGTGCCCGTCGCATTCGTGTTCGCTCAGCCCAACAGCGCCTTCACCCTGGGCGTGATCGTGCTGCCGTTCGTGCTCGCAACGCTCGACCGGCTGCTGCGACGCACGGGTCTGGTGCCGGTACGCGTCGCTGGTCACGTGGTGCTGGTCGGTGTGGTGGCGGTGCTGTGGGCGGTGCTGCACGACACATCGTTCCTGCGGCGCACGGTCGAGGTCGATACCTGGCCGGCGTTCCAGACGCCGGGCGAAGCGGTGCGCGACTGGGTGCTGTTCGGCACGACGTCGGGGCTGCAGCGTGCGCTGGGTGCACTGACCCTGATCGGGATGGTCGCCGCGCTGCTCGTGCGCCGGTCGCGGTGGTGGATCGGCGGCTGGGTGCTGCTCGGGGTGGCGTACATCGTCTGCGCCGCGATGCCAGGCACAGGGCCGCACACCCTGCGCAGCTATCTCGTGGGCTTCTGGTACACCGATGCCACGCGGATGCAGGCCGCAGGAGCAGTCGTCGGCATCCCGCTGATGGCGCTGGCCATCCGCGAGATCGCCGTGCGCGTCTCCGCGCTCGTCCGCAGCGCGCAGGGCGTCGTGGCCGCGGCCGCCGCCGTGGTGATGGTGGCGGGCATGATCGTCGTCAGCGTCGGCGTGGAGGGAGCGCTGCGGGTGCGATCGGGCATGGTGCACGTGATCACCGAGCAGTCGGATGCGCAGTGGCTCTCGCCGCGGGAACTCGCGTTCGCGCGAGAGGCTGCGGCCATCGTCGGCCCGAACGAGGTCGTCGCCAACAACCCCTTCGATGGCAGCGCGGCCGCGTACCCGATCGCCGACCTCAACGTGCTCTTCCGTTCCCTGCCCGGCAACTGGATGGGCCAGCAGACGGCGGATCAGTCGCTCATGGCCGATCATCTGCGAGAGGCGGCGACCAACCCTGCCGTGTGCCAGGCGGCGCAGCGCCTGGGCGTGCACGACGTGCTCGTGCTCGAGGACGGCGCAAGGCCAGTCTTCGGCCGTGTGGCCGCCACCTTCGCGGGGTTCGCGATCACCGACGACACGCCCGGCTTCGAGGTGGTCGCCTCCGACGGCCCCCTGCGCCTGTACCGCCTCACCGCCTGCTCCTGACCTCGCCCCGGCTCCTGAGCCTGTCGAAGGGCCCGTCGCACTTTCTGCGGTCCCTCCCGGTTCCCGTGGCACTTTCTGCGACCATCCGGCCCCAAAAGCCGCCAAAGGTGCGACCGCAACAGGGGGGTGGCGCAGAAACTGCGACAGGAACGGCGGGGCGTGGCGGCGGGAGATCACACCGACCTCCCGCTCACAGTCACCGATCTGCGGCGTGTCGTCGAATCTGCCTGTGGATGGCCGACACGGGGCCGCGAAAACCTGTCAGCCTCTGCGTATGACGACTTCACTCGACCTTCCTCCGGCCCTCGGCCGGGCGTTTCGCACGACGGACGCGCAGGCCCTCGGTGTGTCGCGGAGCCGCCTGCGCGGCCGCGATCTTCACACTCATTTCGCCGGCATGCGATTCCGAGAGGAGTTCCTCGACGACGCCCTCCGCATCGAGGACCCTTTCGCCCGCTCACTCGAGTTGCAGCGGCTGCTCTCCCTCGCGTACTCGAAACGGATGCCACCGAATCAGTTCCTCGTCTGCGACTCCGCCATCGCCTGGTATCGCGGCCCGCTCTGCGATGTCTTGAGGGCGGATGATCCGCTTCCCGACATCCATGTCGGCGTGTTCGGCACCGATCCGATCCCGCGGATGGTCGGGGTCGTCGGGCACCGGATGAACCCGGCGACGACGACCATCCGCGTCGTCGACGGCATTGCGGTCGCCTCCCCGGCCAGCGCCTGGGCATCGATGGGCCGGCAGCACTCGCTTCGCTACCTCGTCGCTCTGGGCGACTTCTTCTGTCGCGTCTGGCGCACGGGCTTCGGCCGGCCGAATGCGGGAAAGCCCGCGCTCGCCACACGCGAACAGCTGCACGCCGCCATCGACGCGGGCAAGCGCATCGGCAACCCGCTGCTGCGCGAGGCCGCACCGCTCGTTCGCGAAGACTCCTGGTCGATCAGGGAGTCGTACCTGCGCTTCGAGCTCGTTCGGGCTCACCTGCCCGAACCCGCACTGAATCACGACGTCTTCGATGACATCGGCCGTGTCCTCGCCTGTGTCGACCTCGCCTACCCCGATCTCAAGATCGCGATCGAGTACCACGGCCTCCTTCACGGCTCACAGTATGCGGCCGACGTCGAGCGCGCGGCCGCGCTGCGCGCCGCGGGCTGGATCGTCATCGAGGTGACCGCCGGGCTGCTTCAGAACCCGACCGCGCTCGTGGCACGCGTGCGCGCCGCCATCCGCCAGCGCCGCTGACACGTCTGGCTGACCGCCGGTTCC
>JASGDS010000343.1:0-3679 GCA_047607025.1 Microbacterium sp.
CGGACACTTCGCGGTCGCAGTGGCGGCATCCGCCCGCGACGCGTCAGCCCAACCGCAGAACGTCAGCGCGTACCCCGGCCCGACCACACCTGACGCTCAGCGGTCGCACGGACACGGGGCGACCCAAATCGCCGTCTACGCCCGCCGAACGTCAGCCCACCCGCAGGGCGTCAGGGGCGCGGCGTCATGACCTTCCTCCGGCTGCAGAGTGTGCGGGTCGACGACCGCGATGTCGAGCTGACCCTCGAGGTCGTGCGCGGCGAGACGGTGGCGGTCACCGGCCAGAACGGCGCGGGCAAGTCGACGCTGCTCGACCTCGTCGCGGGGCTCCTCCGGCCGGATGGCGGCAGCATCGTCATCGACGACGCCGACGTCACCGCCATCCCGCCACACCGACGTGGGGTCGCGCTGCTGCCGCAGCAGACGCTGCTCTTCCCGCACCTGACCGTGCGCGAGAACGTCGCCTTCGGCCCGCGGGCCCAGGGTGCGGCCCGACGCGAGGCCCGCGCGCGGGCCGACCACTGGCTCGCCGAGGTGGACGCCACCCATTTCGCCCCGCGAAAAGCCACCGAGCTCTCGGGCGGTCAGGCTCAGCGCGTCGCGCTCGCGCGCGCGCTGGCGGCCGAGCCGGCCATCCTGCTGCTCGACGAGCCGCTTTCGGCGCTCGATCAGGACGCAGCGCCGGCGATGCGCACGCTGCTGGCCCGTGTGCTCGCCGGCCGCACCGCCATCCTCGTCTCGCACGACACCGCCGACGTCGACGAACTCGCCGCCCGCACCATCCGAATCGAGAAGGGACAGGTCGCCTGAAAGGATGGTCGTATGAAGACGACCGCCATTCCCCGCGCTGACCTGACCGCATCGAGCATCGTGCTCGGGTGCATGCGCATCCGCGACATGTCGGATGCCGACATCCGTGCGCTCTACGACACCTCGCGCGAGGCGGGGATCGACATGTTCGATCACGCCGACATCTA
The DNA here is from genome assembly GCA_047607025.1 of Microbacterium sp. Classification (GTDB taxonomy): domain Bacteria; phylum Actinomycetota; class Actinomycetes; order Actinomycetales; family Microbacteriaceae; genus Microbacterium. Next base: position 978 of record JASGDS010000343.1, read on the forward strand.
CGGCGGCGACCACGCGTGCGAGCGGCGCTTCGGCGAGGCGATCAGGCTGTCGCCGACCGAGCGCGAAGAGATCGTCATCCAGTCGAAGGTCGGCATTCGCAACGGCTTCTGGGACTTCTCCGCCGAGCACATCCTCGCCTCGGTCGACACCTCGCTCGCAGCGCTCAAGACCGACTACCTCGACATCCTGCTGCTGCACCGTCCGGACACGCTGATGGAGCCGGACGAGATCGCGGGCGCCTTCCAGACGCTTCACGATGCGGGCAAGGTGCGTCATTTCGGCGTCTCGAACCAGACGCCGGGGCAGATCGAACTGCTGCAGCGCTCGGTCGCCCAGCCGCTCGTGGCGAACCAGGTGCAGCTGAGCATCGCGCACGCCAACCTGTTCGCGCAGGGGGTGGCCGCGAACATGGATGGCCTCGATCAGTCGATCGACCGGGATGGCGGACTGCTGGAGTACGCGCGGCTCAACGGCATCACGCTGCAGGCCTGGTCGCCGTTCCAGCAGGGCTTCTTCCGCGGGCCGTTCGTCGGCGACCGCGAGAACTACGCCGAGCTGAACGACGTGCTCGACGAGCTCGCCGCGCGATACGAGGTCGATGCAGACGCGATCGCGGTGGCGTGGCTGACGCGCCATCCCGCCGACATCCAGGTCGTCGTCGGCACGACGAGCCCCGACCGAGTGCGCTCGGCCGCGGCCGGCAGCGACCTGCGGCTGAGCCGCGAGGAGTGGTACCGGCTCTTCACGGCCGCCGGCCACACCCTGCCCTAGCGAGCCGCGCGCACGCGCACCACGTCGCCCGTGTCCGGCTCGAGCGTCGACCACGAGTCGAGGTCGAACTCGAGCACGACCAGCGTCGCGGGCGCAAAGTTCATCGGCACCCTCTCGATGTCGGTCGCGAGCGCTTCGACGAGATCGAGCACGCCGGGGTTGTGACCGACGAGCATGAGGGATGGCCAGATGCCCCCTCGTGAACGGATCGCGTTCAGAAGGCGCCACGCGCCGCCCTCGTAGATCTTGTCGTCGATGACAGGGCGCGGGCCGTCCGCCCACGACGCCTTCATCAGATCCCATGTCTGGCGCGTGCGCAGCGCGGGCGAGACGAGTGCGGCATCCGGCACCGACTTGCGCTCGGCGAGGTCGACCCCGAGCTCCCGCGCCTCCGTGATGCCTCGGGGAGCAAGCGGCCGGTCGATGTCGGCGACTCCGCCGGGCCACGCGGCCTTCGCATGCCGCACCACCATGAGTCTCATCGACCAAGCATCCCACGCGTCAGCCTCTCCTGAGCGCGCGATCGCCGACGGCGTCGCCCGGCGCGAGCCCGATGACCACGGCCGCGAGCGAACCGAGCGCGCCCGCCAGCAGCAGCGCGCCGCCGATGCGGGCGTCTCGAACGTGCCCGCGTTCGGGAACGCAGGGAGCCAAGCAAGTGCACGCCTTCAGGCGAGAAGGAGGAGGTCAGAGCCCCTGCGCGAGCCGGTAGTACGCCTGGTTCCAACGCAGCTCCTTCTGGAACCCGCGCACGGTCGTGCCGTCTTCGATGACGAGCAGCTCGGTCTTCGCGATCTCGGCGAAGTCGCGGAACACCTCGATGCCGACCGCGGTCGTCATGACCGTGTGGTGCGCGGCGCCGGCGGCGAGCCAGCACGCGGCGGAGGTCGCGAAGTCGGGCTGCGGCTTCCAGATCGCACGGCCGACGGGCAGCTTCGGCAGGTCGGGCGCCTCGACGTTCTCGACGACGTTCGCGGTGAGGCGGAAGCGGTCGCGCATGTCGCTCAGCGCGACGACGAGCGCGGGCCCCGGGTCGGCGGTGAAGACCAGCCGCACGGGGTCGTCCTTGCCGCCGATGCCGAGCGCGTGCACCTCGAGACGAGGCTTCGCCGTGGTCAGTGACGGCGACACCTCGAGCATGTGCGCCCCGAGGATCTTCTCGTCGCCCGCGACGAGGTCGTAGGTGTAGTCCTCCATGAGGCTCGCACCACCCGGCAGGCCCGAGCCCATGACGTTCGCGATGCGCACCAGGATGGCCGTCTTCCAATCGCCCTCCGCGCCGAAGCCGTAGCCCTCGGCCATGAGCCGCTGCACGGCGAGGCCAGGCAGCTGCGTCACTGCACCGAGGTCTTCGAAGTTCGTGGTGAAGGCACCGAACCCGCCTTCCTCGAGGAAGGACCTCAGCCCGACTTCGATCGCGGCGCCATCCCGCAGCGACGGGTGACGCTCGGCGCCAGGCAGCAGCTCGGGGGCGACGTCGTACGACGCGATGTACTCCTCGACGAGCGCGTCGACCTGCGCGTCTGTCGCCTGGGCGACGGCATCGGCGAGCTCGTTCACGCCCCAGGTGTTGACCGAGACGCCGAAGCGCAGCTCGGCCTCGGTCTTGTCGCCCTCGGTGACGGCGACGTTGCGCATGTTGTCGCCGAAGCGCGCGAGCTTCAGGGTGCGCGACGCCTGCCATCCGGCGGATGCCCGCTGCCAGTCCTCCACCTGCTGCAGAACGGCGGGATTCGACACGTGGCCGACGACAGTCTTGCGCGCGACGCCGAGGCGCGTCTGGATGTACCCGAACTCGCGGTCGCCGTGCGCGGCCTGGTTCAGGTTCATGAAGTCGAAGTCGATGTCGTTCCACGGCAGTTCGACGTTCGCCTGTGTGTGCAGGTGCAGCAGCGGCTTGCGCAGCGCATCGAGCCCCGAGATCCACATC
>JASGDS010000344.1:0-3705 GCA_047607025.1 Microbacterium sp.
CGCTCGTTGCGCGACAGCGGAAGCACGGCGACCTTGACCGGCGCGAGCCGCGGGTCGAGGCCGAGCACCGTGCGGGTGTCTGTACCGCCCTTGGCGTTCGGCACCTCCTCCTCGCGGTAGGCATCGACGAGGAACGCCATCATCGAACGGGTGAGACCGAAGGATGGCTCGATCACGTACGGCACGTACTTCTCACCCGTCGCCTGATCGAAGTACGACAGGCTCGACCCCGAGTGCTCGATGTGGTTCGACAGGTCGAAGTCGGTGCGGTTCGCGATGCCCATGAGCTCGCCCCAGCCGCTGCCGACGAACCCGAATTCGTACTCCACGTCGATCGTGCGGTCGGAGTAGTGCGCGCGCTCGCCATCCGGCACGTCGAAACGACGCATGTTCGCCGGGTCGATGCCGAGGTCGACGAACCAGTTCCAGCACGCTTCGACCCAGTGATCGAACCACGAGGACGCTTCGGCCGGCGGCACGAAGAACTCGATCTCCATCTGCTCGAACTCACGCGTGCGGAAGATGAAGTTGCCGGGCGTGATCTCATTGCGGAACGCCTTGCCCACCTGGCCGATGCCGAACGGCGGCTTCTTGCGCGACGCGGTGACGACGTTCGCGAAGTTCACGAAGATACCCTGAGCGGTCTCCGGGCGCAGGTAGTACAGCGAGCTCTCGTCGTCGACGACACCGAGGTAGGTCTTCACGAGGCCGGAGAACGACTTCGGCTCTGTCCACTTGCCGCGCGTGCCGCAGTCGGGGCAGGCGATGTCGGCCATCCCCCTCTCTGGTTCGCGGCCCTTCTTGGCGACATACGCCTCGATGAGGTGGTCTTCGCGGTGCCGCTTGTGGCACTGCAGGCACTCGACGAGCGGGTCGGTGAACGTGGCGACGTGACCGGATGCCTCCCACACCTTGGTGGGCAGGATGACCGAGGAGTCGAGGCCGACCATGTCGCCGCGGCCGCGCACGAACGTCTGCCACCACTGGCGCCGGATGTTCTCCTTCAGCTCGGTGCCGAGGGGGCCGTAGTCCCACGCCGACCGGGATCCGCCATAGATCTCACCCGCTTGAAACACGAACCCGCGGTGACGGGCGAGGGCGATGACTTTGTCGAGGCGAGACTGCTCGGCCACGGTGGCTCCAATGGTCGGATGGGGTTCGCGTCAGATCACGGACGCAAGTCTCCAGTCTATCCATCGGCCTCGCCCAGCCGGTTCCTGAGCCTGTCCCGGTTCCTGAGCCTGTCCCGGTTCCTGAGCCTGTCCCGGTTCCTGAGCCTGTCGAAGGACTCAGCTAACCACGCGCCCTGGCATGCGGGCAGGGATGCCCATCTCTTCCGTGACGACGGCCATGCGGTCGTCGTAGGTCCAGACCTCGTCAACGCCGAGGGCGATCGCCGTGGCGAGATGGATGGCGTCGAGCGAGCGCAGCACGGGCGGCCCGATGATGCGCGCACTCTCCAGAATCGGCGCCGTCATCGGTGCGATCCCGATTCCGTCCATCGCCTCCCGATAGGCTCGTGTCAGCACGTCCAGCGACTCGGCATCGATCTTCGTGCGCAGCGCCCGCGACACTTCGACTCGCGCGAGCGCGGACGCCGTCAGAATGGCGCCAGCGTCGACAGCCGCCGCGAGCGCAGCACGAAACTGCGGCTGCCACTCCTCGGCGGACACTCGTTTCACAAGCGCGCTGGAATCGAGGTAGATGTGCATCAGTGCAGCCGCTCTTCGCGAAGTTCGATGAGAACTTCGGAGAGGGGCTTCTCTCCCGCCTTCGGCTTCAGGATGGGCTCGATATCGCGGAACGACTCACTCGGCGGCTCAACCCAATCGGGCCAGGGATTGCGCTTGGGAAAGGGCACGAGCCCGAGGTGCTCGTCGACCGCGCGACGCAGGATCTCCTGCTGGCTGAGGCCGGTGCGCTCCGATTCCGCGCGCAGTGCGGCTGCCGCATCGTCTCGAAGCCTGAGGTTCATCGCCATGAGCCAATGGTACCAGTCTTGCCTGATTCTGGTACCGTCAGGCGGATCGCACCTGGGCGACGATGTCGCCCGCGGAACCACGCCACGGCGCACCGTGCCCGGGCAGCACCCAGTCGACATCGAGCGCCGCGAGCCGATCGAGCGAGTCGTCCGCCACGGCGGGCTCGTCGGTGAACGGCGCGGGCGCCCCGCCGACGCGCCCCGTCAGCACATGTCTGGTCGTGAGCGCATCACCCACGCACACCGCACGCACGCCGGGCAAGTGCACCGCCACGCTGCCGGGCGAGTGGCCGGGCATGCCGATGATCACGGGGTCGCCTGGCAGTGCCGGATGGTCGCCATCCGCGATCTCCGTCACCTCGCTTACGTAGCGCGTGCGCAGGGCACCCTTGCGCAGCCCGTAGGCGAAGAACCCCACGGTCGCGCCGAACCGCAACGGACCCATCGGCGTCTTCGGCTTCTCGCCCGTTCGAGCCCGCTCGGCATCGGCGGCGTGCACGAGCACCGGCACACCGGCGTCGGTGCGCAGCCGCTCAGCGAAGCCGATGTGGTCGCTGTCGCCGTGGGTGAGGATCAGACCGCGGATGTCGCCGGTCGCCCTGCCCATTGCGCTCAGATCCCGCTGCACGGCGCGTTCCGTCTCACAGGCGACGTCGACGAGGCGTTCGAGTTCGGCCTGGCACGCATCATCTCGTCGCTGTCGTGAGTCGAGCCGGTTCACGGCGGCCGCGTCGTCCGTTGATGCGCTGCGCATAGGCAGGCGTGGTGTCATCCAAAGATGGCACCGTTCCGCCGTCGTACCACCGCGCTCGTCCTCATTGCGATCGCTGCCACTGCGCTCGCCGCCTGCTCGGCCGAGAGCGCGACTGCTGGCGGTGCTACGAGCACATCATCTGCGACCGCGTCAGAATCCGGGATCTGGGACTCCTCCACGGTCCACTCGTTCTCGGTGACGTACGACCAGGACGACTACGACGGCCTCATCGACGCCTACCTCAACTCGGAGGACAAGGAGTGGATCTCGGCGACCGTGGTGATCGACGGCACCACCTTCGAGAACGTCGGCCTCAAGCTCAAGGGCAACTCGACGCTGCGCAGCCTGTCGGAGGATGCGGATGCCGACCTCAGTTCGCAGAATCCGCAGGACCTGCCCTGGATCATCCGGCTCGACAAGTACGTCGACGGGCAGAACCTCGACGGGTCCACGGAGTTCGTCGTGCGCGCAAACAACTCCGAGACATCACTCAATGAGGCGGTCTCCCTCGATCTGCTGGGTCAGGCGGGGCTCGCCACCGAGCCTGCCATCGCGGTGCGCTTCAGCGCGCAAGGCTCGGATGAGGTGCTGCGACTCGTCGTCGAGAACCCCGATGATGAGTGGATGCAGACGGCGCTCGGAGACGGACTGCTCTATAAGGCCGACGCCGACGGCGACTACAGCTACCGCGGCGATGAGGAGTCGGACTACGATGACGTCTTCGATCAGGAGGGAGGCGATGACGACCTCACCCCGCTGATCTCCTTCCTGAAGTGGATCAACGAATCGGACGACGAGACCTTCGCGAGCGAGCTGTCCGAGCACCTCGACGTGAACGAGTTTGCGACCTACCTCGCCTTCCAGGACCTCGTCGGCAACTCGGATGACATCGATGGGCCAGGCAACAACTCGTACCTCTACTACGACCCGGACACCGGCCTCATGACGGTCGTCAACTGGGATCTCAACC